>JANNPH010000218.1:0-3215 GCA_031399965.1 Gloeobacteraceae cyanobacterium SOY_34_metabat_159 | reverse complement strand
CGCCGGTGCAGGCGGCACCTAAAAAAGCATCGCGCTCGGAAAGGGGAAGCTCGAGCGCCTGTGCAAATAACTCCTCCACCTGGTCCCACAGTCGCGGATTCATAACGGCTGCATTTCGCGTGCGAGCCAGGCCCGCGCCAGGGTCCAGTGGCGCTTGACAGTGGCGGGGGCAACGCCCACCGCTTCTGCCGTCTCCTCGATCGTCATGCTGCAAAAGAACCTGAGTTCTACAATCTGGCTTTTGAGCGCATCTACTTCCGCCAGGCGCTCGAGCGCCTCGTCGAGAGCAATCAGATCCTCGTCCCGGCGCGCGTAGGGCAACTCGTGATTCTCAAGCACGATATCGGCGACCCCACCGCCGCGCTTGGCCGCCAACCTGGTGCGGGAATGATCGATAATCAGCCTCCGCATGCCCTTCGCCGCTGCCGCCAGGAAATGGGTGCGGCTCTGCCAGGTAGGCGGGTTCTGCGCCGATGCCAGTTTCAAGTAAAGCTCGTTCAGCAAAGCCGTGGCCCGCAAAGTCCGCCCTCGCGGCTGGGAGGACAGGCAGCGGCGAGCCAGAGAATGCAGTTCGTCATAAAGGAGTGGTGCCAGCCTGGAGAGCGATTCTTTGTCGCCCGCACTCCAGCGCTGCAGTAGGACAGTGATGTCTGTGGTGGTCATAGAGATCTAGATGGAGTGGGGGTCAACAGAAGGACATGGACAGACTATCTTCGAGAAAAACCGCCTGGCGTTAAGTAATGTGAAGTTTTTTTTGGGACTGAGCTGATCTCGGGAGCTTTTCCGTTGTTTCTTAGTAGACCCTGACATTTCGACTTTTGCAGTCTGGGGTCTAGATTCCGAGAGTGAGAACGCCCGTGGACAGAGTCACCCTTCCCTCAGAGGGAGTGTTCCAGTTTCAATCCAGTTCGTCAATTTGCGCAACTACTGCGCGCTTGTTTGTAGCTGCAATTCCCTATGCGCTCTCGGTGTGTGCCTGCGCGGGCATCGGGTTTGCCGAACCGGTGCTCGCGGCTCCCGCTGCCGGGCATTCGCCCGCTGCAGAGGAACGGAAAATCCCTCCGCAACTGACCGCATCCGGTGTCGTCGCGGCCCCGGTAGCTCCTCCCGATGTCTCCGGGTTACAAGATCCGATGAATGCGCTTCAGTTTGTTTTTGCTTCCATTGCTCAGTATGCAGATTGTCTGGAGGACATTTTGCAGCTATATCAGGGGCCGGTCGCCTTCAAGGCCCAACCTCGTCATAGCATGTGCCTGCCTGAGGTCTTCGAGGCCTATAAAGATACTGGGTTTTCCAGGCAGCAGGCCCTGCAACTCGTACAGGCAGCGGATTTCTACGCCACGAAGCTGCTTTCCTCAACCCTTTACCCCCCATTCGGCCAGCGCGAACGGGTGGCGAGGTGGTTCGGATTCGTCTACGGCATGGACATGACCAATCCGAAAATGCAGGCCTTGGCAACTCAGGCCAAATAGCAACGTTTTTTGACAATCACCAGAACTACCCCTTTAAGGACGCGCCATGAAAGTAATCACCCTTCCACTTGCATTACTGACGGCGGCGATTGCCGCTCTGCCTTTCGCAACTCCAGTCCAGGCTGGTGGGTGCAATTTTTTCGATATTACCTGCTCCAGTAGCGGTATCAACCGGGGATTGACCCAGCTCGACCCGACCAGCTCAAACTCCGCTGCTTCAAGGGTCACCCGGCATATGGACTTCACCGATCCGAACTCGTTCTTGTCGCGCACGGGCCAACGCATCGACCCGACCAACCCGAACACGGTACCCGGTCGGCTATTGCCCTATGCGGGTGCAGCGGCAGGAGCGTACTATGGCGGTCCCCAGGGTGCCGCGGCTGGTTATCAGCTGGGTAACGTGATTACCGGCCAGCCCTCAGCTTCCGGAATGCCGTTCTTGCCGGGCAATCTTCAGCAGCCGGCCCAGGGGTACGGCGGGCAAAACCCTTACGCTCCAGGAGCGTACATGGGCGGGTACGCTTCTGGAGCCGGGACCCCAAACACCTGGTTGCCCGGACAGTCTCCAGCTGCCGATCCCCAGGCGTTCCTGCGCGGTCTGATGCAACAGTACCCTTCACTAGGTATGCCCGCAGGGGGCGCTTACGCAGGTCCCCGCTAGTATTGCTTGCCCACATTCCCCTTCCACATTCATTCAGGAGCATGACGCCATGAAAACCAATCGTTTATCGCTGCTGCTTACAGTCGGAATCCTGGCAATTTCGGCTTCTCCTGCCCGCGCCGACCTTAGCAGTTTTATCAACAAGGTCGGCAACGCCTTGGACCCCACCAAAGACGGCACAATCACCAAAACGCTCGTCAATTGCCAGTTCACGATCGGTTTTTCCAACGATTGCGCCAACTCGGCTCAGCAGCTGACCGGGAGCAAGGCCCTTGGTAACGCTCTCAAGCAAGGTAACGTTTTCGAGCAGGGAAGCTTCGCCAACCAGATGGCTCCGACCGCCGCTGCCGGCCTCTGTGCCGCTTATGGCTTACCTCAGGCATCGCCACTGTGCGCCAGTATCGTGCAGCAGATCACAAGTCGCAACGGTGCCCGGTCAGGAGCGGTTCAAGCCGGTGGCGCAGTGCCAGGCGCTTTCTCCGGGGCAGGTTATGGAGGACCGCAGGTATCGCCAGATCCGAACCTGGTGTACTCGACGAACGCGGCCGAGCGGATGAATAACAGTGCCCTGGATGCCCACGTCGAGATCAACAACCAGGTGCAACAAACGATGCGGCAGGGCCAGCAGAGCCAGGAGCGGATCGAGTCGGGGCGCAACCGGACAGCGGTGGAGATTACAGGCATCCAGGCTGGTACGACCAGGCATATTTCTGACAATCAACTGCGGGGAACGGTTGACACCAACTCTTCCCAGGTCCAGATGAATCGACAAAACAACGACACTACGCGCTACGTCGTTGACCAGCAGTTGAAGTATCAGCAGCGGGCACAGCGGACGCAGCAGTACACCGACTGGAATCCCTGACGACGGTCGCTCCCACTCGTACGCACCGGAATTTTCCTGATGAAACACAATCGCCTGTTGCCATTTTTGCTGGTGTTCCTTGTCTACGGGGGTGTCGCCGACGCCCAGACTGTCTTTGAAGGAGGAGTACAGGTTGACCAGCACACCCGCCCCACCCTGATCCAGTTGCCCGTCTCTACCGCGCTTACCCTGGCCTTTGTCTCAGACACGGTTTTTG
>JANNPH010000118.1:0-2569 GCA_031399965.1 Gloeobacteraceae cyanobacterium SOY_34_metabat_159 | reverse complement strand
TCTTTTTCTTTGCGGCGCTGCTTTTTCTTGGGGTCGCCGATGATACCGCCGAGTCCTGCCACCTGGATGCCATCGAGCCCGACCACCTGACCGTCGAGCACATGCACCCCCGGCTCGTTGCAAAAAGTCGAGAGGTCCGCTTTGTTGTCTCCAAACTCGTCGTGGTTACCGGCCACCCCTGCCACCCAGCGAAAGGAGCGGGCAAAAGCACTCCAGACCGGCCGCACGTCACCGACACCGCCCCGGCGGTCAAGGGTCGGGCGCACGTAAAGATCACCGCACAAGAAAATACCGATGCGGGCCGCCTCGGGGATGGTCGTCGCCCCGCAGAGGCGTACCAATTCTTCTGCTACCGTAACGCCCAGTTGCCGGTACACTTTTTTGCCATCGACATCGTGGATGGTCATCCCCTGCAAATCTGAGCAGGCAAAGACCGCATCGCAACCATCCGGCATCGTGTCGGCGGTGCCGCGCAGCAGAGGGAATCGGCGCTGCTCGACAACTCCTGAGGACGCAACTGAGCGGTAGAGCACTTCGTGAAAAGGTCGTTTGTCAATTGAAAGAATCCGCATTCGCTCTACTGCCCAAAATGTGAGTGTGCTTCAGCTGATGCAGGGCTAGGGCAATCCCCAACCCGGACGCAAAGAGCGATAACTCGACTCCGGTAACTGCACGAGCACCGGCCGGGACTCAGGACGCAGCCAGCCGAGTAGCTGCTCCAGGTTATTTTTAGCCATTGCCGTACAGCCGGCCGTTGGCGAAGTGGGACCGGCCCAGACGTGCAGGAAGATGCAGCTTCCCTTGCCGGGGATAGGCGGGTTGCTATTGTGGCCCACCACGATGACCCAGCGGTAAAGCTCGTCGTCGCGCCGCATCTGCTCGGCTGAAGACCAGGTCACGGGCTGACTCGGACCGACGGTGACAATCTGGTTGTATTGAGGCGCTTTTACGTCGTCCACGCAGCGATCCTGGCTGCTGACGGGCCGGTAGGCCACCTGGGTACCGACGGGCGGACGAGGACTGTAGCCGTAACTTTCACCGATGCGATAGACCCCGGCCGGTGCGCGCCCATCGCCTTCTTGCTTGCGCGGCCCCTCGGCAACGGGAGCCAGGCCCTCTCCCCAACCGAGGCCGCCTTTACCGAGAGTAACCGGCCAGCTTTCGCCCACCGGTTGCCAGCCGCCGCCTTTGCGCTCGTAGCGCTGCAAAGCGGCGATCGTCGAGCGCCAGTCGCCGCTGGTGACCAGCAACATCTGGGTGCTGTCCTGGGGGATTGGGGAGGCCATGACCGGTAGAGCCAGAAATATCCAGATGAGCAAAGAGCGCAGCCACATACAGAAAATCGTCGGCAAAAATGAATCGCTCTCTACTCTACCAACTCGGCCATTCCGGCTGGAATCAACCGTCCGTTTCGGGGTAATGTGTAGCACACTGCCGGACAAGCCATCCATACTGCAATACGCACCGATTTATGCTCTCACTCAACCGCTACCAGTGGACCGTTCTTTTTGCCGCCTGGCTGGGCTGGGGCTTCGATATTTTTGACAGCTTGCTCTTTAACTTTGTCGCTCCCAACTGTGTACCGACACTGCTGGGGCTGACCATCGGTTCGCCCGAGGCCAAAGAAGCGACGCTCATCTGGACGGGGATTTTGACTTCGCTTTTACTTCTCGGGTGGGCGGCGGGCGGCATCCTGTTCGGCAAAATCGCGGACCAGATTGGCCGCACCAAGACCCTGCTGTTCACCATCGTGCTCTACGCTTTCGGTACCGCTGCCTGCGCCTTTGCACCGAATATCTGGGTGCTGGCCTTCTTCCGGATGATTGCTTCGATCGGTATCGGCGGCGAGTGGGCGGCCGGGGCGACGATGGTGGCCGAGGTCGTACCTGAAAATAAGCGGGTCGAAGCCGGGGCGATTCTCTACACAGCCGCACCGGCCGGGCTGTTGCTCGCTACTTATTTGAACTTGCAGGTGGCTGGGGTCTTCCTCAAGTCGAGTCCTGAGACTTCCTGGCGCTATGTGTTCCTGTGCGGTCTCATCCCGGCCGCTGCCGCCCTGTTTGTGCGCTTATTCGTCAAAGAGCCGGAGCGATGGCAGCAGGCGACTGCCAACCAGAAGCCCCCGACAATCGCTGAACTCTTCACCAAAGAAAACCTGCCCCTGACCACCAGCGGCTTTTTGATGGCGGTGACTGCCCTGATTACCTGGTGGAGCAGCAGTGCTTTTATCCCGATCGTGGCGTCGGGTCTGGCTCAGACCGAAGCTGTGGTACAGGGCCTCGCTAAAAGCGACACCCAGGCACTGATCGAAAACTGGAAAGCGATTGCTTCCAACAGCTTCAACATCGGGGGTCTAGTCGGCACACTCTTCACCATCCCCGCCGCCAAATATTTAGGTCGGCGCACGATGTTTGCGCTCTACTTCATCCTCTCATCAGCAGCCCTGCTCACTGCTTTTGGGCTTAATCTTCCTGCAGAAGTGCGGCTCTACCTGTATTTCCCGATTGGTCTCACGGTATTTGGCATCTTCGGCAGCTTCACTTACTATTTGCCCGAACTCTTCCCGACC
>JANNPH010000115.1:0-2189 GCA_031399965.1 Gloeobacteraceae cyanobacterium SOY_34_metabat_159 | reverse complement strand
CGCGGCGTTGGATTTTTTGATTCCGCACGTTAAGAAGGCCAAGGCGGCGTTGCCCGCGCCGGGGCCCGTTCCCGGCCGGCCGCGCCGCGGCAAGAAACGTCTACCGCTGGAGGCTCGCCCATGAAGTTGCCGCGCGTGCTTGGTCCCGCCGCCATGGCCGCCGCTCTTGCCCTGGCCGCGCCAGCCGCCGCGCAGTCTCACCAGCCGTATGCCGGGCAGGAGAAGCGCCCGATCAAGGCGCTCTCGGCGGCGGAGATCGCCGATCTCATGGCCGGGCGCGGCATGGGCCTCGCTAAGGCGGCCGAGCTCAACGGCTTTCCCGGCCCGATGCACGTGCTCGAGCACGCGGCCGCGCTGAAACTCAGCGAGCCACAACGCGCGGCGGTGGCCGACATTCGCGCGCGCATGGCCGCCGCGGCGCAGGCGCTCGGACGCGAGATCGTGGCGGCCGAGCACGCGCTGGAGGAATCTTTCGCGGAAAAGCACATCGATGCCGGCGGGCTCAAGACGCAGACGGATGCGATCGCCGTGCTGATGGGCCGCCTCCGGGCCGTGCATCTCGCGGCGCATATCGAGACGAAGGCGCTGTTGAGCGAGGCGCAGGTCGCGCAATACGCGGCGTTGCGCGGCTATGGCGGCGAGACACCGCCGCACCACCATCATCCGCGCAAACACTGATCGCGCCGGCGAGGCGCACGGTGCTGTCGCTCGAGATTCCCCGGGTCATCGGCCATCGCGGCGCCTGCGCCTACGCGCCTGAAAACACGCTCGCCTCGATTCGCAAGGCGGCGGCGCTCGGCGCACGGTGGGTGGAGTTCGACGTGCGCCTGACGCGCGACGGCGATCTCGTGCTGATGCACGACGACACGCTGAAGCGCACGACGAACGGCAAGGGCCGGGTGCTCGATTTCGACGCCGCGGCGATGGCGAAGCTCGACGCGGGCGCTTGGTTCGGCGCCGCCTTCGCCGGCGAATGCGTGCCCACGCTGGCCGGGACCATCGCGCTGCTGATCGAACTGAAGCTCGGCGCGAATATCGAAATCAAGTCGGCGCCCGGCGAAGCCCCGGCCACCGCGGCAGCGCTCGCGCGCATACTCGATGCGCATTGGCCCGCCGCCGCGCCGCCGCCGCTCGTTTCGAGCTTCGAGATGGCCGCGCTCGAAGCGATGAAGGCTCTCGCCCCGCAATGGCCGCGCGGCCTTTTGTTGCAGAAGCTCGAAGGGGAATGGTGGCGCCTCCTCGACCGGCTCGACGCGGCCACGTTCAATCTCGACCACAGGCCGCTCTCGGAAAAATCGGTGGCGGCCGCCTGTCAAACGGGCCGGCCCGTGCTCTGCTACACCGTCAACGATCCCGCCCGTGCCCGCGATCTCTTCGAGTGGGGCGTTTCGGGCGTGTTCACTGACCGGCCGGACGCGATTCTGGCGGCGTGATCGTTGCGCCGCGTCGGCGCCTCGTCACGCCGCGATCCCGCAGCATTTCTTGTATTTCTTGCCGCTGCCGCAAGGGCACGGCGCGTTGCGGCCGATCTTGGGGCCGGTGCGCGGCGCTACGGCGCGCGGATCGGGCGTTTTGCCCCCGAGTTCTTCGCGCAGCAGATACATGCCAGCCTCGATCTCCGCGGCGATCTCGTCGGGATCGTCCGGCGGCGTGCCGCGATATTGGTCCGATCTGCCGGTGGCGGCGAGAATGATCGGGTTGAGAACGGCCCGCGCCTCTCGAAGTTGTAGTATGGGGCGCCAATCCGCGTGGTCATGTTCGACGACGCGCATGAATCCTTCCGACCAGGACTGAAAGGGCCGCTCGTCGCCCGGCTCGAGGAGCGGCGCCAAGCCGCGCCCGGCGGCCAAACGCCGGTCGATGGCGGCATAGTGCCGGCGGAGCAGCATTCCGGCATGAGCCCGGGCGGGCGCCGCCCAATCCGCCCAAGGCTTGTCGGGATGGTCGAGGAGGCTCTCGACCTCGGCTTCGTTCTCGATCGTCACGGGCCCAGCCGCCAAGGCGGTGAGGAAGCCGTCGATCCAGCCCACGGTGGGCCGGGCGTGGCCCGGCGGCACGGACGCAAGGAAGCCGTCGAGCCAATCGAAATCCAACTCCGTAAGCGCCGCATCGCCGGCGGGATCGGATCGCGCCGCGGCCGGATCGCCGTCGCCGCCCCTATCTTCGCTCAACCCCGCCAGCGCCGTTTC
>JANNPH010000107.1:0-28810 GCA_031399965.1 Gloeobacteraceae cyanobacterium SOY_34_metabat_159 | reverse complement strand
CGAACAATATACAGAGGGCGCTGTTTCACCTCGTCGAAGACCCGCCCCACGTACTCGCCCAGCACCCCGACGGAGATGAGCTGAATACCGCCGATAAAGAGCACCGCCAGGATGAGCGAGGTGTAGCCGGGGATGTCGTCTGCCGAGTAGCCGTTTATCTCGATACCCGACAACTTGAAAAATAGCGAGTAGGCAATCCCCAGGAACGATAGTCCTGCCACCAGCCAGCCCATGCCACCGGCCAGTTGTAATGGTCTATAGGAGAAATTGATCAGGCCGTCCACCGCCAGGCGCATCAGCTTCTGGAAGGTGTACTTGACCTCACCGGCAAAGCGGGCATCGCGCTCGTAGGCAATGCCAATCTGGCGATAGCCGATCCAGGAGCGTAGCCCCCGCACAAAGCGGTTGCGCTCAGGCATCATATTCAGCCAATCGACTACCACCCGGTCCATCACGCAAAAATCCCCCGAATCGAGCGGAATCTGAATCGAGGACATCCAGGCGAGCAGTCGATAGAAGAGGAAGTAGGCCGAGCGCTTGAAGAGGTTTTCCTTGCGCTTGGTACGGATGGCGTAGACCACCTGGTACCCCTCGCGCCATTTGTCGAGGAAACGGACCAGTTCCTCCGGCGGATCTTGCAGGTCGGCGTCCATCACCACCACCGCATCGCCGCTGGCGTAGCGCAGACCGGCACTGACGGCCGTCTGATGGCCAAAGTTGCGCGAGAACGAGATCACCTTCACCCGCTCGTCCCGGCGGTGGAGGTCTTCGAGGATCTCGATGCTCCGGTCCGTACTGCCGTCATCGATGAAAATGATTTCCCAGGGAGCCTCCCAGGCCAGTGAGGACCGGACAATCCGCTCGTAGAGCACAGGCAGGTTGTCTTGCTCGTTCAATAGAGGGATGATAAGGCTAATCATGGATACATGTCCGATAGTAGGTTCAGGCGGGTGCCTTGGTGAAGGTAATCACGAAGATGCCGATTAAAATCAGGGCGATTCCCAGCCAGTAGGGCGGGGAAACTGATTCGCGCAACAGGAACACACCTGCCAGTGCAGTGGATATCACCGTCAGGCCGACAACAATCGGATAGACAAGCGAGACATTTGCTTTACCCAGCACAACGACGTAGATGAGCGTGCTCAGGGCGTAGGCGCTCAGGCCGGCCAGCAGATACCAGTTGAGCGGGTGGCGACCTGCGCCCAGCTTCAGCAGCGTCTGGGCAAGACTGTTGAGACCTGCCGAGGCCAGCAGCAAAAAAGGAAACAGGGTCATTTTGTCCATATCGCTCAGGTCTATTCAGGGATGAGCATCGTCGAATCGGGGGTGAAAGTGCGGTAGAACGGGTAATCGACACAGGCGAGCAGTTCGCGGTCCCCACGACTGTCGCCGTAGGCGTAGAGTTCGTAGGAAAACGGGTTGCCCAGCCACTGCCGCAGTCGCTCGACTTTTTCTGGGCCGTAGCAGTTGCGACCGGCAATGCGACCGCTCACCTGGTCTGCCACCAGGGCAAGACGCGTACCGAGCACCGCGTCAAAGCCCATCAGCCTTCCCCACGGCTGCAGGTAAACCTCCAGAGAAGCACTGATGAGCACGGTGCGATCCCCACGGCGCTGGTGAAAGCGCAACCGCTCCACTGCCGCCGGGTTCAGCCACCGGCAAAGCTCTTCTTGCGCGAACTGCTCTCCCAGTCGCGCCAGTTCTGCGGCGCTGTAGCCTTCCAGGCAGCGTACCAGCAGTGCTTCTTTTGCCCGCCAGTTTGGAATTCGGCCCAGGGCGTAGCCGGCCAGCACCGGCGTCAGGGCGACGAGTGCGGACCAGAGACGCCTGCGGCCGACGACCCGCTGCAAAAAAGGCAGGAGGGTATCGCCACGGGTTGTCAGGGTGCCGTCGAAGTCAAAGACGGCGACCGTCTCGACCGGTTGAAGTTCGATTGAACGATTCACAGGTTTCCTCTCTCTACTGCACGAGCAGCAATACTCCAAGGCACGTACCCACCCAGAGGACCACTGTCCAGAGGATGTAGGGATTTTTTAGCAGGGTTGATTCTGGTGTTTCACCTTCGCCCAGCTCCGAAAGTTGCTGGTACTTGAAGATGCCGAAGGCGACGAAAGGCAGTGTGACCAGCATCCAGTCCGTGCGTGCCCCTTCCACTGTCCAGAGGGCGTAGGCCATCAGGGTACTGGCGGTGACCAGGCTCTCCATGCGGGTCAACCAGCTCAGCGAATACTGCTTGAGTACCGCTCGGGTCTTACCGCCGTTGCCCATCGAGCGGCACTCGGCCTTGCGTTTTTCGATTCCCAGATAGAAAGCGAGCAGGCCGACGCAGAGCACCAGCCAGCTTGAAGCGACGACGTCCGCCGCCGCCGCACCCCCCAAAGCCCGCAGTACAAAGCCGGCGGAGATGCACATGATGTCGATGATCGGTTCGCGCTTGAGGCCCAGGTTATAGGCCACCTGGATGAGCGCGTAGGCGGTCAACGCCATCGTCAGGTTGGGCGAGATAACGAGACTTGCCACCAGGCTCGTAACCAGGCAGACCACAGCAGCGGCAATCGCGAGCGGGATCGGCACCAGACCGGCTGCAATCGGGCGTTTGCACTTGACCGGATGCTGGCGGTCCGCTTCGACGTCTATCGAGTCGTTGATCAAGTAGAAGCTGCTCGACACCAGCGAGAAGAGCATAAACGTCAGTCCGAGGAGCAACCAGGTCTGAAGGTCGAACTTGAGCGCGAACAGGGCACAGGCAAAGACCACCAGATTTTTGATCCAGTGGTGCGGGCGCATGGCCTTGAATAAATAGAACGGGGTCTTGACGCTGAGCCTCTGGACAAGGGGCAGACTTGAAGCAACTGGTTGACTCATCAGTAGTTTCTCGGAATTAAAGGTATTAGAAAGTGGAACCTGGGGGCCAGGCTCAGTCGGTAGGAAGGTGGAATGTGCTCAGAGGTTCTGCAGTGCCGGGCGACGGGTTGCACGCCCACGCAGTCGGCTGCTCACCTGCCGGGCGAGCAGCCGCAAGGTATCTTTCAAAGCGGGTTCACAGGGAGCGTCGTCGGTGGTCAACAGTGGCCACAGTTCGCGCACCAGCTGCCGATCGAGCCTGCCTTTTTCGGCCAGCAGCCCCAGAAATTCCGGCGCTGCCGACGGTGGTCGGGAGGCTGTGTTGCCGCTTCCCTCCCAGGCATACCGTGCACCGGCAATCACCTGCCGGACTAACTGAGGATGTGTAGCCAGAAAATCTGGGGAAACACGATCCAGTAGTTCGGCTGCGACTTCCCGCCGACCGCCGAAAAGCGCGAGTCCCAGGTGATAGAGCGCGGCCCGGCCAAGCAGGAAGGTCAATTGCTCCCGATCGATGAGCGGTGAATGCACCCCAAATGGCTGCAAACGCTCGTCTTTCGAGGCGCAGGTGCTCAGAACACCCTGGACGGAGGTGAACATGCGCAGCGGGTTGCGGCTGTAGGAGCCTGGTGTCTGACGGTACAGCGAAACCAGCCGCGACAGAAAAAGAAAGCGACCGCCCGCTCGATGAAAGCGGATCCACAGGTCCCAATCCTCGGCCCCCGCACTGCCGGGCACGCTCAAGCCCCCCAATGCCCGCACATCGGCACAGCGCATCAGGACAGCGCCGATGCCACCCAGGGGATTGCTCGCCAAAAATGTAGCGGCCTCATTTTGAAAAGGGCCATTCACCGTCGGTCGCAGGGGCTGTAGCTGCGCATCGGTCAACCGGGCCCGGCCATAGACCACGCCGAGAGACTCTCTCAGTCCGCTAAACCCGCGCACCAGGGCCGCGAGCCCCCCCGGCAGCAAAGCATCGTCCGCATCGAGCAGCAACAGATAGTGGCCCCTGGCTGCCTGCAACGCAGTCTGTCGCGCGGCGGCCTGCCCGGCATTGGGCTGGCGGATGTAGACGAGGCCAGGCCGGGCGTAACGTTCGACAACCCTGGCGGTGTCGTCGGTCGAGCCGTCATCGACGACGATGTGTTCGATGGCCAGATTGTCCTGCCGCCGGACGGATTCCAGGCAGGCCGGCAGAAATTGCGCGTGCTGATAGCTTGCAGTCAAGATTGAAACGAGCGGCGTTTCCATAGTCGTCCGGTCTGCCTTCAACGGGTTGTCAGGGCCTGGAGGCGGTTGCGGTGGTGGTTGCGGGGCGACTCGAGCGCGCGCCGGGCACTGGCACTCAGCTCCTGCAGGGGAAATGGCCGGGTTGGCCGCATGGCGGTAGCCGGGTTGCGACTGGCGAGGCCGAGCAGGACCTGGCCGAGCAGGCGGTAACATTCTGAGCGCTGCAGATAGGCCGGGTCCGCCTGAATCGCCCTACCCAGCCAGCCCAGGGCGTCGGTATGGGAGCCGACCTGATAGCAGGACTTGGAGAAGGTCAGGTACAGTTCGCCCATCGCCCAGTCAAAAAGCTGCTGAGGCACCTCCGGGTGGCGGGCGCGCACATCGTCGATCACCATCGATACGAAGCGGATCATCGCGGTGTAATTGCGCGACATGCTGCCGCGCACCTGCCGGTACCCGGCGAGGAACTCGCGCACCACCCGAAATTCGTAGCGCTCGGCGATGCGCAGATAGAGGTCCCAATCTTCCGCGCCCTGGGTGGAGCCGACCTTGAGCTTGAGGTTGTAGGGACCCACCTCGTCCAGACAGCGCCGACGGATCAGGGGGACACTGGCACTGCCGATGAAGTTGCGGTAGATAAGCGGCAAGAGCACATTCCCCTCGCTGTCATCGGCGCACCAGCGCCCACTCAGGTTGTCGTCCTCGTCGATCATCACAGTCCAGGTGTATACCAGGCCAACCTCAGGCGGCCCGCCTGCAAAACACTCCAGCTGCCGCTCGATTTTTTGAGGAAACCAGAGGTCGTCGGCATCGACCGGTGCGATAAATTCGCCGTTGGCGCAGGCGATGGCCCGGTTGCGGGCGGCAGAAACCCCGGCGTTGGCCTGGCAAATCAGGCGGACCCGACTGTCGCTGCGGGCGACGGCCTCGACCAGTTCTGGCGTCCTATCTTGGGAGCCGTCATCAACCACCAGCACCTCCAGGTGCGGATGGGTCTGGGCCAGTACCGACGCCAGGGTGCGGCCAATGAACTGCTCGGCGTTGTAAGCCGGGATGACTACCGAGACTAGGCTGGTCCGGTTTATCTGACTGGGCACAGTCTTCCTCCTTGAGAGCACAGGTTTACCGCTGTAGCAGCAATTGCAGGTCCGTGGGCAGGAAGTGCCGTTCGCGCACCAGTTGGCGAAAATTCCACCGCACCCAGCGGCTCAGCACTGCGTGACATTGGAGTGTCTCCAGGGCCGGTAGCCCGATGTGGCGGATGGCGCGGTGATACTCGACGAGATGTTTCCAGGCGATCGAGCGCAGGTCCTTGCGGCCGGTCGGGTTGTACCAGGCCATGCGCTGACGCTCACTCGGATAGAGGCCGACCGAAGAATTGGGGTGCATGCGCTTGTAAAACAACCGGTGCGGCACCTCGTAGCACCGACCGAGGAGCACCACCTCCGCCATGAAAACGCGGTCCGACGAAGCGTAACTGCCGATCAGGCGTGTGCGGCGCAGGGCCTCGGTGCGGAACACTCCGTGCAGGGCGGTGAACAGATCTTTGCTATCCAGGAAGACGCTATCGAGGTAAGCCCGCAGACGGTCGTGGGGGGCACCGGGCAGCAGGTGCAGCTCATCTCGGTAATCCATCGTCACCTGTCCCTCCGCGTCGATGACCCGGGTGAGCGGATAGGCCAGGATCACCTCGGGATGCTCAGCCAGGGGAACCAGGCAGCGCTCGAACATGTCGGGCGCACACAGGTCGTCATGGTGCGCCCACTTGAAGTAGGGGGCAGTGGCCAGGCTGACGACCTGGACCTGGTTGCGTGCGCCACCGATATTTTCAGGATTGCGCAAGTAGCGCACGCGCCGGTCGCGGGCTGCGTAGTCCCGGCAAATTTCCCCGGTGCTGTCGGTGGAGGCGTTATCGCTCAAGATCAGCTCGAAGTCAGAAAAAGTCTGGTCGAGGATTGAATCGAGGGCCTGGGCAAGATAGCGCTCGGCGTTGTAGACCGGAAATCCGACGCTCAGTTGGGGATGGTCGCTACGAGTCACGATAGGCCTCCGGGATGGGGAGCGGAAAAAATCTAAACCGTCGTCAGGGGTCTAGAGGACTGAAAGTACCGGTCCTGCTCGATGCGCAGGCGGTCACACAGCCGTTCCGGCGGCATCTCGACGTCCGCGTAGGTCAACACACTGTCGCGCTTGAGGTCGCGCTTGAGGCGGCATCCCTCGGCAAGCCCCATCGGCAGCAGTCTTTGCCGGCTGACCACGGAGGCGTTTTCGCACTGGCCGTAGGTCATGTAAAAACCGATGCCGTCGAGCACATCGCCTGCTTTCAGGTCAACTTTCGCCGTGGTCACCACATCGACGCGAGGAGCACCGAGAGGGGCCAGCACCGCGTCGCGAAACAGCACCGCCCGCGCCACCGAAAGGGGCACCTCGAAGTGGCACAGGTGGTAAGGGGTGTAGAAGCTGTACAGCGGTCCTTCCCCCAGCTTGTACAGGTTCAGGTAGTGGCGTTGCCTGGGGTCGTCGCAGGCTGCGAGCACAAACACGCCCGGTCCCGGCGTCGCACCGACCACGTAATCCACGATCCCTCCCCAGCTGCGCAACTGATCGATGTCGAAGTGCTGGGTGAGTTCGTCTACGTGGCCCCGGTGGTCGAGGCCAATCATGCCGCGCTGCGCCACCTGCATGCCGGTACCGTTGGCCACGATCGCCTGCTCAAAAGAAATCTTGCTCCCGTCGGCAAAACTGGTGACCATGTGCGGTTTCTGGCCCCAGCGCTCGGCAAAGGCCTGCTGGGTGGTCGGATTGCGGTACGGATCTTGCAGGCCTTTGATGTTGCCGCAGACCAGGGGCGTCAGACCGATGGAGCGGACGAACCGGTAGAGGTTCATCTGGACGCCGGGCTGGTCGCCGTCGCAGGCGGTATAGATGACCCCGGCCTGGTCGGCGTAGACCTTGAGGATCGGGCCTACCGTTGCGTCCAGTTCGGCGTTCATCAGGACTACGTGCTTACCGTGCTCGATAGCTGAGAGCACGACGCGGGCCCCGAAATGGACGGAGCCCGTCACTTCGATGATCGCGTCGATGTTTTCGGCGGTACAGAGTAACGCCGGGTCTTCACTCACCGCCGGTCGGTTGTCGGCAATCGCCTGCTCCAGTTGCGCCACGGACTCGACCGGTGTCACCTCGCTTATCCCGGCTTCGCTGTAGGCGCGCACTGCACCCGCCAGGCTGCGGTTGGCGATGGCGACCAGGGTCATTCCCGGAACGCTGTTGATGATCTGGTTGGCGATGCCGCGACCCATGAAGCCCGCACCCACCATGCCCACCCGCACCGGCTGACCCTGGTGTGCGCGGGTCTGCAATGCTCTATCGAGAAGAATCATGGGCTTACACTCCTACTAAGGTCGGTTCAAGCAACGGCCAACCGGCGTCCTTGGCCGAGATAACCGTGACCGGTAGTGGCCAGTGAATGTCGAGCACCGGGTCATCGTGGCGCAGTCCATCTTCAAAGCCCGGCGTATAGAACTCGGTCACCTGGTAGGCGACTTCTGCACCGTCGGTGAGTGCCTGGTACCCGTGGGCAAACATTTCCGGTACGTAGAGGGCGAGTCGGTTGTCCTCGCTCAACTCGATGCCGAGATGCTTGCGGTAGGTCGGTGAGTCCGGGCGCAGATCGACGATCACATCCCAGATGGCACCGCGCGTGCAGCGCACCAGCTTCACCTCGGCTGCCGGGGCCTTTTGAAAGTGCATGCCCCGCAAGGTTCCAGCCTGGTGGTTGAACGAGAGGTTGCACTGGGCGATGTCACTGTTGAGGCCGTGGGCGGCAAATTCCCTCTGACAGAAGCTGCGGGCGAAGAAGCCCCGCTCGTCGGGGCGCGTTTCCATGCTGATTACGAAAGCGCCCGTCAGGATAGTCGGCGTGATAATCAAGGTCACTCCTCCAGGAATCGAATGGTGGATTACAGGGTCGCGAGGGCTTCGCGCAGGGCGGGTGCTGTCGGCACGGTTGCCGCAATCGGGGTCGCCCAGAAGAAGTTGTCGTCGAGCTGGCCGGTCTGGATGAGATATTCCAGCTGTTTGAGCCGCGTAAACCCGCGAGACTCGAAGGTGGCGGCGTCGAGGTCGATCCGTTTGAACAGTTCGTAGAGCTGGCGGGCACCGGCGCGGGCGTCCCACTGGCAGCGAAAGCCCGGCAATAGCCGGTGAATTTTCTCGAAGCTGACCCGGTAGCTGCGGTTGTCGGTGCTGGAGCCGAAGCTCAACTCACAGCCGGGGAAAACCTCGGCAATGATCTCGGCAATCTCGCGCACTCGATAGTTGTGGTCCGTGTCACCGACGTTGAAGATCTGGTCGTGGACGAACTCGCGGGGTGCCGCCAGGGCACAGAGAATCGCCTGGCACAAATCGAGTCCGTGGGCCAGTGGTCGCCAGGGCGTGCCGTCGCCGTTCATCTGGATGCGGCCCGTGGTGTAGGCAAGACCGCACAGGTTGTTGAGGACGATGTCGAAGCGCATGCGCGGCGAGGCACCGAAGGCCGTGGCGTTGCGCATGTAGGTGGGTGAAAAGTGCTCGTCCGCCAGCAAACGCAGGTCCCGCTCGACCAGCGTCTTGCAGATGGCGTAGGCAGTCTGCGGATTGATGGGCGACTGCTCGTCCACTTCTCCCTCTGCCACACCGTAAACAGAACAGGAGGACATATAGATGAAGCGGCGCACCCCTGCTGCTTTCGCCAGTTCGGCAAGCCGGAGCGAGCCTTTGTGGTTGATGTCGTAAGTGATCGTGGGCGAGAGCTGACCGGCCGGATCGTTTGAGAGTTCTGCCATGTGCACGACCGCCTCTACGCCTTCGAGATCGGCGGGCAGTAGATGACGGATGTCTTTATTCAGCGTCCTGGGCGTGATCGCACTGGCCTGGTAGAGCCAGCCTGCTTTATAGAAGCCCGTATCGACGCCCACCACTTCGTGACCCTGGGCGACGAGCAGCGGTGTCAGCAATGAACCGAGGTAGCCCTCGGTTCCGGTCACTAGAATTTTCATACGCTTTTCCTCTGAGGAATAGAAATCTGGGCGGGGGTGAAATCGACGCGCTGGGCAATCGCCTGGCCGATGGCCAGGGATGAGGTGGCAGCCGGTGAGGGAGCGTTGCACACGTGCAGGGCATTACCGGCTTCGACAAAGAGAAAATCGTCTACCAGACGGCCGTCCCGGCGCAGGGCCTGGGCACGGACCCCGGCACCGGCCGGGACGACGTCGTCGGCGCTTACTTCCGGGACGAGCCGCTGCAGTGAGCGCACAAAGGCCGCCTTACTGACCGAACGCCAGATCTCTTTCGCGCCCTCCTGCCAGTGGCGCACCCCGAGCTTCCAGAAACCTGGGTAGGCAAGCACCTCGGCAAGATCGATCAAGTCGAGGTCGCTTTTGCGGTATCCTTCGCGCTTGAAGCTGAGTACGGCGTTGGGTCCGGCGTGCACTGAGCCGTCGATCATGCGGGTGAAATGCACCCCCAGAAACGGAAACTCCGGGTTGGGGACCGGGTAGATGAGCGTCCGTACCAGGTGACGCTTCTCCGGCACAAGCTCGTAGTACTCACCCCGAAAAGGGACGATCTGAGCTTCGGGGCGGCTGCCCGCAAGCCGGGCAATGCGGTCGGAGTGCAGCCCGGCACAGTTGATGAGGAATCGGCTCTGAAAAGAACCGGCGCTTGTTTCCAGGATGTGACCCGTGCCGTCGGGCTTGATGCCCATGACAGTCGTGGAGAGCCGCAACTCGGCCCCCTGGGCTGCGGCAACCCTGGCGTAGGCAACTGCCACCTGGGCGTAATCGACGATACCCGTCTCCGGGACGTACAGGCCTGCTACGCACTGGACGTGGGGTTCGTGCTCGGACACTTCCTCGCGGGTGACCTGGCGAACGGCCAAGCCATTGGCCACGCCACGCCGAAACAGCCGCTCCAGCCCCGGCAATTCGAGGACGGAGGTGGCCACGATCACTTTGCCGCAGAGGGTGTGGGCGATATGGTGTTCGCGGCAGAATTGCACCAGCAGTCGGGAGCCTTCGCGGCAAAGGCGGGCCTTGTCGCTGCCGGGCGTGTAGTAAATCCCGGCGTGGATGACGCCACTGTTGTGGCCGCTCTGGTGGGCCGCCCAGGTAGACTCTTTTTCCAGCAGCAAGATGCGGGCACCTGGGAAACGCCGGCCGAGGGCCAATGCCGTGGCCAGGCCGACGATTCCCCCGCCGACAATCGAAAAATCATACATAGACTCAATTCCTTTAGTGCCCGGACGGCTTACCAGTTTTTCCAGGGAGCGTCGCCGCTTTTCCACAGTTCTTCGAGGTGGTGTTTGTCGCGCAGGGTGTCCATCGGCTGCCAGAAGCCCGTGTGCTTGTAGGCGGAGAGATGGCCGAGGTGGGCGAGTTTTTCGAGGGGCTCTTTTTCCCAGACGGTCTGGTCGCCCTCGATAAAATCGAGCACCTGGGGTTCGAGCACGAAGTAGCCACCGTTGATCCAGGCTCCGTCCCCTTCCGGCTTCTCCTGGAAGGTGCTGATGCGGGTCTCTTCAGACCCGAGGCAAACAGCCCCAAACCGGCCGACCGGCTGCACGGCGGTCAGGGTGGCCAGGGTTCCCTGGGCCTGGTGAAAAGCGATTGAGTCGGTGATGTTGACGTTGCTGAGGCCATCGCCGTAGGTGAAGCAAAAAGTTTCATCTCCGATATATTCGCGCACGCGCCTGAGGCGACCACCGGTCATCGTGCCTTCGCCGGTGTCCACCAGGGTGACGCTCCAGGGTTCCGCGTGGCGGCGCAGGATGTGCATCTGGTTGGTCCGCATGTCAAAAGTGACGTCGGAGCGGTGCAGAAAGTAGTTGGCGAAGTATTCCTTGATAAGTGCGCCCTTGTAGCCGCAGCAGATGATGAAATCGTTGATACCGTGGGCGGTATAGATTTTCATGATGTGCCAGAGGATGGGCCGGTGCCCGATCTCGACCATCGGTTTGGGCTTGACGGTCGTTTCCTCACTCAGGCGCGTGCCGTAGCCGCCGGCCAGCAGTACCGCTTTCATAAATAGACTCCTTAGGAAGGGGAAGTAATTAAGACGGTCGAGGGGTTTTCCAGGGTCGGTGGCTCAGCCAACCGGAGAGCTGTTGCCGTACGCGGTCGGTATGGGCTTCGGTCAGCCTTGAAAGACCCCAGGCATAGGCCAGCAGCCCGAGCATGCTGCCCAACAACCAGCCGAACTGGTCGTATCCGGGCGACCAACCACCGCCGGAAAATAGCCAGGCGCTCAGAAAGATGAGCGGTGGGTAGTGCACGACATAAAGGGTGTAGGAGAAGCCTGCCAGCTGTTGGGCCATGGCTTCTGAGCGTGTCTGCCGCCGGTTGCTCTGCATGTGCAACAGGGCATAGATCAAGAAGGCGAAGCTGCCCGCCACCAGAAAGTCACGGACGACAAAGACATGCCCCGAGGGCAATTTGTGCAGAAGCGTGGCTGTCGCGATAAAGAGCACGAGCGCCCCTCCCACCAGCCGGCGCACGCGGGTCGGGGTATTGATTGCCGCCAGGGGACGGGCCAGGGCAACGGCAGCCCCCAGCAACCAGACGAGGAAATACAGGGCAACATCCTTACCCGTGAAAGCCAGCATGGCGAGGACGGCGACCCCGTAGAGCGCCCGCTGCTTGAGGGGAAGCTTTGATAGGCAGGCCAGCAGTAAGCAGGGAAAGAGCAGGTAGTACCAGAATTCGTAGCTGAGCGTCCACAGCGGATTGTTGGAGCCGTAGGGTGAAGTTGCAAACCCCTGCACAAAGAGCAGGTTGCCCAGCAGGTACTCAAGACCGGTGCGCTCTGTGATCGCTTTACCGGGGATTTCAAACGTGCTCGGGTTGGTGCCCTGGTAGATGCCCGTGTCCACGAACAGGCTCATCCCCAGTTGGTCCCAGAACATCCCCAGTAACAGGGCAGGAATCAAGACGATATAAAGGCGAGTCGAGCGCTTGAGCAGGTAATCCGACCAGGACCATTGCCGGCGCTGGAACGAACGAAAGATGCTCGCCGAAATACAGAAGCCGCTCAAGACGAAAAAGACCATCACCGCTTCGCGCCCGAAGGTACTGAAGTGGTAAAACGCGGCGAGCAGTGGCGACAGGCCGACCAGGTCGATGTGCCGGACAAAAAAGATCTGCTGGCAGTGCTGCAGGAGCACCGCCACCGCCGCCAATCCCCTCAGCCAATCCAGGTAGACCAGCGGGCCGCTCCAGCGGTTCTCGAACAGGCGGGCACTCGTGCGGTCAAAAACTGTCGGCAGGGCACGGATCATCGCAGCGCCCCCGCACTCAGAAAGGGTTCGATCTTGTCCAGGACGGCTTGCGGTGCGATGCCTGTGCGCGATTGCACCACGCAGAAGAAGTAATCGGTCGAAGTAAAGCAGCGCCGGGCATCCCATTCCTCGAACTGGTCGCGCGTCCAGACCGAATCGTCGATGGCGTAGCAGCAGCGCTTGGACCAGGCATGGTAGCGGTCGAACAGGCCGCTCGATTCGAGGTAGGTGTAATAGAGGGAGTACTCGGTCCAGGGCAATGCCCGCAACAGGTACAGCCGCCAGGCGGGCGTCGAGCCTGGCAGCAGGCGAGACAGGTAGTAGAGCGCTTCGGTGGCGCGCCATGGCAGTTGCACAGCCTGCGCCCTCTTTCCCAGATACTCTTGCAACTGGAGCACGCCTGCGCGGCTGAGGATAGCGGGGGTGACATTGTGGTAGACCCCCGAGCGGCGCATGCCCAGCACTTTTTCCGAGCCACGGTACCATTCCGGGAATACGTCGGTGGGGTGGGCGAAGCAGGGAGCGCGGCCCGCCTGGATCAAGTCCGCATAGTGCACGGGTCGCACGCAGAGGACATCGGCGTCGAAGGTGATATAAAAATCGCTGACTACGCGCTCGGCGATCGCCAGTTTGATCAACTGCTGGCGGTACCAGCCTTTAACCTGCGGAAATAACCGCAATTCCGGCAGCAGTTCCGATTCCGACAGCACCCGGTAGCGGTCCCCGCCAATGCGGCGGCACAGTTCTGCGTAGTCGCGGTCCGCCGTCACCACCCAGCAGGTGTTGAGGGCGCCCATGAACGTGTCGAGCGTCCGCTGCAAGAGACGAAACCGCTCGAAGTCGGCCAGGGTTAGCGGTACAACCGCATCTAGCTTCTGCTCAGACATGGGGGGGCCTCGATATCGAGAAAGTGTTGATGGCGGCGCTGTTCGATGAAGTGCCGCAGGCGCTGGACGAAGACCGCCTCGCTAAAATCGCGGGCGCGCTCGATGCAGCGACGAGAACTGAAATTGATCTGCTCGAAGGACTCGATAGCGGTACAGAGGCCATCGACGCTGGATTCGCTAAACAACAGGCCGGTCTCCCGGTCGATGATGCTGTCGCGGACCCCACCCTGGGCCAGGGCAATCACCGGCACCCCGCGGCCCATCGCCTCGATGGGCACGATGCCGAAATCCTCGTGGGCGCAGGGAAAAAGCAGTGCCCGCGCCCCGGCGTAGATGGCGTCCATCGCCGGGTCTTCCGGTAGCAAGAAGCCGCGAAAGCGCGTGTTGGGTCCGGCCATTTGCCGTAGCTGCTCTTCTTCAGGGCCTGCGCCCACGATGTGGAGCGCTCGGCCAAGGCGTTCGCAGGCGGCGATGGCCAGGTGCACCTGCTTGCGGGGGGCAAGCCGACCCACATAGAGGTAGTAGTCGCCGCCCGCTTCGCCCTGGCCGTGGACGTTCACCGGCGGTGGAATCACGTGGGCCGGGCGTCGGTAGAACTTTTCAATGCGGGCCGCCACCGTGCGCGAATTGGCCACGAAGTGATCAACGCGCTGGGAAGCAATAAAGTCGTAGCGGCGCAGATTGGTGTCCGCCCAGTGTTCGTAGGCTCTGCGGTACCAGGTCGGTTGTTTGCGGTCGCGGTAGCCCCAAAGATAACGGGGCGGGCTGTGGCAGTAGTCGATGTGCAGCGTCTCGGGCCGGGTAATCACCGCGCGCCCGAGATAGCCGCTGGAGCACGAAATCACCAGGTCGTACCCGGAAAGATCGAGCGGCTCCCAGAAGTAGGGGATCAAAAAGCGCAGTGTGTGATGGCGTTCGGCGATCCCCGGCACTTGCTGCGCCCAGGTCGTGCGCAGATCCCAGCCCTCGAAGCGGTCTGCCGCACTGCCCAGTCCCTGGCGACTGATAAAGGAAGTGTAAACGGGGGCCTCCGGGAACATGCGGTGCAGGACTTCCAGTACCCGCTCGCCGCCGCCGTACTCTTTGAGGTAATCGTGGACGAGGGCGACTTTCATGGTTGCTGCCAGCCCTGCCGGATGCCGCGAAAGCGGGTCCAGGGTACCAGGATGTCAAGCAGGCTTTCCCAGTAACTCTCGACCAGCACGGTGCGGGGAGCGCGCAGAAAGTCGGAGCGCAGGCAGCCTTTGGCGAGCTTCAGCCCAAACCCGAGCACTGCCAGTCCGGCCCGCGCCAGTTCTTTGCGTCCGGTCGGTACGCGCAGTTGCCAGCGCCGATGTAAGTCCACCAGCGTGCAGGCTTTGTAGCGTTGGGAGCGGCAAAAAGAAGCAAGATCGGCCCGGTAGCGGTGGCGGATGAGTCCCCCCTGGCTCAGGAAATGGATGCGCAGGGAGGTTTGTGTCTGCATCCGCCAGTTGAGGTCGGTCTCCTCGCCGCCGGAGCGATCCAGTAACAGGCCGACGCGGGCAAAGACGCTCGCCCGGTACATGACATTGGCGGTGCAGGCCGTGGGCAAAAATACGTGTACGGGGCGGTGGCCGGGGTCGCGCAGGCGGAGCGCCTCGTAGCGCTCGATCGGGTGATTGAGGGCGTAGGGTTCGATCGTGCCTGCCACCGCACCGATGTCCTCCTCCGTAAACCCGGCGAGTAGATCTTTCAGCCAGTGCGGATCGGCCACGCAGTCCGCGTCCGTACAGGCGATGAATTCGCCCCTGGCTCTACGGATACCTGCGTTGCGGGCGCTACCGCAGCCCGGTTTCATCTCGAAGAGGACCGTGTAGCCGCTCGCTGCGAGCAGGGCTGCGGTGTTGTCTGTGGAGTTATTGTTTACCAGCAAAATCTCCAGGCACTGCCGTGGGTAATCCAGTTGCTTCAGCGATGCGAGCAGTGTCGGCAGCATTGCTTCGCCGTTGTAGACGGGGACGACCACGGAGACCAGAGGCCACGGAGGCGTTCCGGCGATGTGTGCTTTAGTCATGTGCGAGTGCCTCGAAGATCAGGTATGAAGCCACTGCAGGCGGCAGCGGGCGCGTTCGGGCAAAATGTTCAGCATCTCATTCACGAGGGCCGGTGTCTGAAGGCGCAACACGGTGAGATAAACGAGGGCGCCCACAGGTACTGCGAGCGCCAGTTTGGCCGGCGCCCCCCAGGGCACGAGCCAGCTGAAGGCTGCCACCGCTGCCCCCATAATCAGCACTGCCACCAGCACCCCGCTCAGGTTCTCAAAAAAGGCACGGGTATCAGAACCCAGGCAGCGCAGTGTCTGGGCGGTGTTGAAGCTGAAGCTTGCCACGGTGGCCACGGCGTAACCGATGGCCATACCGAGGATGCCGAATTGCAGGCTGACTACGAAGGCCAGTATCAGGAAACCGGTTGAGAGGGCAATCAGTCTAAGGCTCAGGCGGGAGCGGCCGAGCGCCAGCAGGGCTGTGCCGTTGATCACCTCCAGGGCCTGCAAGATCCCGCAGGCGGCCAGTACCTGAACCACTGGAACGCTCGGCAGCCAGCGCTCGCCGTAGACGATCTCGACCAGTTGCGGTGCCAGGAGGCTCATGCCCAGCAACAGCGGTGCCATCACCGCCGCGATCAGTCGGTTGGCCCGAAGCCAGGCACTCAGCAAGCGGGCCGGATCGTCCTGGACGCTTGCGAGGGCGGGGAAGAGCACCCGTGCCAGAATCCGCCCGAGTCGTTGCACAGGCAGGGACATCAGGTTGTAGGCAAGATTGTAGTAGCCAAGCTGGGTCGCTCCCAAAAAGCGTCCAATCAAGAAGTTGTCACCGTTGCGACCCAGGTGGCCGAGCATGTTGATAGCCAGGACGTCGGAGCCGAAGCTGAGCAACCTGCGGGCTGCGGGCCAGCTAAAACTCCACCTGGGATGCCAGTCGGACATCACCCAGAGCATGGCGGTGCGTAGAGCAGTGCTGGTGATGATCCTTGCCACCAGGCTCCAGACTCCCCAGCCGTAAACGGCCAGGGTAATCGCCACAGCAATCGAGGCCAGTTCACCGGCAAGCGTATTAAACTCCAACTCGCGAAACCGCATCTTGCGGATGAGCAGTGCCCCCTGGGTCGTGCCCAGGGAGGAAATCAAGAAGTTGCAGGCCATCACCGCGACCAGGCCCTGCACTTGCGGGGACCGGTACAGGTCGGCAATCGGGCCCGAAAGGGCCACCCCGGCAAGCAGCATGAGCGAGCCCACTGCCACGTTCATCCAGAAGGCGCTGGAGGTCTCGATGTCAGAAAGTTCCGGGCGCTGGATGATTGCCGAACTAATGCCCAGGTCCAGGACAAAGTAGACGATGCCGGTGAACACACAGGTCATGGCTATCAGACCGAAGTCCTCGGGCGTCAGCAGGCGAGTGAGCGCAAAGCTGGCTCCGAGATTCAGCACCTGCTGAAAAATCTGGGAACCCGCCGCCCAACGCACGCCACTAAAGACGCGGGTGCGCAATGGTTGGAGGGTGCGGTCTGGGGACAATTCAGCAGCCATGGGGGAGTCAGGTCCGCGCAACGAGTTGGGTCAGGGCGTGATAGGCAGGCAGAGGGGTCACATGAGCGCTCTGGCGGTCGGCCACCACCAGGCCAAAGCGCAGGGGGTGCAGGCCGTCGCCCTGTACCCCCCGGTACCAGAAGATCCGTTCTGCCAGGGGGGTCAGCAGCGGTAGCGCCTCGGTGAGGAATCGGGCCTTGGCAATCTCGCCTCGATCGGCAGAAAGACCGATTTCTGTGATCCACAGCGGTTTTTTCGTCAACTGGCGAAACTGCTGCACCAGGGCCACCACCTGCTGGGGGTCGCCGCGGTAGGGGTGCAGGTTGACGCGGTCGCAGTAGCGCTCGAGTCCGTGCTGGAACAGGGCCTGCCAGTATTCGGGCTTTGCACCGCCGCTTGGACCGGCGGCGACCACCGGCAGGTTTCGACCGAGGGCGCTATAGGCCGCCGCGAGGGTCACCACGTACTGCGCGGGGCTACCCCGGAAGTAGCCGGGCAGGTTCGGCTCGTTGCCCACCTCCCAGGCATCGACCACATCGCCGAAGTGGCTGCGCAGCCAGCGGCAGTAGGCGGTCAGGGCGCGGGAGTCCGGCACGTCAGCAAGCGTCTGGCCAAAGGGTGTCCCCCAGATCACAAACAAGATCCGAAAGCCGAGCTTGCGGGCCAGAGCCAGAGACTGCCAGGCCTGGGTGCCTTCGTAGTGGCCGGGGGTTTGCTCCAGGGAGGCCCAGTTGTACCAGACCCTCAGCCAGCCCACGCCGGCCTGCTGGTAAAGACGCAGCAGCTGAGGGCGGAAGCGCTCCCAACTGAGTTCTGTGCCGACGTTAAGGCCGACACTGGTCGAACCGACAGGAGCCGCCGCTGCTTCTGTGATCCCGGCCCCGGCCCAGATTCCCGCACTCACTCTGCGCCGGGCTACCAGACTCAGCCCCACCAACGTCCGCCTGCGCATGGAAACCTTCTGATGTTGAGCTAAAACGGCTGACGGCTGACGGCAGGCGTCCTGGGCTGACCGCTCCACCACTGCTGTAAGCGCTCCCAGGGCAGGGGTGCTTCCAGGGGCATCGCAGGCCAACGCGCCGCTGCCTCCCACCGATTCCAGCCGGTTCCGAGCAGGGCGGCCAGTAAAAAGACAGGCACGCTCGCCGCCTCCAATTCACCAGAAAACATCACCACCGAAAGCCCTGCCCAGGCCCCCAGCAGCGGTGCCAGGGCAGGAACCGATCGGGTCAGGTTCCAGAGGGTGTAAAACATCACTCCCCAGGTCACCAGCAGCACCGCCGAGCCGAGTAGGCCGGTCTGATAGAGGGTCGAAAACAGCTGAGAGTGGGAGCCCAGGGGCAGATCCATCACCGTGGAGCGCCCGTGGGTGCCGTAACCAAACAGCGGCGAGTCCAGAAAGGCTTCCCAGGTCTGGGCGTAAATTTCGTTGCGGGCGGAAGCCGAGTCCTGGCGGTAGAGAAAAAAGTACTCGTTCAGTTTGGTCAGGATGATCGGCGAGGCGAGCACCAGAGGCACCAGCAACCACTGCAGGGCAAGGCGCGCCCTGCCCCGGCCGAACCAGAGGGCCACCAGCACCGCCACCACCAGGCCCACCTGACCGGCGCGGGCCGCCGCAAAGTAGACTGCCACCAGTGCCCCCAGCAGTCCGAGGATTTTCCAGCGTCGGTCCTGCTCGCTTAAGGCTCCCATCGCCACGAAGATACTGACGGTCCCAACCAGAGGCGGCCAGTAGTAGAAGCCGCTGAAGCGCGGCACGTACTCCTCACCCCAGACCACCGTGTCGTAGCCGTACATGCTGGCCTCGAAGAATATTCGTGCCGGTAGATTCGGTAGCACTTTCACTATCAGGCTGCTGGTCTCCAGGATGTGACCGGTCACGCGCAGGTAGCTCTCTCCGACTATGACGGCCAGTAACTGACCAACGCCCAGGATGCAGACAGCACGGGTCACCACGGCCTGACGCACCTTCAGCCGACGCATGGCGTACCAGACCACCACAAGCAGGCTCCAGATCCCCAAGATCGAGTAGACCAGCGTGGCGAAACTGCGCCCCGTCTCGGCGATACCCAGAATAAAAAAGTTCAGCGCCAGCGATCCCAGCCAGACTCCCAGGTAGGTGCACCACAGATTGAACGCAATCGGCAACGGGTATTCTCCGGTGTGCCGGAAACTGCGCCAGAACAGGTACCAGCCGGCGGCCGGATAGACGATCACCTGGATACCTAGGATCCACCACAGCGGCACCAGGGCAATGGTCCAGAAGACTATCCCTTCCGCCACCAGGTCGGGACTCACCCGGTCCGGTCGTGTCTCCATGCGCAGCCGTGGATTCACTCGCTTTTCCCGCCCGAAGAGATTCCCGGCTGCCAGCGGCGCACCACGTCGGGGGGGGCCGGTAGCCAGCCAATCCCTCGCTGGACCGGTAGGGCACGCGGGGGATTGGCATCCTGACCGATGACCACCTGACCGAGGAGCCTGCCGCTCCAGTTGCGCAGAGACTCCGCCGCCGCCTCGACTCCCTTGCGACCAATCTTCTGAGGATTGCAGACCCACAGCACACCCTGGGACATCGAGGCCAGCAGGGTCGCGTCTGGACCGTTCATCAAGGGTGGCGAATCGATCAAGATCAAGTCGTAGTGATCGCGCAGTTGCTCGATCAGAGCGAGCCATTCGCGGTAGTTGGTCGAAGGCTTTAAATCGCCGTAAGGAAGCACCGCAAAGTTTTCGCTCACCGCATGCAAAAAGTCTCGCCAGGCCAGGGGCCGACTGAGGATGGCACTGCCGATGGTCCGGTCGAAGTTCCAGTACTCGGGCTGTCCTGGAAAGCGTCCGTCGGCATCGATCAGTAGCACCCGACGGCCAAGGTTGGCCTCCAGGAGACCCAGATTTGCCAGCACTGAGGAGCGGCCCTCGCCCGCAGCCCAGCTGCAGACACTCACCACCTGCACCTCACTGGGCTGCATGCGCAGGCAGGCCTGCAACATCCGGAAGCTGCTGATGAGAGCGTGCTGGTCCATGCGTTCTTCCCGGACGATGCGCCCATTCCCGCTCCAGGGGACGCTGGTCAGGATCGGCAGGGGCAACGCTTCTCGCAGTTCGATGATGCCGTCGAGGACTTCGCGGCGCTGGTGCCGCAGCCAGACTACCAGCAGACCGCCGCCGGTGCCGACCACCAGGATCGCCGCCAATAAAAGCTTGCGGTTTGGCCAGACCGGATCGAAGTTGACGCCCGGCGGCTCGATGAGGCGGACGTTGCTGATATTTTGCTGCTCGGCAAAACGGCTGGCGGTGTACTTTTCCTTGAAAGTCATGTACTCCTGGCGCGCCGTGTCGTTGGCCATCTGCAGCTGGGCTTGCTGTTTAATGAGCTGGGGCAACTGACTGGAGCGCTTTTGCAGTGTGAGGAGCTGTTGTTGTAGTTCGGCCAGGCGGCCCGCCTGGGCCTTGCGCTCAATCTCCAGCGCAAATTCCTGCTCCACCAGCCGCTGGCGCAGAGGGTCCATCACAGTCGCCGCCGCTTTGGCGGTGCCGGTCAATTCCAGGGTGCGCGCCTTCAATAGAACCTGCAGCTGATCGCGCCGCTGCAGGGCATTGAGCAGCTGCGGATTCTCGGGGCCATAGCGACTCTGCAGGTCGGCAATCTGGGCATCCATCTGCAACAGTTGGCGCTGCAGTTCCTGGTAGCCAAGCTCCTGGTTGACCCCGGCGACACTGAGGGCCTGGCGCAGGTTGCCCGGCAACTGTCCTTGCAGGCTCGCGAGCTTACGTTCGCTGAAGGTCAGTTCGACCCGAGCACGATTGACCTGGGCCTCCAACTCGACGAGGGCGCGGGCGAGGGAGTCGGTTTCGACCGTCGTGCCCAAGAATCGGTATCTGCGCTGAAACGATTCGAGATTGTTCTGGGTTGTTTGCAGTTGATTCCACATCTCCGGCAGGCGCTTCTGCAGAAAGAGCCGGGCTGCGGAGCTTTTACTGCGGTTGGCGTCGAGGTTGTCCTGGATGTAGACATCGATCACTGCCTGGACAACCCGAGCGGCCACCTTCGGGTCGTCTGTCCGGTAGGCGATGTCGATGAGATCCGTGCCGTTGAGGTTCTTGACACTCAGAGATCCCGACCGCGGCGGGGTCGAATCGCCCTTGAGGCTGAGGAGCGCTTTATTCAGGGTGGGGCCGGAGTTCAGCAGTGCGATCTGGTTGTTGACCGGGCTTACCCGCTCGCCGACAACGTCAAAACGCGAGATCTGAACCTGCTGGTCGCCGCCGGTGAGTTGTTCTGTAGAGCGGGGATATTCAAGCAGCACGCGAGCCCGCGCTTCGTAGACCGGCTGGATGGTGCGGATGCCCACCACACCGGCCGCGAGGACGGCAGTAAAAGTGATGGCAAAGGCCCAGCGCTCCTGCAGAACTGTCCTGAGGACACGGGCGACGAAAGGGCGGCGGCGAGGCGCGCCGAATGAAAAAGGTTCCAGTGACATGAAAAAATCTGGCGAGGGGGATTAGAGTCTGGAGAACAAGAAAGTGAGGATATTGAGCGGCGAGATGACGCGCCCCACATTGTCCAGGAAGTCGCGCCAGCCGGATCGGGGCACCAGCAGGCTGTCCCCGGTGGCGAGGACCGGGTTCTGGTTCGCATCACCCCGGCTTGCCGCGTCCAGGTTGAGCACCCGACTCTCGAGCTTGCCGTTGTTTTGCCGCACCAGGGTGACGCTCGAAAGGTCCGAGGCGTCGGTCGGCCCCCCGGCGCTGGCGATGGCCGAGAGCACCGTCTGGTGGGCAGCAATCTGCACCGGGCCGGGACGACGCACTTCGCCTCCCACCGCCACGGCGATGCGTTCGGGAGCGAGACTAGAGCGCAGGGTGAGGTCGAGGCGACTGGCCTGGTCCGTCGGGAGGGTGGCGATCGTAATCGCATCCCCGTCCTGCAGGACGGCATCGGTGTAGGTTGCCGTGGTCGTCAGCCCCTGCCAGAGGTCGATGGCGGTGCGTCGCCGGGTGCCATCCGCCTGGTAGCGGTAAAGTTCCACGCGGCTGAGGTCGGCCCTGGGGGTGATCCCACCGGCGGCAATCAGCGCCCGGCTGAGGGTCAGGACGCTGAGTGCCGGCTGGCTGCTATTACCAGTGGCACTGGAGAGGAGTTGCGGACCGGGCTGATTGACTTCGCCTGTGACGGTGACCCGCAGCGGGCGGGGGTTGAGCACGGCCAGGGTGACCTGGGGCCGATTGATGTAGAGGCGCAGACGTTCGGTGAGTAGCGCTGTCGCATCCTCGATGGTGCGGTTGGTGACGTTCAGCGCTCCGGCCAGGGGCAGGCGAATGCGGCCGTCGCTCAGCACGGTCTGCTCACCGGAGAGGTCGTCGTGTCCGTAGACGACCAGTCGAATGCGGTCGCCCACACCAAGCAGGTACTGGTCCTGGTTTGCCTGGATAGACAGTTCAATCGGTGCTATGGGGGCGGGCACGCTCTGCTGGGCAAGGGCAGGCATCCCGGAGAGCAGCCCTGAGGCGACTACCAGGCCGATGCTCCCCCGACGCACGCGGCCAAACCACCACTCGCCCAGGCGCTGCCCCACCTGTAAAAGGTGGACAAAGAGCGGAGCGGGCGTGAGCGCCTGCACCGCAATCGCAGCAAAGGTGATGGGAGCGCGCGGGTCGCGCCAGAGCACACTCGGGCGGGCGCGCAGCGCCAGGACGACGTGGCGGCGGGCGGCTTTGTAGTTGCCCGCGACGAAGGCGGCTCGGGCCATCCAGCGATGGGTGCAGGCGCGCACCAGCGGCGCCAGGCGGCGGACGCTATCGGGAGCGAAAGTAGCAATCTTGTTCAAAAAGGCTTCGACCCCCCGCAGCATCCGGTCGGTATCGGCAGAAAGGCTCTGAGGATGGGTGCGGTACTCCGTCAGCACTTCTGGAACGAGCAAAAATTGGTGCCCGGTAAAAGCCAGGCGCACCCACAGTTCGTGGTCTACCAGGCGCTTGAGGTTCTCATCGAAGCCGCCGCAGGCCTCAAGCACCGACCGGCGCACGACGGAGGTACTGCCGTTGCCCAGGTAATTTTTGAGCATCAGCTTCTCGTAAGTTAGCTGGACGTGGGCCTGGGTCAGCGCCAGCCCCGTGCGGCGACCCTCCACATCGATGAAGACCGACCAGTCGTAGCTGACGGAAACTTCCGGATGGGCTGCCAGGGCTCGACGGTGCAACGCCAACTTAGTCGGGCACCAGCGATCGTCGGCGTCGAGAAAGGCGACCAGTTGGCCGCGGGCGCTCTGGACACCGGTATTGCGGGCCGCCGCCAACCCGCCATTTACCCGCTGGATCAGTCGCACCCGCGCATCGCTGCAGCGGGCAACCACGGCGACGGTATCGTCGGTGGATCCGTCATCGACAACGAGCACCTCGAAGTCGGTCTCGCTCTGGGCCAGCACCGAATCCAGGCAGTCCGTCAGATAGCGGCCCATGTTGTAGGCAGGGATCACCACGCTAAAGAGCGGTCCCGCCGGCTGCACAGCTTCAGCGGGCATGGCTTGAGGAAGTACTGGTTTGCAATCGCTCGACATCGGAACCTCCAGCGAGTCGCTGGTAAAGGGCTTCGTATTGTTTCCAGGTGCGCTTGAATGTCCAGTGCTGCAGGTAATCCGCCTGGGCCTGGGCACCGAGGCGGTCGCGCAACTCGCACTCGCTCAAGAGCTGCGTCAGAGCCTGGCAGAGGTCCTCCGCATCTTCCGCCCGGCACAGAAGGCCATTGTGCTGGTGCTGCAGCGCCTCGCGGTTGCCGTCCACGGCGGTTGCCAGGCAGGGTAGACCCGCAGACATCGCCTCCAGCAGTGCGAGCGGCAAGCCCTCGTACAGCGAAGGGAGGACGAAAGCGTCGCCAAGCGATAACCACTCGGCGACAGCCTGGGTCTGTCCGGCAAAGTAGAGGTCTTCCTGCAGATTCAGTGCCTCTGCCTGTTGCTGAAGGGACGACTCCAGTTCTCCAGAGCCACACCAGACGAAATACCAGGACTGCCGCAGGGCGGCGGGCAGTTTTTGAATAGCTGAGAGCAAGAAGCGATGTCCTTTTTGGGGATTGAGTCGGGCAACCGTCAGGCAAAGACGACGCCCACGGGCCGCCGGCGGTAGCAGGGCGCGCAGGCGCTCAGCCACCGCCGGGTCCGGCTGTCGAGCGTTGACGCCGTTGGGGATGAGCGCCCGCCGCTCTGGGGGCAGCCCGAAAAATTCGGCATGGTGAGCATCCATCGAATGGGAGCAGCCGACCACACAATGGGCAAATTGCGTCAGCCGCCGGAAGTTCCGGTAGGCCACATGGTTGGTCTGCACAGAAACCGGCGCTCCAGGTATCAAGTTGATGAGCAGCGAACAGTAGCGGTCGTGCACATGGACGATGTCGTAGCGCTCCTGCTTGAGGCGGCTCCAGAGCCGCCACCAGTCCTGAAGCTTGTTGCCTGTAAAAAAGCGTTCAGCACCCATCTGCGCAGAGACCGGCACATCGCGGGCAAGCATCGTGGCCGAGTGCCCGTGCTGACGGGCTGCGTGTGCGAGATCGACGACGACCTGGAGGGCACCGCCGCCCGTATGAAACTGATACATGCAGAGCAGAATGTTCATCTATCGCAGCTGACGTTTTCAAAAAGAGGCGGCAGGACGGATTCAACGCGGCAGCGGACGCCAGCGCGGGGTCGATTTAGCCAACGGCAGGTGGGCTTTCAACTTGCCGACCAGCATCTGCCCGCTCACCTGCTTCCAGTGGCTATAGACTGCCGACTTGGCCGTACAGACCATCCAGCAGGCGTTGCATCCGTGCAGTTCGTCGCGCACGTGCTGCGCCTGGGGACCAGACCAGATCTCTGAAAAGGTCTGTTCGCGGATGTTGCCCAGGATGCCGGGCCGGACGTGGCAGCCGTAGACATTGCCCAGCGAATCGAGGTAGAAAAAACCGCGCCCGGCGTCGCACGGCAGCGGACGCTGGCCCCGAGCGATATAGTCGAGCAATCCTTTCTCAAACCAGCCGCGAAACCAGCGTCGCGGCTGCAAATGGCGGTACTCCATATCCGCCACCGCCTCCAGGCATTCTCCCAGGTGAGCCTGGTCGGCGGGCCGCAACTGCTGCTTGTGCGCGCCGAAATAGTGCACCGCGTCGGTAGCAACGGTCACCCCCAGTTCGATCCCCAGCGACTGACAGAGCTGGTAGACCGCGGGCAGCTGGTCGAAGTTGTCCTCCAGCAGCGTCAGATTGAACCCGAGGTCGCGCACACCGAGGGCACGCACTTCCTCCAGAAAAGCGAGGGCGCGGTCGAAGGCTCCGGTCAGTCCCCGTACCCGGTCGTGCGTTGCACCGATACCGTCTAGAGAAATGCGGATAGCCAGATCTGGAATGTCTCGCAGGATCTGGCGCACGGTATCGGCCCGACGCTGGACAAAACCGTTGGTGGAGATCAACAGCCGGGCCTTCGGGCAGGCCTGACGCATCACGCGCAGAATCTCGGGCAAATCTTCGCGCAGAAAGGGTTCGCCACCGGTGATGTTGATTCCGCGCAGGCTACCTGGCAGGGCCGCAAACTCCCCAGGGGCAAGTTCGTGGCGGATCTTGTTTTTCCAGATATCGCACATGACGCAGCGGGCATTGCAGTTGAGCGTGACGGCCACAATCGCCTGGGTCGGCGGCACTGGATGCGGGAGGGAGAGAAGGGACATCGGGTGTCTACAGAACAGGGGGCGTTTCAGGTCTTGATCTGGATTGGCAGCGTCTCGACCGGCAACACCGCCCTGTCGATTTGCACCAGGTCGTCTTGCAGGTGCAGCGAGCGGGCCAGGGCAATCTGCAAGAAGAAAGCCGGGTTTCCGAGCAAATAGCGCATCGACAGACGCCTGGGTTCCAGACACAGGCGGAAAAACCACTCCAGACCCAGGTTGGAGAGCCACTCCGGGCAGTCCGGCACCATCCCGGCCAGCCGATCGATGATTGCGCCGCCGGAGGACATCAGCACATTCACGTTCAGATTGGGCTGATGCTCGACTACCCACTGCTCCTGGCGGGGCATCCCCATGGCCACCAGCAGAATCTGGGTCTGGAACTGGTTGATCTTCGAGACGATCGCTTGATTTTGTTCTGGGTCCGTCATGTCGAAGTGACCATGATGACCGGAGAGCAAGATGCGCGGATAGTGATTGCGAATGTTCTGCTGTGCCTGTAGCAGCACGTCTGGCCGACTGCCCAATAAAAACAGCGACAGCGCCTGGGTGTTGCACATCTCCAAAAGCCTCGGCGTCAGCAAAGTATAGGAAACGCGCTGCTCAATCGGTAAATCCACGCCCAACCAGCGCAGGGCGATGAGCAAACCCATGCTGTCGTTCATGGCGATATCTGCGCTCTGTTGAAAGTCGTAGAGCCAGGGCAGCTGCATCGACAGGTTAAAGCTGTGAACGTTATAGGAAGAAACGACGATCTTCTTCTTCTCGATACAGCTGCAGAAAATCTCATCGAGAATGGCCTGGGCGGTCATACAGGTAATGCGCCGACCAAGCAAGTGGACATTGAGCCGCGCAAAGTCCTGCTTCGAAGCAGTATTCATATTGTTTTAGGTGGGGGCGATAGTGAAAGCAACAGTGAGCAAAGGCTCAGCAAGCTGTGGATAGCGGCGTGTCCCGACTCAACAAGCGCCTCTGCGCGAAAGCAGGATCTGAGTGGTACGCAGAAGCAATTGCAGATCCAGCCACAGCGACCAGTGCTCCTGGTACGCCAGATCCAGCTTGACAACTTGCTCGAAATCCTGGACCTCCGAGCGCCCGGAAGTCTGCCACATCCCGGTCAGTCCCGGTTTGACAGCCAGACGCTGCCAGTGGTGGGGCTCGTAGTGTTGGACTTCCCGGACGAGAGGGGGACGAGTGCCCACCAGACTCATCTGACCCACGAGAACATTCCAGAACTGGGGTAGTTCATCGAGACTGGTCCGGCGCAGAAAAGCGCCGACGCGGGTTACCCGAGGATCCTGACGATTTTTGAAGAACCGCCCATCCCCATACTGATTAGCAACCAGGTACTTATTCGCCTCTGCATCGGCGCTCATCGAGCGAAACTTATACATGCGAAACCTTTTCCCTCCCAGGCCGATCCGCTCCTGCACATACACGACAGGACCGGGTGAGTCCAGAAGAATGGCTGCAGCGATCCAGGGAAACAGCACCCCTGTGATCCCAAGACCGATCAAAGCACCGATGATATCCAGCACTCGTTTAGAGAGCGATTCACACGAAGAGTGCCGGGGAATCGAAAAACTGGAACCATCACAATCCGAGCAGCCGGCAATGTCTTTTTGCATACCAGTACCTCTAAAGCAGAAGTTCCCGTGACACGGCGACGCGACACCTGTTTGGACGACGACTCAGCCTCAGGGGCCGATCTTCGGTGTGCGGCTCTGCAGCCAGGTAAACTCGCCCACGCAGGGATTGTGCTCAAGCTCGTGGGCACCGACGGCCCGCTTCCAGCACTGTGCTGTGGGCAGCCGAATGCTCAATTTGCCATCCTCGACGCGCTCTACGACCATCCAGATGCGGCCATGATGCGCACAGTAAAACTCTTCCATCCAGAGGTTCGGCTCCAGAAGTGGAGACGGACACTGGCTGGGGGTATGCTTCTGCTGGGTTGCCTTGCGAACAAACTCCAGTTCTGTATGGATCCGGTAGCGCTGTCCGCTCAGGCGACTGAGTGCAGCACGACAATGTGGGCAAACTAGCGGTACCGCATAGTTCTTGCGGTAGTGGCTGCGGCGTCTGGGCATAGAAAGTCCTTGTCCCTGCCCTCTCAGCACACTCTAAGGCGCTCGCTGTCGGGGCTCGGACCGTGGGGTCCGGCTTGCGTGGGTTTCTTGGTTGTCGGCCCAATCGTAGGTGGAATGCCCAGGGAGTGTATTCAGTAGCAGCTGTGAGCAAGCTAACGGTCTTAGGATTCTTATGAGACATATCGTACAAATTCAGCGAACCGAGCGGGATTTTTTACGGGTATTCACGGAGGTCAAAACTTTATGACATCTACGTCCCAAGATAGAGACAGGACGTACACTAGATTGAAATTCACGCGTGCGGGCGGCTGTTAGCTACTGGCTGTCCGCAATGTTTGGAGCTGCACCCTCCAGGGTGTACATCCGAATCCATCGCTGTATACGTACGCGCCATGCCACAACCTGGTAAATGCAGTTACCACGAAGCCCAATTCTTGCATACCCCCTGCCCGGTGACTCATGAGAACGACCAAAGACACTTCCACCATGCCTCTTCCCGTCTCTACCCGTATTTATCCTTGTCGCTCACAGGTCGGCAAAGAAGTCGATAGCAAGTCAATCATCCTGGTCAAGCAAGGTGCGTTGCTTGAGAAAATCTACTTCAACGCTTCAAAAGACTACTGTGCAAGAATCGTCACTCCTGGACAATTACCATTCAGTAGTCAGATCCACCTTCTCTCAAATGATACAGCATCTTCTCAGATTGCTGCTACCGTCTCGATGCAGTCTGTTCACCTGAATGGGACGATCATACAGAGTTGGCACTCAGATAAATTCCCCTCAAATGAGGAGATTTACAGTTTTGAGGAGTTTTCCGATAACTGCGCGAACACTCTCAATTCGTGCTGGCAGTTAATCAACGGACTGCTGTACTACGCGGCCAACTTTCGCCTGGCGACATTACTGCTCGACCTGGCGACGAGTACCGGCATCCAGTGCGGAGACGGCTGGATGCTTCTACCATTGCGCTTGAGTGTAAAAGATCTGGCCGACTGCATCGGTGCGACGCGTGAGACTGCCTCACTCGGCATCAACCGCTTCAAACGCCATGGTCTGGTGCACACGGAGGAGGGTTGCCTGGTCATCGCAAGCAATGCCTTGAGGAGTTACCGCGAGAAACTCTAGAGGGTATTGGGGTTGCCTGGGACGTTATCAGGCCAGTTTCAGCAGGCCAGCTAACGTACCAGGCAACCGCTGGTAGTCTTCGCCCGCC
>JANNPH010000201.1:0-2068 GCA_031399965.1 Gloeobacteraceae cyanobacterium SOY_34_metabat_159 | reverse complement strand
CCCCGGCGTGCGCGACGAGCGAATCACGCACCGACAGGCGCGCGAAGTGACTTTCCAGATCGACCTCGCGGCCCTGGTACGTCACCCGCGCCGAGCCACTGGCAGCACGCGCCGCATGGCGCAACACCTGCTCGGTGAAGTCCATCAGATCGTGGTGCGTCCAGTAGGCCGCGTAGAACTCCATCATCGTGAACTCGGGGTTGTGACGCACCGAGATGCCTTCGTTGCGGAAGTTGCGGTTGATCTCGAAGACACGCTCGAAGCCGCCGACCAAGAGGCGCTTCAGGTACAACTCTGGCGCAATGCGCAGGAACATCTGTTGATCCAGCGCATTGTGGTGAGTGACGAAGGGCTTGGCGTTTGCGCCGCCGGGAATCGGGTGCAGCATCGGCGTCTCGACTTCCAAGAAGCCGTGCTCGACCATGAAGTTGCGCATCGAGCTCACCGCCTTGCTGCGCGCCACGAAGCGCGCGCGGGCATGTTCGTCGGTGATCAGGTCGACATAACGCTGGCGGTATTTCTGCTCCTGGTCGCTCATGCCGTGGAACTTGTCCGGCAGCGGACGCAGGCTCTTGGTCAACAGTCGCACGTTGCTCGCGCGGATCGAGAGTTCGCCGGCCTTGGTGCGGAACAGCGTGCCTTCGCAGCCGAGGATGTCGCCCAGGTCCCAGTGCTTGAACTCGGCGAGCTTTTCGGCGCCCACGCTGTCCAGCGTGATGTAGAGCTGGATGCGGCCGTGGGTGGTGCCCATCGAGCCGTCTTGCAGCGTGGCGAAACAGGCTTTGCCCATCACGCGCTTGAGCATCATGCGGCCGGCCACCGAGACCTGCAGCCCCTGCGGTTCGAGCTCTTCGTTGGGGACCGTGCCGTAACGCTGGTGCAGGTCGGCGGCGTGATGCTGCGGTTTGAAGTCGTTCGGGAAGGCGACGCCGCCGCGAGCACGAATGGCGCGCAGCTTTTCGCGGCGCTCGGCCATCAGTTGGTTTTCATCGGCCGCCGGGGCGGCCTGGTTCTGGAGTTCGGTGGTCATCGTGGGCCTGTTGCGAGTGCCGCAATTTTAGGCGGGGGCGCTACAAGCGATGTTCAGCCCGGCCGCGGCATGTGCATTGTCATAACCGAGTACTTGGCGCGATTCCCGGTTGCGCGCCAAACGTAGTGGCGCAATACTGTCGATTCGCGCCACTACCCCTTTCGCCATGCCCAGGGTCGTATCCACCACCGACGCGGACCGCATCCTTGCCGAGACGGCCAAGCATCCCGCAGGCCTTGGCGTGGATGCCCTGCAGCTTGCACTCAACGGCGCGCTGACGCGGCGTACGTTGCAGCGCCGTCTGGCCGAACTGGTTCGGCAACGCCGTTTGCTCACCCAAGGAGTTGGCCGCGCCCTGCGCTATCACGCGGCCCCGGCCGGCACGACGCCGGCCGTGCGGGAGCCGACCGACGAGCCCCCTGCGCCGGCAGAGATCTACGTTCCAACCTCCCAGGAAGGCGCAGAGATCAAGGCCTATGTCCGGCGCCCCCCGCAGCAGCGGCGGCCGGTGGCCTACGACATGCGGCTCCTCGAAGCCTACGACCCCAACCGTACGTTCTACCTGAGCGCCTCGTTGCGCGCCCAGTTGCAGGGTCTGGGACGCTCCAGCGTCGCGCCGCGAGCCCCGGCGGGCACCTTCGCGCGCGACATCCTGGACCGCCTGCTCATCGACCTCTCCTGGGCCTCCTCGCGCCTCGAGGGCAACACCTACACCCGGCTCGACACGGAGCGCCTGATCGAGTTCGGCCAGGCAGCCGTTGGCAAGGATGCGCTCGAGACGCAGATGATCCTGAACCACAAGGCGGCCATCGAGTTTCTCGTCGGCGATCCCCGTGTGGCCGTCGATACCGAGACCGTGCTCGCGCTGCACGCGCTGCTCTCCGATGGCCTGCTGCGCGATCCCATGGCCGGCGGCAGGGTGCGGCAGCGCGCCGTCGAAATCGGCGGCAGCGTGTTCAGGCCGATCGCATTGCCGCAGCGGCTGGAAGAGCTGTTCGGCATCGTGCTGCGCATGGCGGCCGAGACCCGCGACCCGTT
>JANNPH010000080.1:0-1701 GCA_031399965.1 Gloeobacteraceae cyanobacterium SOY_34_metabat_159 | reverse complement strand
CATGGACAATTTGCAAATCTTGAAGACGGTTTGGCGGCAGAACAAAAGTCGGTTTTTGATGATTAAAGTAGCTGATGCTGACTGTGGGAGAGGAGTTTGAGTATAATGCTTGTTGCATTTGGAGGGTTTGGTTAGCAACAGTAAACTGAAGGTCGTATGCATAGATGCGTAGGCGTAGCCCGCCGCAGGCATCGCTAGTTAGGCGATGCCCAACCGTAGACCGAGCCGTTATCGCAACTATGTGAAGATATTTACCCAGAGCAACGGTAGAGCGTTCCCCCTCCAATAAACAATTTCCTAGTGCTTGACCATCATCTGTTGTCTCATAAACCTTGAGTTCTACCTGACAAGATTGTTTTAGTGCCACCCATACTGTGACTGACTCTGGTTCAGTATGTTTGAGGATTGGCCCCGCTAAAATCAGTGGCAGTTCTTGTAAAAACTCGTCCCCAACTTGATACTTCATTGCAAACAGTTGACAAAATGGTGCTGTTTTGGATTATCTTGCTTTATTTCTAAAATAGCAGCCGAAGATCCTAGCAATTCAGAAATACTATAAATAATCATCATTAAACAAGGACGAATGTCTCGCCAGTCCTGAATTTAACACGCGCCATAATTCAGCGATGCCTTGTCTGCGACACGCTGCGCGTAGCTTGCTTCTTTGGGCTACGCTACGCCAAACTGTAAAATATGCTCATCAACTGCAAAACCAGCTACCTTGAAAACTGACAGTATCTTTTATCGCATCTTTCAAAGCTTCCCCAGCACCTTGTTTGAACTCATTAACCAACCGCCATCACTGGCTAGTACTTACCAATTTTCCTCAGTCGAAGTCAAACAACTGGCATTTAGAATTGATGGTGTATTTTTACCCAATACTCCAGAACTACCTATTTATTTTGCTGAAGTGCAATTTCAAGCAGATAAAAAATTTTATTCCCGTTTATTTACCGAAATCTTTAACTATCTCGACAAAACCGAATTAACTAACAACTGGCGTGGTGTTGTGATCTTCCCTAACCGCAGCGTTGATACTGGAGATACAGAGAGATATGCAGAATTACTTAACTCACAGCGAGTAACTCGCGTTTATCTAAACGAGTTAAGCTCAATTCCCATATCATCAATCGGGATTGAGACAGTTAAACTAATCATCGAACCTGAATCCACTGCGACAACGAAAGCTATAGAGATTGTCAACAGCGCCCGAAAAGAAATTCTCAATGCCGCCCAACAGCGGGAAGTTATACAATTGATAGAAACGATATTAATCTACAAATTGCCGCGCTTGAGCCGCGAGGAGATGGCAAAAATGTTTGAATTAAGTGAGTTAAAGCAAACTAGATTTTACCAAGATGTTTTTGCAGAGGGCAAGGAAGAAGGTAAAGAAGAAGGCAAGTTAGAAGGTAAAGAAGAAGGCAAGTTAGAAATAATACCTCAGCTATGGGCTTTAGGATTGAGTATTGAACAGATAGCCCAAGCGTTAGGTTTGGACGAACAAGTTGTTAGGCAAGCTGCACAACCGAAATCATAATTAATCTACAAATTGCCGCGCTTGAGTCGGGAGGAGATGGCAAAAATGTTTGAATTAAGTGAGTTAAAGACAAACTAGATTTTACCAAGATGTTTTTGCAGAGGGCAAGTTACAAATAATACCTCATCTATGGGCTTTAGGATTGAGTATTGAACAGATAGCCC
>JANNPH010000066.1:0-6987 GCA_031399965.1 Gloeobacteraceae cyanobacterium SOY_34_metabat_159 | reverse complement strand
GGTGCTGAGCGCACGCCGCGGGCAACCGGGCGAATTGACCGTGGCTGCCCGCCTGCTCGATGCGCGCTGGGAAGATACCCGCGCCTTCGGCCACGAAGTATTTACGGTGCACCTGCAGGCTGAAGACCTGACGGCGGCTGTGCTGGTCAACCTCTGCGACAGTGTCCGCCCCGAAGCACGCGCCTTTGGCCGCGAACTGATCACCCGACATTTCAAGAGTGAAGACGGCGAACAGTATTTGCTGCGCCTGAGCGAACACCCCGAAGCCGACTTGCAGCTTTTTGCCACCAGCTACCTTAACGATGCGGCCGACAACCCCGAGCGTCTGCGTGCCCTGATGCCCTATTTCGTGCGCGTGCTCTCGGCTGTCAACCGGGGGCGGGTGGCCAAGTCTCGCCTCTGGACATTCCTTGGGGTAGAAGCCCAAAAAAGTGAATCAGCCGCCCGCGTCGTCGCCGAGATCCTGGAGCGCCAATCGCTCACCCTCGCAGCCGGTGACCGCGCACGCACCATCGAATTGATGCTCGCCATCCATCGCCGCTATCCCGCGATTGCTTTACCCATCCACCTGCAACCCACCCAGCTCCGCACCTGACACCCCACGAGGTTCGCTATGCAGTTCAACTACGCCTATAAAGGTGCTTCTGCCGTCCTATCAAAAGAGAACGGCACACAGATGTCTTTCGCTCCCGACCTGACGCGTGAACCGACCTTCTTTTCAGGAATGCTGCGCCAGAATATTGCTTTTCGCGAAGCAATCGGCGCACTGCACGATGTAGTCGTCTCCGACCTGCGCTTCCAACCCAAGGACAAGACCGCCTACAAAGCCTGGGCAGACCAGCAGGAATGGCTCGATTGGGAGGCCATTGCCCAGGACCGCAGCACCAACCAGGAACGCGTCCGGGAACTCCAGGCCGAACTGCAGACACTGTATGGCCGCCACAGTGCCCGCCGTGCCGACTACTGGAAGGCCCAACATCGCTATTACGACTACCTCTATAAAGAAGACCGCGACACCTGGTTTGTGCTCGACCCGGTGATCACCGTACATCCCGACGAGGTCTTCTTCGAGTGTTTCAGCCAGGACGAATCGAGTTATGGCCGCCTTGGTGCGAGCTATGAGGTCTTCCAGCAAATTGACGAACTGGCCTGCGGTACGACCAACATCGACTACTCAGCCGCTCTCTACGACGAATTTCAAAAAATTCGCAGCTACAAGCCGACCCGCTTCGCGGTCGACCCTTCTGGTTTCGGAGTGCAGACCACCGGGGAGGAAGACTACAAAGAGGTCAAAATCGACCTCCCTGATAGCTGGGTACGCGGCTTTTTGCAGGTGAGTTCGGCGATGTCGCTCGCGGCGGTCCAGTTCGACCTGGCACCGATGGACATTCACAACCTCTGCTTCGTCCTGCGCCGCCACAAAGAAAAATCCGGCCCGCGCAGCATGCGCTTTCACCTGGAGCCAGGAAAACCGATCCGCGTCGTCTTCGAGCCCTGGAACATTGAAGTGGTCTGTCCCCGCTCGCTCTACACAGGCCCTACCTCCCAGGTGATCCGCACCTGGGGACGCCGCCGCCTTCTAATCCTGGAGCGGCTGATTCCCATTGCCCGCAAGTTCACCGTTCATCTGCTCGGTACCGGTCTACCCTCGTTTTACGTAGCCGACCTCGGGGACATGTCCTTTACCCTCGGCCTCTCGGGCTGGACGGCCAACGACTGGGCACGCGCGGGCAATTTTGACCTGCTCGCTCCGCGCGCTGCGGTCGATGAATGGACCAGGCGCCTGGTCTTCGCGGCCCTCAAGCAAAACTGGGTCGAGGATACAGACCAGCTTGCCACCCGCCTCAAGCTTGACCGTGCCGTCGTCCAGAGTGCGCTCGGCGTATACACCCAGGCCGGACGCGCCATTTACGACCTGAATAAGCGCGTCTGGCGGCTGCGCGAACTGAGCCGCGAACCGCTCGCAGTCGAGCAGTTGCGTGCCAACGACCGCGAGCGGGCAGCCGAGACGTTCCTCACTGCCAACACCGTGCGTGTCACCGCAATGTCAGAGACCAGTAGCGGGCTTGCCCTCACAGGCAGCATCGACGACCAGGGCAAAACCTACACGCCTGCCCTCGTCATCGACCGCGACGAACGCCTCACCAGTGCCGAGTGCACCTGCAACTGGCACCAGCACAACAAGCTCTACAAAGGTCCCTGCGCCCACATCCTCGCCCTGCGCATGGCCCACGAGCGCTTGCGCCGCTAAGGGATTTGTGATAATATGTCCATATTCAGTCCACAAGCCAAACCAGAATGCCCTGTGTATTTCAGGTGGTCTTGGGGCAGGATAAGTACAATGCCGTGCGATGGCGGTGCTGAAGGGGCAGACCTTGCAATCCGGGCGGTGGATCGCCGTCCTTGCGCTGAGTCCGCACACGCATCACTGGTCCGCTCTCGACTGTGCGGGTCAGAGCCCCTACTAGTGCGCTTCCGGTTCGGCTGCCGAGCAGCGAAGGCCGCACTAGTAGGGGCGACCCGCTTGAGTTGAGCGCCCCAGTCCTGGGATGTTTACGAAGGCACCTTCCACCGCTCCCGTCCGGCATTTCATTTTTTTTCAACACCTCATGAGCGACCAACCCCGCACCCGCCAGGAACTCTACGACCGGATCCGGCAGACTTCCCGCAGCGAATTTGTCCTCGAAGAGATGATTCGCCTCGGTTTCTGGCCGGCCAAGGGTCAGCTCCCCGAGGATCCGGCCGATGAGATTCGCCGCCAGGCCGAGTTGACCCGTGAGTTGCAGGCCCTGCGCGCTGAGGGGCGACGCCTCCAAAATGAAGTTGCTCTGCGGCGCGATGCCCGCAAGCAACGCCTCGTGGAGTCGCGCCGCAAACAGCAAGCCACAAAAGAGCGGCACGCCCGCGAGCGGACCGAGCGCGCCGAGCGCTGGCAGCAGCGCAAGCAGCAGGAGGTGCTCTACCTGGGTGCCGGGGTTTCCGGCGGCCTCAATTGCCACACCTCAGACAGCGAGCGCCTTGCGAGCCACGGGCTACCGCTTTTGAGCCGACCTGAGGAAATGGCCCAAGCGATGGGGATCACAGTCGGTCGTTTGCGCTTTCTCGCCTTTTCCCGGCGCACATCGACTGTCTGCCACTACATTCGCTTTACCATCCCCAAGAAATCCGGCGGCGAGCGCACTATCTCAGCTCCCATGCCGCGCCTCAAGCAGGCCCAGTACTGGATTTTGGAACACATACTCGAACCGATCGCCCTCTCGACCGTCGCCCATGGTTTTCGGACCGGCCACTCGATCCTCACCAACGCCCAGCCCCACGTCGGAGCCGATGTCGTTGTAAATCTCGACCTCAAAGACTTCTTCCCGAGCATTTCTTACCGGCGGGTCAAGGGGCTTTTTCGCGCCCTCGGCTACTCCGAGAGCACAGCGACAGTTTTCGGACTGCTCTGCACAGAGCCTGAGCGCGAGCATCTTTCCCTCGACAACCAGACTTACTTTGTGGCGACGGGCGAACGCCACTTACCCCAAGGCGCACCGACCAGCCCGGCGATTACCAACGTCCTCTGCCGCCGCCTCGACCGCCGCCTGGAGAGCATGGCCGGGGCACTCGGCTTTTGCTTCACCCGCTACGCGGACGACCTTACTTTCTCTGCTTCCGGTGAAAATTTGCGGCATCTCTGTACGTTGCTGCGCCGCATCGAGTCGATCGTGGCCCACGAGGGTTTCACCATCAACGAAGCGAAGACGCGCATTTTGCGCGCTGCGAGTCGCCAGGAAGTGACCGGCATCGTCGTCAACGACAAACTCGCCGTCGAGCGCGACAAGCTCCGCCGCTTTCGGGCAGTACTCTACCAGATCGAGAAAGACGGTCCCCGCGGGAAGCACTGGGAGGGTGGCGGCAACTTATTCGAGGCCCTTGCCGGCTTTGCCAATTTTGTCTTCATGGTCGATCCGCAAAAAGGTGCACCCCTGCGCGAACAGGTGCGTCGATTGCGGGCACTTCACGCCTGAACCTGCTGTATCCTGGCGCGACGGGTAAGATTGTCCAGGAACTGAGTCGAGGCTCCTGCTGTGTCGAGTGCTCCGGATCAACCAAGACGCGAGACTATCCACTTTGAAGGCGGAACGCACTCACCCTTCGACCCCATCCGGTGGACTTCGACGCTGGCAAATGGCCTGGACGCTTTTTTCAGCAGCGACCCGGGTGTCGTAGTGGCGACCGGGCTCAGTTGGGTTCCGCTTGAGGACAGTCCGGCGATCCAGGTGATCCCCGACTTGATGGTCATTTTCGGTAGGCCAAGGGTGCGGCGCAGTATCTATCAACAGTGGAATGAGGCGAACGTGGCTCCTCAGGTCATCTTTGAGCTGCTTTCGCCCCTCGAAAACCTGACCCAGGTTGCCCAGCAGTTTGCCTTCTACGACCGCTACGGTGTCGAGGAGTACTACCTGTACGACCCGATTGGTGAGGACCTGTGCGGCTGGCTGCGCTATGAGGACCGCCTGGAAGTGATTGACCCAATCGAGGGCTGGACGAGCCCTCGCCTTGGCCTCCGCTTCGCCCTGACGGGGGGCGAACTGGAACTCTACAAACCAGATGGGCAGAAGCTCGGCACCTACGAAGAAATAGAGCGCCAGCGCTCCCTGGCGCTCCAGCAGCTTGAGCAGGAACGCCAGCGAGCCGACCTCGAACGACTGCGCGCCGAGCGCCTGGCAGAACAGTTGCGCTTAATGGGTATTGACCCGGAAGCCTTCTAGAAGGGTAATCAGTAGCCGGAATACGCAGAGACTATTTCTATATACGCAGATTAGAACTGATGCCACCAGCTGGACCTGGACCCAGGGACTACGTGTAGCGATTTTCCATCGCCCATCGAGTCAGTTCTGTGCGGTTGGAAAGTCCAGTTTTAATCAGCATGTTGCTGACGTGAGACTCGATTGTCCGCTGACTGACCATCAATTCTTTGGCAATCTCTTTGTTGGATTGACCGCGAGCGACGTAGTGGAGCACCCGCTGTTCGGTGGGCGTGAGCGCCACATCAAAGTTGAGGATCATCGCTTTTTCAGGCTCGGGAGAACCGTTGGATGGCTGCAGGAGCCGGTCGCTGCGGCTGAGGAGCGCTTCGACAATCGCCACGAGTTCTTCCGGCTCGAAGGGCTTGACCAGATAAGCATCTGCACCGCCTTTGAGCCCCTTGATGCGGTCGTTGACTTCGCCTTTTGCCGAGAGAAAGACCACGGGCAACCACGACAACTGCGGATTGGAACGCACTTCCTGTACGAAGCGGTAACCGTCGAGCTCCGGCATCATGATGTCACAGACAATCAGGTCAGGTACGGATTTTTCGAGGACACTGAGAGCGTCGCGGCCATTGTGTGCACGATTGACAGCATAACCCTGGCCTTCAAGCAGATCGCCTGCCAGCAGCACGAAACTTGGATCGTCATCCACCAGGAGCAAGCGTTTCATAAAGAACCTACTTCAGCAATTCCACTGAGAACACTGTACCCAATCGAATCACCTTTCTAAGAGCAGTATCTGATTTCTTTACGATTTAAACGGTTATTGACCGGCCCCGTGGTGTTCACGGATTGACAGAGGCAACAAATTTAGGCATGATTGTAAATCGTTGCCTGACGGCACAGTAGCTCAGCGGTAGAGCTAGCGGTTCATACCCGCTCGGTCGCGTGTTCAAATCACGCCTGTGCCATGCATTTCTCCTGCCTGGCCACCAGGACCCAACGCACTCGACATTGACGGGTTTATGGGCATTTTAGACCGCCAATGGCATTCGGCCGCTGATGACCTGCCTGTCGGTGCGCGCCTGCTTGCAGCTGTCTCCGGTGGCCAGGACTCGCTCTGTCTACTGAGTCTACTGGTGGACTCCGCTCCTGAGCGAAGCTGGCAGGTTCACGTTGGGCATCTTGACCACCGATGGCGAACTGACTCGACCGAAGCCGCCCAAAAAGTAGCTATCCTGAGTGCCACCTGGGGGCTGCCGTTTCACCTGGCCATTGCTGACAGACCGCCTGCAAACGAAGCCGTCGCCCGAGCCTGGCGATACCAGTGGCTGGGAGAACTCGCTCAGTCCCTGGGCATCGGTTATGTCCTCACTGGCCACACGCAGAGTGATCGTGCTGAAACCTTCTTGTTTAATCTCCTGCGCGGCTGTGGCAGTGACGGCCTTAATAGTCTGGAGCGGCAACGCCCGCTCAGAGTTGGTGTGCAATTAGTACGTCCCTTACTCGAAGTGACCCGCGCCCAGACAGCTGAGTTTTGTGCGCTCCGGCAATTACCAGTTGCCATCGACCGCACCAACTTTGACCTCAAATACCGGCGCAACCGCATCCGTGAGCAGTTATTGCCCTACCTGCAGGAGCACTTCAACCCACAGGTAGAACTAGCCCTCGTACGCACCGCTGAGATCCTGGCAGCCGAAGCCGACTACATCGATACGCAAGTAGACCTGGTGATAAGCCAGTTGGTTAAAGATGACAGGCTCAACCGCCACGACCTGGCGACACTTCCTTTGGCGCTCCGCAGGCGGGCTACCCGTCGCTGGTTACAGCAATGCGGTCACAACCCAAACTTTCAGCACGTCGCCCTGATCCTGGCCTGTCTTGAGGCTCCAAACCGAACCCGGACTGCCCCTCTTTTTCAAGGCTACTCAGTCGAGGTACAGGGCCAATGGCTCGGATTGGTGCGATAGCTCCTGGTTGCAGGCTGAACCGCACGACTCAGGCATGAAATGTACAGGCCACTTATGCAAAAAAAGGACCCCAATCGGGGTCCTTTTTTCGACTAGCGATTAGTCAGACTGGATAGTGCGCTTAACCGTTCAGGTCAGCTGCACTCACAGCCACCGGAGCCGACTCTACTGAAGCCAGGTCCAGCGGGAAGTTGTGCGCATTCCGCTCGTGCATCACTTCCATTCCCAAGTTCGCACGGTTCACAATGTCAGCCCACGTGTAGATGGCACGACCCTGCGAA
>JANNPH010000036.1:0-7629 GCA_031399965.1 Gloeobacteraceae cyanobacterium SOY_34_metabat_159 | reverse complement strand
CCCCTGGTGTAGAATTCGCCTGCCCACGCTACAATTAGCGGAACGTGTGCAGGTGACCATGAGGGGTAATTTTCCAAACCAGTTTCCGTCCCCTGGCGCCAAGCCGATGGGCACTGTCGTCCAGGGTTCGCTCAGCGAGGGACTAGAAGTCCGGCTCAACCCGGAAGTTTCCGTCGAGGAGATGCGCGTCGGCAAGTTCTGTGTAGTGTATGGTCGGCGCACGCGCTTTTTCTCGATGCTCACCGACGTTACCCTCGGCACGGCAAGTCCAAAGATTTTGATGAACCCGCCTGCGCCGGAAGACGACTTTCTGTTTGAAGTGCTGGCCGGTACCGGCACCTTCGGCACAGTACAGCTCACACCGATGCTGATGTTTGAGACCGTGGACGGCCAGTCGGAACTGCGCCCGGTAAAGACGATCCCCTCTCACTTTTCACAGGTGCACGAGGCGACTTCTTATGACTTTCAGATGGTCTTTGGCTCTGAGGACAATGCCGAGAAGAAAAACTTCTATATCGGTCAGCCCCTCGACATGGATGTGCCGGTTTGCCTCGACCTTGAGCGCTTTGTCGAGCGTTCCAACGGTATTTTCGGTAAATCGGGCACCGGCAAATCGTTTCTCACCCGCCTGATTCTTTCGGGGGTAATCAAAAAAGAAGCAGCAGTCAACTTGATCTTCGACATGCACTCCGAATACGGCTGGGAAGCAGTCAAAGAGGGCAAAGAAGCCTCATCAGTCAAAGGGTTGCGCCAGCTTTTTCCGGGCAAAGTGCAGATGTACACCCTCGACCCCGAGTCAACGCGGCGGCGGGGGGTCCGGGATGCGCGCGAACTCTTTATTTCCTACGACCAGATCGAAGTCGAAGATTTGTCGCTCATTCGGGGCGAACTGAACCTCTCAGAAGCGAGCCTCGAAAACGCCAACATCTTGCGCCACGAATTTCAGCGCGGCTGGATCGGCGCTCTACTCAGCATGAGCGGCGGCGAGTTGCAGGAATTTTGCGAGTCAAAGGGCGCGCACTTCGGCTCGACCGTTGCCCTGCAGCGCAAACTATTGAGGCTTCAAGACCTGCGCTATATTAAACCGGTCTGTCCGGCAAGCTACATCAATGAAATTCTGGACCACCTGGCAGCGGGCAAAAACATCGTGGTCGAGTTCGGTTCTCAGGGATCGCTGCTGAGCTACATGCTCGCCGCCAATATCCTGACTCGCCGCATCCACGAAGCCTACGTCAAGAAAGCCGAACAGTATCTGCAGACTAAAAAGCCGACCGACAAGCCCCGGCAACTGATCATCACGATCGAAGAGGCGCACAAATTCCTGGACCCGAAGACCGCCCGCCAGACAATCTTCGGCACGATCGCCCGCGAGATGCGCAAGTATTTTGTAACCCTGCTCGTCGTCGATCAGCGTCCCTCCGGTATCGACAATGAAGTCATGTCCCAACTCGGCACCCGGATCACAGCGCTCCTGAACGACGACAAAGATATCGACGCCGTCTTCACCGGTGTCTCCGGCGGTCAGACCCTGCGCACGGTGCTCGCCCAACTCGACCCCAAACAGCAAGCCCTCGTGCTCGGCTACGCCGTGCCGATGCCGGTGGTCGTGCGCACCCGCTCCTACGACGAACAGTTCTACCGCGAAGTCGGGTCCCCTGATCCGACGGAAATGCTCGATGAAGAAGTCTTTCGAGAAGCAGAACTGGCCAATCAAGACCTGGGTTTCTAGTCTGAGTCTGAGGACTGGGCTGGTTGAGTCTCTTTTTGCCGTTCTCGAAAGCGGCGGACTTTAATCAGGTTTCCACAATCGTCATCGCACCAACAGCGGGTACGACTCTTGCTTTCGTCATAGAACACCCAGTGGCAGTTGCTGTTTTTGCAGATTTTGACCCGTCTTGGGTCGAGGGTCAGTAGCTCGACAAAAGAGCAGGCGATTTCAGCCAGGATCCATTGCCAATCCTCAGACACCGGTACGAGGTTCAGCCGATAGCGGCCGTCAACCAGGCTTAGTTGACGAGACACCGGCGCTGCGCAGATGTAACGGTTCAGATGAAACAGTTCGTCCTCAGAAGGTGGAGCACCCGCAACCAGCAGAATGACCATCTGGCGTAGGAGTGTTCGCATTGAGCTGAGAGTACTCAGTACTGCTTCATCTGGATGACCTGCTGCCTGCCATCTCCAGCGCTCGACGAACTCACGTACCCATTCCGGGCTCTGAAGACGGTCCTCGCTCTGCCCACTGCAGTGGTCATTCCAGTCGCTGTTGAGTAGATCCAGACAGGCAAGATCCATAGGCTGTAATTCCTGTAGAGCAGATTGACAGTTACGACAGGGAGAACTACGATGTTCTTGTAACCATCTTACCCGACTTTGAAGGTTACGTAGTCAGGGGCGCTATTTGCTTTCAAGTCCGATTGCCTGGGCCATTCCGGCCAATATCCTTGCGTGTTCGACGCTGGAATGCCCGGATTCTTGCTGGCCGTCCGATAAACAGGAGCATCATATCCTGGAAAATGTGATAAAATGTCCATATGTTCATGGTTCTCCGAAACCCTCCAACAGGTAGCAAAAGCCTGTAGAACTAGAGCACTCGAAAGGCAATTCTGTCTTGCCGACGCGGGTCATGAGACATGACCTGCACTGGTTTCCGCCTATAAAGAACAGGCTCGCTGCTGTGTTGCTGTTTTAGTCAGCGGCACCAGCAATCAATTGACTGCACTCCGCTTTTGAGGCGTCTCGTTCCAAGTTGTCTGGAACTGGCGCACCTTTCTGGCTGAATGGCTTGCCGCTCGCCCCGATTCCGATTGAGGAAAATTGATGGCTACAAAACCTGGAGTTGCGGCTGGATCGCTCCGGCCGTGGGAGTTTCTTGCGCTGCTGATTGCTGCTGTACTGACGGCGGCACGCGCCGACCTCGGTATGCAGGGCTGGCCGGGTACGTTTAAACTTCCGCAAAGTGAACAGGCTTTTGTCGCCCTTCACCCGGACGACCTGGAGCTAGAGTTCCTGGTAACGCCGAAGCGTACCTATACCCGCTACGAGCTGAATGGCGAATATTACTTCTTCACAGACGAGAAGCTGGTTCTACAGAGCCGTTCGCCTCTGCCCAAACTGCCCTGATCCGACGTCACACAGTCCTGCACTGGCTGACTATCAAAGCAGCGAGCGTGTTCGCTGATCGGTTGCTGCACCACGCCCACGGTAGATGTGACGAAGCGCCCGGACTGATCAGCTGCTGTACTTGGGCAGCAACTCTGCAGGGACAGCAGCGAGTGGCACGTACTTCTGGTCTTTCTGGGAGAGAAGCGGCGATTCAACGTTCCACTCGATGCCAATTTCTGGGTCATTCCAGGCCACTCCCTGTTCATCTTCGGGGTGGTAGAAGTCGCTGCACTTGTAGACAAATTCCGCCGTCTCCGATGTGACCACAAACCCGTGGGCAAAGCCGGCCGGTACGTAGATCTGGCGCTTGTTTTCAGCGGAGAGCACTGCACTGACCCACTTTCCAAAGTGGGGAGAACCGTGGCGGATATCGACGGCGACATCGAGTACTTCGCCCTGCACGACGCAGCAGAGTTTTGCCTGGGGGTGCGAGAGCTGGTAGTGCAGACCTCTCAGGACGCCCTGGCTCGATTTAGAGCGGTTATCCTGCACAAACTGGTCGTAGATGCCCAGCTCGGCAAACTTATCCCGGTGGTATGACTCGAAGAAAAAACCGCGCGCATCGCCGAAGACTCGCGGTTCGATCAGACAAACCCCCGGCAGGGAGGTTTCGACTCTTTGCATACTGGCTGCTCCAAATTGACGTTTGGCTCAAATAGGCTGCCCAGAGCGACAATGCCTGTGTGAAATTCTATAACGGACGACAGACCGATAGAGTTTTGCAGCAGGCTGAGCATCACCGGCGCGGACTGGGCTGTTGTTAAATTGGATGCGTTGCCTGTTGGCCTTGCATGTCGAGCGCTCCCATCCAGATTTTTTCCTGCCAAAACCGCACCTGTCGCCGCGACGGTAGCGACATAGTGCTCGACGCCCTGCGCCACGAACTGGCGATCAATGGGCTGGCTGAAAGCGTGCGTTTGCAGGAGACCGGCTGCCTTGGCCAGTGCGGCAATGGACCGATGCTGATGGTCCTGCAGATAGAGACCCGGCAGGAGATCTGGTACGACCGGGTGCAGGCAAAGGAAGTCCCGCTCGTGGTCAAAGAGCACCTGCTCGGCGGCAGACCGGTAGGTGACATGCTCTACCGTGCCAGACATCCCAGGCGCTCAATCCCCGGTTGGACTCCATTGCCGCCCCCTTGGCATCAGACGCCTTAAGTCCAGCATCGAGAATTGTGACGATGCTGGTTGCACGAGTTTCTGCGCGTCTTTTGGACTGCAGATTTATGAGCCTCCGCAGCACCTGAAAGGTTGAGCAGACAGTTCTCAGCTCAATGTTGAGCAAAGTCTTTAGACAGCATATTGCCCGGCGGCAGGATGAGTATCATGACTTACAGCTTCCTCCCATAAAACTACGAGCCTTTTCTCAGATCATTTGTGTGAAATCACCGATCCAGCAAACATATTTCTAGACGCGAGGCATAGACAATGGATTTGAACCTGCTTACGCAAAACACTTCGACCTTGCTCGTCGGGGTCGGCCTCAAGATCGTTGGAGCGTTCCTGATCTATCTGGTCGGTCGCTGGCTTATCAACCTCGCAATCGACCTTATCCGCAGAGCACTCAATCAACAAAAGGTTGACCCGACTCTGATTCGCTATCTCAGTTCGTTCGTGGCGGTGGCCGCCAACATTGCCCTGGTGGTCGCCATCCTCGGTTATTTTGGCGTCGAGACAACGACTTTCGCAGCCCTGGTCGCGGCTATCGGGATTGCAATCGGTGCTGCGTGGGGTGGACTGCTTGCAAACTTCGCCGCGGGGGTATTTCTGGTCATCCTGCGGCCCTATAAAGTCGGTGACTTTGTCTGTGCGGGTGGCGTCACGGGCACCGTCCACGAGGTTGGACTTTTCGTAACCACGATCGATGCGCCGGACAACGTTCAGAACTACATCGGCAACAACAAAATCTTCTCCGACAACATTCAAAACTTCTCGGCCAATCCTTATCGCCGCGTCGATCTGGTCGCCCAACTCAACGGTAGTGTCAACCACCAGGATGCAATCCGGCTTCTCAAAGAAAAGCTGGTCCAGATTCCCAACGTGCTCACAAACCCGGCCCCGGATGTCGAGATTCTCGAATTCAACCTGAGCGGACCGGTTCTGGCCGTGCGCCCCTACTGCAACAATGCTCACTACTGGCAGGTCTACTTTGATACCAATCGGCTCATCCGCGAGTCGTTCGGTGAGGCAGGCTTCCCGGCCCCGATCCAGGAGATTCTGGTCCGCAACGCCTGAGCGGGAGAGCACTTCAGCCTGGGGCCATCGGGCTCCAGGTAGCATCAATAGCGGACGCTGCGCAAGGAGGAAAGCTGGTTTACCGGTCCCCGCACAGCAAACGAGAAGGCTTGGGGTTGTGCCCGAGGAACATTCAGCAGGCGTCCAAGTATGCCGCCGATGAGTCCTCCAGTACTGCCGCTTAAATTGTTGGTAAACTCTCCCTCCACCTGCAAGTCGGCTACGCGAGTGACAAGCCCGAGGTTGCCTGACATTTGCATCCTCAAGCTCGGTCCGAGGTATTTGAAGTCATCGGTGCTCGCAACACCGTTGTCTATCACGAAGCGACCACCCAGCTGCTGAAAACGGCCCGTATTCAGGCGGCCCACTGCCCCCAAAAGTGTATTGAGGTTGAAGCCGCTGCCTGGCCCGACATCCTGAGCCACCCGGAGAATCGGACCTAGCAAGTTGAGAGAGGCAAGCCGCCCGTCACGAATCGTAAGCGATCCCCGGCCATCGAGCGACTTGAGGAAGGCATCGCCCTCATTCCCCTGGCTCTGGAAGTTGAGATCCATATCGGTACGGCCAAAAAGCTGGCCATTCGGAAACTTGAGCAGCTGGGTCGCAAGCGTATTGGCATCGGCGTTGCGCAGAGCAAGGTTCCCCTGGGTAGACCGGGTTTTTGAATCCGTTTTCAAGTTCGCGCTCACCCGACCTTGAGCGGCATTGAAAGTCAGGTTGCTGAGAGAAACCTGGCTCTGATTAAAGGCGACCGTTGCCTGCAGCTTCTGAAAAGGCAGGCGGGCAATGACACCCTGATCAACTGCCAGCCGTCCCTGACCCTGAACAGAACGACCTGCATTGCTGTTTGCCGCTGGCCTGGTCGGTGCTTTTGTCAGGACGCGGTCGAGGTTCAACCTGGCAAAGCTAGACTCAAAAGTAAGACGTGGACTGGCAAAGTTGTTGAGTGTGCCTTTGGCCTGGCCTTTCCCGTCAGGTGTCTGAAAGCTTAGCCCGGTCGTACTGGCCTGGTCTCTGGTGATGGTGAGCGGCCCGGTGAGCTTGCTGATACCGCCAAGCCAGTCCGCAATAGTCACGTTCTGCAAATTGAGCAGTGCCTGGAAACCAGGGGCGCGGGTCGAACCCTTGATTGCCAGTGCAAGCCCGGTACTGCCGTCCGTGACTCCCAGTGCAGCTATTTCTGGGAACAGGTTCCGGACGAGCTGTATAGTCAAAGGCCTGGTCGAACGGACCTGCAAATCGAGCTGTGGAGCCGTCGTACCCAATTTGCGAACCGCTCCTCCCCCTTCAAAAGTGACGGCACCGAGAGCCAGGCGCGTACTGGTCAGGATGATTTGACCGGGCGTGTAAGTCCCCTGCATGACAAGGCTCTGGGCGGGGAGCAAGTTCAGGTCGTTCAACTTCAAGCTTTGCAGCTTGCCCAGGTCAAGTTGCCCCCTGAAATCGAGCTTGCGCGTCGAGCCTGTCGCGCTGAACTGCAAAGGTGCCGCGCCGTTCACCTGGAGTGCTGACCCGACCGAGGCCAGCAGTTGCGGCGAGAGCACCCCTTGTCCGCGCAACTGAAGATTGCCAGTTGAGCTGAGGCTACCATCGACACTCAAGGGGGAATCGGCAAGGCGGCCCTTAAGTTGTTGAAAACTGGTCTTTCCCGCCTCCAGCAGTACAGTCCCGCGCACATCTTCAAAGGGCTTGTCGAGCCCGACAATGCCTACGCGCGCCCCTTGGAAGTCCACCAGTCCGAGTGTCTGCTTTTCGAGGATCTGTAGTTCGACGCGGGCGGTACCGGCCAGGCTCGATAGCGTCGTGGACGATGGACCAAGCAAACCGGCAGTCTGAATCCAGCGCAAGACTGCAAGGTCGAAAGCGGCACAGTTAAAGGTAAGTCGCGGACGGGGTGCTGTCCTGTAGTCCGAGATTGTCCCGGCCAGGGTAAAAGGCGATTGTGCAAGATTCCCCCGCAAATTGGTGAAGACGACCCGGTCCGGATCAAAAGTAACCTGACCCTGCAGCTTTTCGAGGGGTTGGGGGAAAGCCGGGTCGCGCACGCTGAGACCGGACAAATCAACCTGCCCGGCAATCACCGGCTGCCCTGTAGAACCCTGAATCTTCAGCTTCGTGCTCGCCTGCCCCTCGCCGGTACTCCGGGCAAGCCAGACCCGCACTGCGGGAGGCAACACCCCAACTGGCAGGCTTTGGCGAACCTTGAAGGGGTCGAAGGGCTTCGTCTGCAGGG
>JANNPH010000007.1:0-12449 GCA_031399965.1 Gloeobacteraceae cyanobacterium SOY_34_metabat_159 | reverse complement strand
GTCGCCATCTGGGTGATCTGAATGGCGTAGAGCTGGTCGGTCTCTGCCTTGGAAAGTCTGTTGTCGTGCTTTTCGGAGCGGCCCGCATCGACGAGGGTGCGAATCTCGACACGGCCGTCCTTGAGTTGCCAGAGTTCGACTTTGCTGTAGGAATTGAGCTGGTTGGCGTCACCGTCGCTGCGGGTGAGCATATCGACCCGCGCCACGGCCAGAGCCGAGACTCCCATGTATTCAAAAAAATCTTTGACCAGCACCGGGTCGGGGCGGTCGTGGTCGAGGATTTCGTAGAGCGGACGCTCCATTTTGCTGACCACCGCGATCGTCTCGCCGCGCGGGATGAACTGCAGAGGCCCTACCTGGGGAAAGGCCCCCGTGCGCACAAGTTCTTCCGCCATGCGCTGGGCGAGGGTATCGGTCTGAGTCAGTGAGCCGACGCCTATCAGGCCGACGCGGGTGGCCTCCTGGCGCACCACGGGTCTGATCAGGGCAAGGGATAGCGGTGTCTTCAAGCCCTCGACCAGCCAGACGCGGGTCTGCCTGGGCGTGTGCTTTTCATGCTGAACTTTGACCTCCCAGCGTCCCGGCGTCAGTTTCTCCAGCACGTAGCTGCCGCTGGCGTCGGTCCGGGCTGCTTTGGTGCCGAGGCTCACCGTCGCGCCGACGACCGGGTTGCCCTGCTCATCGCGAATCTGGCCAATCAGGCTCGCCGCCAGGGGACCGCGAGCTACCTTTGCATCTTGAAGAACTGGAGCTGGGGTTACTTGCACATCGGTTTTGAGCGGGGCGCGTGAACTGGCTGCTACTGGAACTGGAGCCGGCTTCAGTGGACTGACGGCTCTTACTGTAGGTGGCAGAACCGGGGTGCGGCGCGGGTAGACAACCGTTGCTCCGCTACTCACCGGTATTGGCCGCACAACGCGAAAGGGTGTCGTGGCGGCAAATGGGGTTGTTGTGGTCTTCGGTGTCGATGTCCCAAAAACACCGGTCGGCACGGCCGTCTTCACCGTTAATCCCGGTACTGGTTTCGCTGGGGCAGTTGCCGGTTTCGCCGTGGCTGGACTGGACCGAGCCGGGGTTGGCGAGGGTGCCGCGACGGCTCTGATCATCGTGGTCGCAGTGGGCGCTGTCGGCCTGCCGCTCGCAGTAGCTGGCCCTGTCAGCTTTACCGGTGCAACTGGCCTGACTACAGTTGGGGCGGGTCCAGCAGTTTTAGACGGTCCTGGCTTGACCTGGGCCGCAGGTGGGGTTGCTGTCGGGACGGTGGGCGGGGCGGCAAGGACTGGGAGGGCAGTAGTCACTGCCAGCAAAACCCAGAAAAAAGAGCGGGGCATAACGTGTCCAGCAAGCATGGCAATGATGTTAACTTACCGGCGAAGCTCCGGCTTCCTTGCTAGAAGGCAAATCGAGCTGGGCGGTTCCCAGGTAGCAAATGGTCTGCGGGGTGATCTCGAAGCGGCACGGCAAAACGAGCAGACCCTGGGCAATGCCCTCGCGCAGTAACTGGCCATAGAGTGGGTCTGCCGCGTCGCCCGGACAAAAACGCGTGCAGTCGCTGCGGTTGATGAAGTAGAGGATAGCCGCCCGGCCGCCACTGGCGCACAGACGCGTCAGTTCGCGCAGGTGCTTCTGGCCGCGGGTGGTGACGGTGTCGGGAAAGCGGGCAAGATTGCCCTCGGCCAGGGTCGTACTTTTCACTTCCAGGTAGAGATTCTGAGCGGACACTGATGCACTGAGCAAAAAATCGACGCGGCTATTTTCGCAGCCGTAGCCCACTTCGCGCCGGACGAGGTCGAAGCCGGATAGTTCTGTGAAGACCTGCTGCAGAAGACCGGCGTAGACGATCCGGTTGGGAACTGCCGTATTCACTCCGACCCAGGTGCCGCCCTCTACCTCGATCATCTCCCAGGTATAGGCAAGGCGGCGGGCCGGGTCGCTCGATTTTGAAAGATAGACCCGGCTACCGGGAGTGCTGATGCAGAGCATCTTGCCGGTATTGGGGCAGTGGGCAGTCACGACCTCGCCGCTGGTCAACTCGACCTCGGCAAAAAAACGCTTGTAGCGCCTGATGAGTGTGCCTGCCAGTAGAGGCGGGTAGTGGTAGAGGATCATAGCCCGGCAGTCATGTAGCCATTGCCTCGCAACAGTCCAACGGCCGCACCTGGACAGATGTAGTCGTAGTGATAGTGGTGCAGTCGCTCGACGCTCGCAAGCTGGCGTGGCCAGTGAAAGGTCTTGGAAACTCGCACCGGCTTTGCCTTGCCCTGCGCGTCAGGCAGCAGATGGCGACCACTGAAGAGTACGCCGCCATGCGCCCCCCACAGCAAACAACTCGACCCCGGTGAATGCCCCGGTGTCCAGAGGGCGGTGAGCCCCTGCGCGATCTCGCTATCGGCCTGAAAGGGACGGACTTCCACCGCTCGCGCCTGCAACAGGTAGGCTTCTTGCTCTTGAATCACGGCGGCTGCTTGAAAGTGACGGCAAAATTCGTCTACTTCGCCGATGGCTCCCCGATGCGTCAAAAAAATTCCGCCGATGCCGCCCCGGCGTTCGATAGTCTCGCGATTCTCTGCATTCCAGGCTGGACAATCTACCAGCCAGTTGTGTGGAAGACCATTCAGACCTCCGGCCAACAGCAGGTAGGCTGTGCCGCCCAGGGTATGACGGTTAGGCCTGAAAGCCAGCAGGTCATCGAAAATAAGGCGCTCGCTCAATTCACCCACCCGCCGTAGATAGCCGAAAGTACGACTATAGTGGTTCCGGCCACTGGGGGAGCGCGCAGAATTCGCGGTTCCCCGCTATGGTGGCCGTGGTTAAAAAGGTAGACAAGCATGGGCACAAGTAAGAGTAAACTGACCGCTATAAGCAGAAATAGGTAGGACGTTGCCCCTACGATTACCTGAGGTTGGCGGGTTGAGTGCTCTGAGCGCTCTATTCACCACAAGCATAGAGACGACGATTCATGAGATCATCACGAAATGCAGCAGATGCCTCTTGTTAAGATCCCTAGCAGATATGCGGAAGTCTTGCTTAATCCACCTGCCCCCACCAGCATAGGTTTGACCAGATGACTCTAGTCGTTGAGAAATATCGTCAGCGCCTCCTCGAACTGCAACTCGACGTCGAGAAGGTTCAGGCTTACATATTGATGTGCAAAGTCCAGCCCCCTGTCCCCACTGTTTTTGTGCGCGAACCGGCTCCTGGCGAAGTGGTAACCCAGCCTGCACCGCTGGGACGCACGACCTGATCTGATCATTGAGCGCAGCCGATGACAGCAGGTGACCTGTCTTTGCAGTTGCGCGAGGCGCAACCTGACGACGTTGAGACAATTTTTGGCCTGATCCAGGAACTGGCCGACTACGAGCAGCTGTCGGACCAGGTAGCAGGTAGCGCAGAACTGCTCGAAACGCACCTTTTTGGTGCTGTGCCTTATGCCCGCGTGATTCTTGCGGAGTATGGTCCGGAAGTGGCCGGTTTTGCACTCTATTTTTTTAATTACTCGACGTTCTTGACCCGTCCGGGCCTCTACCTGGAGGATCTCTACGTGCGTCCAGCCCATCGTGGGCGAGGTGTCGGGCGGGCATTGCTCGTCCGGGTCGCCGCCATTGCTGTCGAGCAAGGGTGTGGGCGGGTTGACTGGTCCGTACTCGATTGGAACGAACCTGCTGTCGGTTTTTATCAGAAAATGGGAGCAACGGTGTTTCGCGAATGGCGCATTTGCCGGCTGACAGGTGAAGCCCTGCACCGCCTGGGAAGCGTTCATCCGTGAGGTGACCTTTTAACGGTCGTCAATGAGCGTGTTGGGCGGTGGGCAGTCGACGCGGCGCTGGTGCAGGATGTAGTCGATGGCGAGCTGTTCGCGCTTCATTCGCCAATGACTCAGTTCTTTTGCAAGCCCTTTAAGCTGGCCCTCGGTCGCCTCCGGGTCGTAAAGCTTTTGCTTGAGGCGCTTTTGCTTTTCGGCAATCTTGAAGTTAAGGTCGCGGAACTGCTTGAGAAAATTTCGCTCCCGTTCCGGGTCGTTGCAGTTGGACTGAGCATAGAGCGGTACTGGGGCAAAGATCAGCAAAAGTCCCAGGCAAAATGCCTGCGGCCAATTGCCCGTCAGAAGTTTCCCCCGGTGCGCCTCGACCATCAGCGTGCCATTAACTGCACTGGTTCCTCTCGGTTCAAGAGGATGGCGTAGGGGTCTTCAGATGGGATCTCGTCGATCAAGTAGTGGCGGGCAGCGACTTCCAGGGTCTGCACCGCGACGACGGTATCGCCGACCGGTGCCACGACCTCGGGGACCTGCCACCAGTAGCCCGTTGCCAGGGCCAGGGCCGTGGTCGCGGCCAGACTTCCGCCCAGGACCTGACGACGACGATGCCCGGCGTCGATGCGACCCATCACTCGCTCGGCTAACTCCGGGTCTATGACCGGTGCATCGGTTGGAAAGTGCAGGCGTCTGAGGTCCTCGTAAGCTTTGCGGAATTCTGGGTCCGCATCGAGCCACTCCTCGACCTGCTTTTTTTCGCACGGCGATAGTTCGCCGTCGAGATAAGCACTCAGTTGTTCGAAGCGTTGCAGGTCCATAGGCTCACACGGAAGCACAGAACAGTTTACAAATAGGGATTGAGTTGCGTTTGCAGGCGGCGGCGGGCACGGGCGATGCGCGATTTGACGGTACCGACGGAGATGCCCATCGTCTCGGCGATCTCTTCGTAGGCCAGACCCTCGATCTCGCGCAGGACGATGGTCGTCCGGAAGGCCTCGGGCAGATCCGCGATGGCTCGACGCAGGTGCTCGTAGAATTCACACGTTACCAGATTTTCATCGGGTCCAGGCGCTGCGGTCGCCAGTTCCCAGTCGAGTTCGCCGTCCTTGGTTTGAATCGGCGCATCGAGTGAGAGAGGGATAGAACCGCGCCGGCGTCGGCGCAACTCGTCATAGAAGAGGTTGGTGGCGATTCGGCCTGCCCAGGAACGGAATTTCTCCGGTTCTTTCAGGCGTTTGACGTAGCGGTAGACCCGAATCCAGACTTCTTGCGCAAGGTCCGAACGATCCTGCCAGTCGGGGGCAAGGTGATAGAGCAACCGGTCAATGTGGGCCTGGTGGCGACGCATCAATTCGGCAAAAGCAGCGCGATCGGGAGTGAAGCCTTGCTGGCAACGTTCGACGAGTTCTTGACTGCTGAGCTTTTGAAGCGGGACGGCTGTAACGAGGGGCCAGCTGAGCGGCAGACTGTTTTCCATCAAGGCGGATACTCTTGCGGGGTGTGCTGAGGATGGACGCGGGCACTGTCAGGAGAGACGATGCTGGTTGCAACCGGGTTCCTCGATTATGCGCCAAAGATTTACCGGTCTGCCCTGCGCGAAAGCGTAGAATCGTGGTGTTGCACCCGGGATCATCATGGGCAAAAAAAGCCGTGCCAAACGCGAAGAAACTGACGCCCAGCCTGTGAGTCCGCAGGTCGCGAAACCGGCCAACCGGCGAGATAACAGTCTGGTGATTCCTAAAGAAGTCAGCAACCGCACCCTCGGGCGAGTTCTGCTCTTTTCCGGAGTACCCATCGTGTTTGCGATGGCCACCTACTTCGTGGCTGCGCTTGCTGCCCGTTCTGGCTATCCGTTTCCCAACGTGGCGGTTCTACTCGTCAGCCTGGGCTTTTTCGGTATAAGCGTCGTTGGGATTACCTACGGTTATTTATCCGCCTCCTGGGATCCGGCGGAGCGGGGTAGTTTGACTGGAATCCAGGAATTTAAAGAAAACAGCGCACGCATCCTGGCGGCGCTCAAAGAAGAAGGGGCCGAGCGTCGCGAGGAGAAATCTTGATTATTGTTCTAAAACCCGGTACACCGGCTGGAGTGGTCGAAGCCTTAGTCGAGCAGTTTCAGAGCTGGCAGCTGGAAACCCAGACGATCGTCGGCCGCGAGAATATTGTCATCGGCTTGATCGGCGATACGTCGAACCTGGCAGACGACCGCGTGCAGGAGCAAAGCCCATTTATCGACCGGGTACTGCGCGTCAAGAAGCGCTTCAAGCGGGCCTCGCGCGAATTTCATCCCGAAGCGACGATCGTGCAGATCCCAACTGCGGGCGGCACGATTGCCATCGGCGGCGACTCGCCTCTGGTAGTGATGGCCGGTCCCTGCTCAGTGGAAGGGGAAGCGATGATCGTCGAGACGGCTCGCCGCGTCAAAGCGGCTGGTGCCCGCATCCTGCGCGGCGGCGCTTACAAACCGCGCACCTCGCCCTACGACTTTCAGGGTCACGGTGAGAGTGCTCTCGATCTACTCGCTGCCGCCCGCGAGGCGACGGGACTCGCCATCGTCACCGAGGTGATGGACACGGCCGACCTCGATGCCATCGCTGCTGTAGCCGACATCGTGCAGGTCGGAGCGCGCAACATGCAAAATTACGCTCTGCTCAAAAAAGTCGGCTCGCAGCCGCGTCCGGTCCTTCTCAAGCGGGCCTACAGCGCCACGATCGACGAGTGGTTGCTCGCCGCCGAGTACATCCTGGCAGCCGGTAATCCGAATGTGATCCTCTGTGAGCGCGGCATTCGCACCTTCGACCACGTCTACACCCGCAATACGCTTGACCTCGCGGCCGTGCCGGTCTTGCGCTCACTGACCCACCTGCCGGTGATTGTCGATCCGAGCCACGGCACCGGTCTATCGCAGTTTGTGGAGGCGACCAGTAAAGCGGCGATTGCCATCGGTGCAGATGGCCTGATGATCGAGGTTCACCCTGACCCCGCCCGTGCTCTCTCAGATGGTCCCCAGTGCCTGACTCCTGATGAGTTTGACGCGACGATGACAGCTCTAGCTCCCATTGCCAATGCAGTCGGCCGCTTCATTATTGCACCTGAGGCGGTAAAGTCTGGTCGCTAGCCCCTCGCGAGGTGCGTATCAAAGTTCCTCTTATACGGACTTGCTCACCAGATAAAGATCGACCTGATTGTCCGGCAAATAATCGACGTGGGCGACCACACCCTTGCCGAAGAAGGTGCTCAGTTTGGCTGCGCGGTCCTGCCAGCGCTGGACTGGGACCATCGGTGAATCGAAGCGCAAGACCAGGGCATAGTGCTCGTCTATCGCGGTTTCGCGGTAGCCTGCCAGGGTTGGTAGTTCTTCGTCGCGCTTACTTAGACCGATACGCTTGAGGGCGTCGGCCATATGAGCGGACTTGAAGTAGGCGCGCTTTGAAATGTCAGCCAGCACCTGCTTTTGGATCTCGGTCCCCTGGGTAGCCCGGTACTGCTCGACGCCGGGCGGCGGTGGAGTCAATACGGGAGCAGGCTTGACCTCGGAGAACTTGAGGGTGATGCCGCCGATGAGCGGAAACAAGAAATAATTGAGGCCCAGGAAGCTCAAATTAGCGCCCAGGTCAGCCATTTCCGGCTGGCGAGAGACAACAAAGTGGCCGACCAGGAATAGCGCAAATAATAAAACCCCGATCGTCGTCAGCACATTCGGCAGACTGAAGAGCGAAGGTTTGGGGTCATTAATGGCAGTCATCACTACTTTCTCAAGACGCAACTTCCAGGATGCCTCAAAAGAGTGGCTTCGCAGCAGCTAATCCTCTTTTTGCACCGGCTGCCTGGGTAGGCACTGACCGCTACGAATCAAGCCGACCCGCTTGGCGAGCGCTTCACCTTGCTCGGTGAACGGTCCCCAGGTCTTGAGCGTGGGGGTCTCGGCCTCTGGATGCTGGTCAACTTCGCAGCTACCGTCCGGCAGTTTGTGAATAAACCAGGGGGCCGTTTCCATCGATGGCACCAGGTGTAGGTAATTAGAAAATAGGACCCGGCAACTCCTGCTTTCTTCCCCCCAAGCCGAATCCTGTCTACCTAAATACTAGCTTTCTAGAAACTCACTAGCACCGAAATTACACGGAATTTGGGATACTTAATACGAGTAAGCTCCGCGGGTCTCACTTTTCGTTACAATCTGGAATGGTTATTGGGGTTGCAGTCACCATGCAAGCAGCAACAGGGGCGGGACCGGCAGGTTCAAGCTGTGAGCCGTACCGGCCTCATCAAGGTCTTACGCACATCGCACTTGAAGGGCAGGCGGTACCGGGTAGTCGTGCCATCCAGACAAGTAGTGGTAGCGTCTGGCACGAGACGGGGCTGCCTGTTCGCTTGCATGCCCACTTCATCGTGCTCAGACTTTTCGAGGAACTGGCTATTTCCGGCCGACTGCACAGGGTGACCCCATGCTCAGGTCAAAAAAAGCCGGCCGCCGATTTCCTTTCGGCCGGTAATTTCATTAAGCAACCCACCCTGGCTAGTATGGAAGGTGCTGTCTTCTCCGGTAAGCTGTGTGCTAGGGCGATTGCCGAGACTTACCTTGCCCCTTCGACTGCCGTGCATGCCTGAAGCCAAACTCCAGGACGCTTACGAATACTGCCGCCGCATGACGGCGGAGTACTCGAAGACCTTTTATTCCGCCTCGCTGCTCTTCCCCGAGGAAAAGCGCCGTGCCATCTGGGCAATCTACGCCTGGTGCCGCCGCACCGACGAACTGGTGGACGGCCTCGAAGCAAACGCCGACCTTGGTGTGCTTGAGCGCTGGGAAGCCAACCTCAGCAAGATTTTTGCCGGTCGCGTCGATGACCCTTACGATATGGCTCTGGCCGACGCTGTGCAGACTTTCCCCCTGGAGGTGCAGCCCTTCCTCGATATGATCGAGGGCATGCGCATGGACCTCAGGCAGGACCGCTACGAGACCTTCGAGGATCTGAGCACTTACTGCTACCGGGTGGCAGGCACGGTCGGTCTGATGAGTTGTGCGGTGATGGGCCTCACCACCAACACCGTCGAGGTGCGCGAGCGCGCTATTGCCCTCGGGGTCGCAAAACAGTTAACCAATATCTTGCGCGATGTCGGTGAGGACGCACGCCGGGGACGGGTTTACCTGCCCCTTGAAGACCTGCGCAAGTTCGACTACACCGAGGCGGACCTCTTTTCTTACGTAATCGACGAGCGCTGGGCGGCCCTGATGGAGTTTGAGATTGCCCGTACGGAGGCAATCTACCGCGAGGCGGAAAAGGGCATCCCGGCTTTGATTCCCGATGCCCGCTGGCCGGTCTGGGCATCGCTCATCTTCTATCGGCGCATCCTCACCAAAGTGCGCGCCAACGGCTATCAGAATTTCTTGCAACGGGCTTACGTACCGCGGGCTGAGAAGTTTTTGCTGCTGCCTATCGCCTGGGCCAAAGCGCAACCGTTTTACGCTTCAAAGGCTGATTAGCTGTGGCGGCGCTCAAGCTCAGCCCTTCGACGCTGAAGACCTACGCGCGCTGTCACTATGCCTATGCCCTCGATAAAGTCGTCCGCGTTCCCCGCTACCAGCGGGTAATCGGGGCACAGTTGCACACCGGGCGGGCGGTGCACACAGTCCTCGAAACCCTCGTCAAGCAACCGGAGTTGAGCCGGGAAGACGCCACACTCTCTCTTGAGCGCACCTTTTCCTGGAACGCCTATCGCGACCGGGAGACGGCCGAGGCTGCCTTTGAGACTGCCCGTGCGCGACTCGATGCCTGGGTGGAAACCCCCTACGGCTGGGGTGAAGGCGAGACGCTTGCAGTCGAAAAGCTTCTCAGTGCTCCGGCCCGCGATGGTCTGGTTTTAATCGGTAAACCTGACCTGGTGCGCGTGCACCCGGACGGCACCCTCGAAGTGGTCGATCACAAATCCGGCAGGTATGTTGCCACAGCAGAACAGCTGAAGGCGGACTTTCAGGCCGGGGTCTACCGAATTTTGGCCGAGAGCCGCTGGCCCCACTACCCGCGCTACCAGGTGAGCTTTAGCTACCTGGCCACCTCGGCTGTCGTGCCGGTTACCTACACTCCTGCTGAAGTAGAGACCTGGTGGGAACTGCTGATCACGATTGCTGAGCGCATCCAGCGTGCCCGCTCAGCAATCGAAAACGATATTGCCTTAGAAGAAGCTTTTCCGCCCAACCCGGGGGAGCAGTGCTCTGGTTGTACTTTCTACCGGGTCTGCACTTTTCGGGCGGCAGTGCTTTAGAAATTTCAGTCTCGCAATGGTGGGGAGCAGTCCTGACAGCGCACGGCGCCGCTCGGAACTACCTGCTCCCCATCTCAACGGACAGTGAACTACGGGGTGCTGGCGCCAGGAGCACTCATGGCGTCGCCGGGAGTACTCATCATCGACTCACCAGGGGCGCTCATGGCTCCGCCCTCGGTCGTCGTGCCGGTCGTTGTCGATTCGGTCGTCGTCGTCGTCGTCTCAGTCGTCGATGGGCTGGAGCAGCCGACGATTAAAACACCCAGGGTGAATACGAGCAGGTACTTCTTCAGCATTAAGGGGTACTCTCCGTGGTAGTGGTCGTCGTCGTCGAACTGGTCCCGGTCGCCGGATCCGTCGAGGTCGAAGTCGAGGTTTCGGAGTTGGTGGATGTGCCGCCGCCGCATCCGACGAGCAATGCTCCCAGCGCTAACACGATAAGGTACTTCTTCATCGGCTGTAGACCTCTAGAGTTTCTGAGCGCAAATGGTGAGCCGGTACCGATCGTACGGGCTGTTGGCACCTGTGCTTCTTAGTTCAGAGAGAATCATACCAGAAAGCTGTGAAGGCACAATCCTTCTACCATCTAGCCTTTCTTTGCGGAATCAGTGACGATTCTGTCTGAGGCTGCACCTTGGATCGTCCTGCCTCATCGTTGAACTCACAGATTGCCGGAAGTAAAAAAAGTAGGGCTCAGCCGAGACAGGCTATCTGGATCACCTGTGCGAAAAATGGGTGAGGTCATAGTTCTCGTATGTTAAAGTGTGCTTTGCCTCAGGCGGGTATAGTTTAGTGGTAAAACGAAAGCTTCCCAAGCTTTAGTTGCGGGTTCGATTCCCGCTACCCGCTTTCTCCACCAAATTCCACGAGCTGGCCTCTTGGAGCTTTCAAGCTTTCTCTTGTAAGCCGCTGTGTTTGTCGGAGCTGCGCTGTGCCGCTTGTCGATAGCCGCCATGACTGCTACCGAACGTGGCTACTTCGGTCTCTATCTTTCAGGATGGGGGCTGTCGCCGTGAACGAAGTCCTTCGGTTGGTTCTAAAATCCAAAATGATCTGATCGCCGTACACAGGATGTAGACCTTCAGGAGAACGGAGCAATATGCCCCAGAAAATCTACCGAACTGAAGCCCAGTGGAAACGCCTGCTGACCCCTGAGCAGTTTCAGGTCGTGCGTCAGAAAGGGACGGAGCGGCCGTTTACGGGTAAATACGACCGCAACAAAGCGGCCGGGATCTACCGATGTGTTGCTTGTGAGACGCCTCTGTTCAGTTCAAAGACCAAGTTTGACTCGGGCACGGGCTGGCCAAGTTTTTGGGCGCCGATCCAGGACCAGAATGTTGCCTCGAAGACTGACGGTAGTCTCTTCATGCGCCGAACAGAAGTACTGTGCGCTGTCTGTGATGGCCATCTCGGTCATGTCTTCAACGATGGACCGCCGCCTACTGGCCTGCGCTACTGTATCAACTCTCTATCTTTGAACTTTGTCGCGGGGAAACCGGACCTGACCGGCTCTCTGCTGCAGCGCCTGGCAACGTTTCTCGAAAGTTGAATCGGTCTGGAGGGGAGTGACCCTCACGTAACGACTGCACTCAAAGCCTGGGAACGTAGCATTTGACCAAAATATCTTAAGGAGCCTACATCGCATGTCACCTCGTTTCGCGCCCGTCCGCTTTCTATCTATCGCAACTCTGGCTGGTGTTGCACTGGTGAGCGCTACTACCCTGTGGACGTTCTCTGCCCCGGCGGCTGAGACTTTGCCTGCTAAAGGGGCAGGGCAACAAACAGCGGTGCTGGCCGGAGGCTGTTTTTGGGGGGTGGAAGCTGTCTTTGAACACGTTAAAGGTGTCTCGAATGTCGTCTCTGGCTACTCTGGGGGCAATGAGTCGAGTCCGACCTACGAGATGGTGAGTTCTGGGCGGACGGGACATGCCGAAGCTGTGAAGATTACTTACGACCCGTCTCAGGTTTCTTATAATCAGCTTTTGAAGCTTTACTTTTTAGTAGCGCATAACCCGACTGAGTTGAATCGGCAGGGGCCAGACACGGGTACTCAATATCGTTCGGCTATCTTTTATGCCAGCAATGAGCAGAAGCAAGCCGCACAGGTCTATATTGATCAGCTTAATAAGGCGCGTGTCTTCAATAAGCCGATCGTCACTCAGATTGTGCCTTTGAAGAATTTTCAGTCTGCTGAGGATTACCATCAGAACTTTATTGCGCGCAACCCGTACTACCCTTACGTAGTAGTTCATGACTTGCCGAAGCTTGCACAGCTTCGTAAACAGTTCCCTGACTTGTATAAGCAGTAAGTTCCTGTATTCTTCCTGGTGGTGGATTCTCCGTTGATGAGGGAAGAGGGTGGAGTCTGTTTTGTCGTTTGCTTCATAGTCTGTGGATGTGGGGGGCAAGGGGCTTCCGCCCCCTACCCCCCACA
>JANNPH010000256.1:0-5704 GCA_031399965.1 Gloeobacteraceae cyanobacterium SOY_34_metabat_159 | reverse complement strand
CTCGACGGTCGTAGAGCTCCGTGGTGCGGGCCGACTCGTGGTTGGCGAGCTGCTGGGCCTTTTCCAGCGTGCCGCCGTTGATCAGGTAGTTCGTGATCCCGGTCGCCCGGAAGGTGTGACAGCCGATGCCCGCCGGGGTCTCAGCTCAGGCTACGGCCCCGGCGTGGTGAGGTGTGGCTAGTGAACCTCGAGCCGATCATTGGGGCGGAGCTTGACAAGGTGCGCCCTGCGGTTGTGATCAGCTCAGATGCCATCGGCGTTTTGCCTGTCAAGCTAGTCGCGCCCATCACAAGCTGGAAATCTCACTTTGAGAAGAACCTCTGGCATGTTCGGCTCACACCAGACGCAGTGAACGGGCTTGACAACGAATCGGCTGTGGATGCGCTTCAGGTACGCTCACTTGCTCTGGAGCGCTTTCGGAAAAAGCTCGGGAGATTGTCGGCGGACACCATGGAGGAGATTGCTGCAGCAGTCGCCGCTGTGATCGAGTACTCATAGTTTAAGAGGCAAAGGAACGGGGCATCTTCAAGAATTCGAGCACGGCTGTTGCTGTTTCTTGGGCATGACTGAAATAGAAAGCGTGCCCTGCGTCGGCTATTTCTCGGTATTCTGCCCCGGTAATACCTTTGGCTAGAAATTTGCTTTTCTCGGCGGAGATGACCTGATCAGCACTACTGGAGAGCACCAGGGTAGGTGCTTTAATATCCTTCAACACATTGCAAGTATTGTGAGTGGCAGCCGCCTTCAGTTGCTGTGCAAAGCTATCGGCATTGCTGTGATACGGTCTTACCTCCTGCATAAATTGTTCTATGGCTTCTTTATGGCTATCGATAAAGTGCTGGGGGAACAGCAATCGCCAGACTGACTGATATGCCTCTGCTGAATTCTCTCCTCGCCTGAGCCCGAATCGAGCGCACAACAGTTTACCGAGAGAGAGGTTGCTGCGAAAATCTCCGCCTGCCATCGAACAGCCGAGGACAAGCTTGTCGAGTCTTTCGCTGTGCAGGCAGGCGAAACGCTGGGCGATCATCCCTCCCAGGCTGACTCCAAAAAGATGTGCCCTGGGAATTTTCAAGGCGTCCAGTAGCCCAACTGTGTCTTCTGCCATCTGCTCGGTAGTCAAGGGCCTGCTTCCCGAACTACTGAGCCCCACACCGCGGTTGTCAAACAGAATAACGCGATAATGCTTTGCGAGGCTGGCTGGAAGCTGCTTACCCCAATCCCGCAGGCTCAATCCCAAACCAATAATCATGACCAGTGGCTGTCCTGAGCCGAACGTCTCGTAGTACAGGTCAATATCGTTAACTTGCACGGTAGGCATATGGATGACTCCGTTGTTGAATTTAGAAGTGTCGAACGCTAGTAAGAGTCGCTACGAAAAGAGCCCAAAGTCTTACAGGCTTCGGGTTAGAGTGAAACAGTCATTGCGGGCCTGATGCTACTCGTATGCTTGAACCCAGGCCGGGTTTTGTCAGATACGTGCGAAAGCAGCGGTCCTACTCAACGGGGCGGGTCTCAATAGAAAGTCGCTTGTCTATCCCTCCGCATCGGTGCTTTGCCGTGGGCCGTTCAAGACTGTATGGGTAAGTTCAATCAAGGACGTTACATCCCTGCAAAATTGGGTGGACTTGACCTGGGGAGCCTACTGCAGCGTTGTTCGCACAGGAACATTGTGTAACGTCGCTAACCAAATTTACCCATACAGGATCAGGTAGCCGACAACGTAAGCGGGCATAACTGTACCTGGCAGGGTCCGCTTGCTTCGACCTGGTTCGAGGCAATGTTAGTCGGTATCCTGTTACCTCACTCTCACCGACCAGCCGCTTTTCGCTGTGTTTCATGTTGCAGCGAGAGGGGTTTGTTCTAACTTGCAAAACCTTATCTAGGAAAATACATTCATGCAGTCTCAGATGCAAAATGCGCTGAAGCGCGCGACTGGATTAACCCTCCTGACGGTCCTTACCCTGGCCAATCTGACCGTCGTCTCCCCCGTCCAGGCTGAAGAAACCCGCTGCACCGGCTCGCTCGGCGCGGTCACGGTGGATAACCTGCGCGTGCCGCAGGGAGCCACCTGCACCCTGAGCGGCACCACCGTCCAGGGAACAATCTACGTCGAAGCCGGTGCCACGCTCAAAGCGGCGGCGGTGCGTGTAAACGGCAACGTCCAGGCTGAGAACGCCGCTCGCGTCAACGTGCTCTCCCGGTCCACCGTCGGAGGCAGCATCCAGATTAAACAGGGCCGGGCAGCCCGGATCGACAGCGTGCGGATTGAAGGGGATCTGCAGTTTGACCAGAACACGAGCAGCCTGCTTGCCAACAGAAACGTGATCGGCGGTAGCCTCCAGGCCTTCCAGAACACCGGCGGGGTCACCATCACCGCGAACACGATCGATGGGAACTTGCAGTGTAAGGAGAATAACCCTGCTCCGACCGGCGGTGAGAACGTCGTCCAGGGCAACAAAGAAGACCAGTGCGCCAACCTTTAGAGCGTCGGTCCAGAAGTCGGTAGAGACTTCTATTTTGTGAGGGCCGCCCGTTGGGCTGGAAAGCTCTGCTGGAAAGCTTTTCGGGCGGTATTTCTCTAGAGTGACACAGCGGCCGTGAGCATCTCCATCGGGTAGGCGAATCAGCCTCCGGAGCGGTTACCCATGGCCCGCCAGTCGCCAGACAGGACAAACGCCGACCAGTAGTAAGGATGGCTGTATTCGCGGTTGCGCAAAAGCGCCAGTTGCGCCCGTCGTAGCCCTTCGCTTCGGCCGGCCTGTTGTTGCAGTTGGCGGTAGTACTGGACCATCAGATCGCGCGTCGCTTCGTCGGCAACTTGCCAGAGGCTGAGCAGTTGACTTTCGGCCCCGGCCAGGGTGAGCGCCCGCTTGAGGCCGTAGACCCCCTCGCCACTTGCCACTTCCCCGAGGCCCGTCTCGCAGGCCGAGAGCACGACCAGACGCGTGCTGCGCAGGTCGAGCCCCGAGATTTCCAGGGCCGTGAGGGCACCGTCGCCGTCGCCGCTGGTGCGCTTATTGAAGCCCGCCAGGGCTAAACCCGACCTGAGCAGGGGATTTTGCGCCGACTGCGGTGCCGCTTCCAGGAAAAAGCCGTGGGTGGCAATGTGCAGGATGCTGGGGCTTTTGGCTTGCTTGAGGGCGTCTTCGGTGGCGGCTTTGCCCGTCAAAACCCGAGCAGCAGGTAAAAGCCGGGCGATGGCCCTGGCTTCCTCGGCCGTGGCCGGGAGCGGATCGTAGCGCAACTGTCCCAGGTCCGTCGGAATTTCGCCGCCACGGCGGGTGTCCGCAGGCGTCCCCTGGGCCACGAATACCGCGTTGTCAAAGTTGGGGTTAGCAACCACGAGTGGTGCTCCTGGGGCCGGGCCGCGGCGGTCCAGCCGCAGGAGGTCCCGGCCGGAGCCCAGGTAGCTGATTGCGTAGTTTTCGACCAGAAAGCGGCTACGCTCGTCTACCAGGGCGGCGAAGGGCAGCAAGTTCAGCGCCCCGTCCGGTGAGATCAGCAATTGGCGCGTCTTGCCCAGTTTGCTTCTAATCGGGGCCATGAGCCGCCGATCGAGCTTGCGGGCCTCGGTTTTGAAGGTCTCCACGGAGCCGCTTTCATCGCGCAGGGATTTGCGCACGGGTGCGATGGCCTCATCGAGCGCGACCGCATCGCCCAGGTCCACAGACTGCAGCAGGCCGTTGCGATCCAGCAAGTACGCGGCGTAGCGGGTGGGACCGAACCGGGCAACTCGTTCCTGCGCTCCGGGATTAAAAGGCCGGTACTGCACCAGTTCGACGAGAGCCGTGTTTTGGGGCAATCGCTTACTCACCCCATCGAGTGTTGCAGGCACCGAGCGGCGGATGGGCCCGGCGCTGCTCCGGCCGAGGGCTGATTCCAGTTGCTCGGCTCGGTTCTCCAGTCCGGTGACTTTGGCGCGGTACTGCTCGGGGGTGCTGTCGCCCAGTCCTCGAAAGACGAGGGTGGCAAGTTCAGATCGGGTGTCCGTCAGCGCGTCGAGCAATTTTTGATCTTCTGGACCCAGGCGTTGGCGCAGAGCCGTGGAAGCTTCATTCAGCGCATCCAGCAACCGGCCCTTGCGACGCAGCACGGTGGTGAAGGCCAGACGCCCCGCCGCCCGGTTGGCTGGTACGACCCGCTGGTGCAACCAGATCGCGACGTCTGCGGTGTCGGTGAGGGTCGCCAGGTAATCGCGCTTTTGCTGCTCCGAGCCGCTACCCAGGGCGAAGGCCAGGTTGTGCTCCTGAATGTCGAGGCTGCGAGTCAGCGGGGAGAGCGCCAGATCCGCCTTTCCCTGGCGGGCATAAAGCACTGCGAGCCCGTCGAAGACTTCGCCGACCAGGGGATGCCAGGGACCGAAGGTTTTTTCCCGCACGGCCAGCGCCCGGCGGTACGTGGCTTCAGCCTGGGAGAAGCGGCCCTGGTTGCTCTGGAGCGTCGCCAGGCCATTCAGGCTCTCGGCAAAGTCCGGGTGTTCTGGGCCGAGCACCTTCTCGCGGCTCGCGAGGGCGCGTTCAAAGAGGGGTTGCGCCTGTTCGGGCCGGCCTGTGTACAGGTACAGGACGGCCAGATCGTCCAGACTCTGGGCTGTGCGCGGGTGTTCAGGACCCAAATTTTTCTCGGCAATCCCAAGGGCGCGCCGGTAGAGCGGTTCAGCCTGGTCGTATTTGCCCCAGTCCCGGTAAAGATCGGCCAGGCCGTTGAGGTTAAAGGTGACATCCGGATGCTCTGGACCCAGGACGCTCTGATTAATCTCCAGCGCCCGTTTGAACAAAGGCTCAGCCTGGGCGTACCGGCCCTGGTATCGGTAGAGTTCGGCCAGGTGATTCGCACCGGTAGCGACGCTTGGATGCTGAGCGCCCAGTGCCTTCTCCGAAATCGTCAAAGCGCGCGTGATTAATGGCTCAGCCTGGACACGTTTACCCTGGTCGCTCTGGAGGCTCGCCAGGTTGTAGAGGCTCCTCGCCACCTCCGGATGCTCCGGTCCCAGTGCCTTCTCCCGGATCGCCAGGGCGCGCCGAAACAAAGGCTCGGCCTCGGCATATTTGCCCTGATTGCTGTACAGGATTGCCAGGTTGTTGAGGCTTTTGGCGACCTCCGGATGCTCCGGTCCCAAGGCCTTCTCCCGTACCGTGAGAGCACGACGAAACAAAGGCTCGGCCTCGGTATATTTACCCTGGCGCCAGTAGAGCACAGCAACATCACTAACGCTTGCCGCCACTTCCAGATGGGTAGGGCCAAGTTCGCTTTCCCGAATTGTTAGCACCTGTTGGGCAAGTGGGAGCGCTTCCGCATACTGACCGCTGTTGCGCAGCTTTTCGACTTGTTTACTGAGCCGGGTCGCTTCTTGCAACTGAGGCGTCGGTGTACCTGCTTCACCAGGATTTTGGCTGCTCGCTGGCTGTGGCAGAGCCAACAAGAGTCCCAGCAAGACGCTGACTTGCAGCCAGCCCGCGCAAGTGTCGAAAGCTGACTTCCGTCTTCTGGTTGTCACTGACACCATTCCTATTTCCGCCAATAGACCGGAAGTTGAGATTCAAGGCTGATGATAAGCCTTTTTCCTGGGCCGCACTAACGCCATCAGAAGGGTTTGGACGTGCAGTGCTCCGTTCTATTGAGAGATGTCGATATCTTGTGTTCTTATGCTCGACTTCATCACCGGACGAAGACCTAAGCCATTGCTAGTCCATCAACCACA
>JANNPH010000237.1:0-2121 GCA_031399965.1 Gloeobacteraceae cyanobacterium SOY_34_metabat_159 | reverse complement strand
CAGTGGTGCGCCGCCTCACCCCCGAACGGGAACGGCAACTACTGGAAGCCTGGGCCGCTCGCAGCCGGGCAGGCTACGAGCCGTGATGGTCACAGCACTCTGCTCGATCCGACAGCAAAGGATTTGTCATCAACCTGGAAGAAATTTTGTTTTAGCGAACCGGCGCGGGGGCCTCACCATCGGGGATCATCCGAGGTTCAGCTTCAGAAACTCGACTGCGACCCGAACCTTGTGCGGCAGATAGGCCCGGCTCGGGTACAGCAGCCAGGCGGCCGTCTCAAGGTTCGTGGCACTCACCCGATACTCCGGAAATAGCTCGACCAGCCGTCCCTCGGCAATGTCTTTGTCAACGAGCCAGTTGGCCAGGAGCGCCGGACCCAGACCGGCCACAGCACAGTCCCGCAGAGTAAGCGGATTCGAGATGACAAGGTCACCGTCTACGCTCACTTCGCTCACTATCCCATCGCTGTTGCGGAACAGCCACCGTGAGCGGAAGTCCGGCAAAGTAGACAGCAGGCATCGGTGTGCTCGAAGGTCATCGGGTTCACGAAGGAGCTTAGCGCCCGCCCGGTAGGCCGGACTCGCGCAGACCCGGTAGCGCGTGTCGAACAACTTGACGTAAGTGACATCGGCCGCCGTCTTTGGCCCGAGCCGAATTGCAAGGTCCACCCGCTCACAGACCAGATCGAGGTTCGCATCTGTGAGCAATAGTTCCAGTTTGAGCTGTGGAAACGACTGGCGAAATTGAGGCAGCAGCGGCCCCAGGCACGTCTGGCCAAAGGCTACCGAGGCGGTCAGACGCAACGTGCCGGTCGGGGTGGCGGAGGTTGAACGCACTTCCTCGTGGGCGCGGTCCAGGTCGTTTACCAACGGCTCGATGCGGCTCAGGTATTGCTCCCCGGCCTCGGTTAGCGACATGCGCCGGGTCGTCCGCTGCAGGAGGCGCACACCTAGCTCGTCCTCAAGGGCAGCAATGGCGCGCGACACGGACGACGGCTCCGTATCGCGGGAGCGGGCTACAGCAGCGAAACTACCCTGGCGGGCGACCTCAATCAAGAGGCGCAGATTCTCAATATCCATTCCTGCACAAAACGCACGAAGCTTGTGCGTATACGACTCTTTATCCGATTGTGCGCACAGAACTAGAATTCTGGTTGTAGCAACACACGATGACCACTGACGCAGCCACCGTGATGGTGAGCGGCGAGTCGGTCGAACGGCAGGTCGCCACAACGACCTATCCAGACGAGGAGCATGGCTATGTCGAATATCGCGATACTAGGAACGGGTGCCATGGGTTCGCGCATGGCGGTCGCACTGCTGAAGGCAGGTCACGCGGTGACGGTATGGAACCGCAGTCCGGGTAAAACGGATCCCCTGGTGGCAGCAGGGGCCAGAGCTGCCGACAGCCCCCGCTCGGCCGTCCAGGGAGTAGATTTTGCCATCAGCATGGTTCGCGATGACCTGGCTTCACGGGCAGTCTGGCTGGACCCTGCGTCCGGTGCCCTGCTCGGCCTGGGCGAAAACGCTATTGCTATCGAGAGTTCGACCCTGAGCGTCGGGTGGGTGCACGAGTTTGCCGGACACTGCCGGGAGCAAGGGAAGACGTTCCTGGACGCCCCGGTCGTCGGATCCAGGCCACAGGCGGACGCGGCGCAACTGATCTACCTGGTGGGTGGTGAGGCCGAGGTGCTCCTGCGCTCAGAACCTGTCCTGCGCACGATGGGAGGTGCTGTCCATCATGCCGGGCCGACCGGTAGCGGGGCCGCCCTCAAACTGGCGATCAATACCCTTTTGGGAGTGCAGGTGGCGGTGGTGGCCGAGCTGTTGTTCCTGATGCAAGGCTGTGGCCTTGAAGGGGGGCGGGTCGTCGAGATCCTGGGAGCGCTCCCGGTATGTAGCCCGGCGGCAAAGGCGGCAGCCGGGTCGATGCTCGTCGGCAACTTCGACCCGCTGTTCCCAATCGAGCTGGTGGAAAAAGATCTCGGCTTTGCACTCGCCGCTGCCGAGGAGACGGGATCCCGTTTGCCGATGGCCGAAGCCGCCCGCCAGGTGTACGCCGAGGCAATGACAAAAGGACAGGGCGGCGACAACATGACCGGCGTGGTCCGGCTCTACACC
>JANNPH010000219.1:0-20998 GCA_031399965.1 Gloeobacteraceae cyanobacterium SOY_34_metabat_159 | reverse complement strand
CGTGGAACGAAGTCTGGCAGCAAAGCGATGTCGAGATCGAGGGGGATAGCAACGCTCAGTTGGCGGTTCGCTACAACCTGTTTCAACTCTTTATTGGTGCCTGTTCACACGTCATGGGTGAATGCCTACATAACAGTCGGGTCAGCGTTCCCGCCAAAGCACTGTCGGGCTTGGGCTACCGGGGTCACGTCTTTTGGGACACCGAAATTTTCATGTTGCCCTTTTTCACCCTGACGCAGCCCGCCATCGCCCGGAGCTTGTTGACCTACCGCTATCACACCCTGGATGGGGCGCGGCGTAAAGCAGCGCACAGCGGGTACAAAGGGGCAATGTTTGCCTGGGAAAGTGCTGCTACTGGCGATGAGATGACGCCTCGGTGGTCGATTCTAAACGAGCCTTATGGGGAATCTGTACGAATCTGGAGCCGCGACCGCGAAATTCACATCAGTGCCGACATTGCTTATGCTGTCTGGCAATACTGGCAGGCTACTAGCGATGACACCTGGCTGCGAGACTACGGAGCCGAAATCATCCTGAGCACCGCCCTTTTCTGGCTCAGTCGGGTGGAGTGGGATTCCAAACAGGAACGATATGAACTGTGCGGAATCATCGGAGCCGATGAATATCACGAGCAGGTGGATAACAACGCGTTTACCAATCGGATGGTGCAGTGGAATTTAGAAAAGGCTGTTGAAGTCTATAAATGGCTGCGGCACCACTTTGCTGATTGCGCTGATGCACTGGCACAAAGACTGCAACTCACGCCAGAGAGACTGTTTCACATCCACGCAATAATCGCGCGGATGTACATCCCTTACGATCCAGAAACAGGGTTGATCGAACAGTTTGAGGGTTTCTTTCAGCTCAAGGACGTCAATCTAAGTGACTACGAACCCCGCAAGCAGTCGATTCAAGCTGTTCTCGGCTTTGATGAGACGAATCATCGACAGGTGCTCAAGCAACCCGACGTCCTGATGCTCCTCTACCTGATGCGAGGAACGCAAGCATTCCCGTACTCTTATGACGTGCTGCAGAAGAACTGGAACTACTATGCTCCTCGCACAGATATTACCTACGGATCGTCCCTTGGTCCAGCTATCCACGCTATCCTCGCAGCAGATCTGGGACTCGCAGCAGAGGCCTACAATCAGTTTATGCAAGCAGCTCTGGTCGATCTCGAAGATACTCGCGGTAACACCAGAGACGGCATTCATGCGGCTTCTGCAGGTGCTGTGTGGCAGGCAGTAATCTTCGGCTTTGCAGGCATTCAACTCAGAGATAGCGGTCCTATCGCGACTCCCCATCTGCCTCCCACCTGGACTCGCCTCAAATTCAAGCTGCACTGGCACGGCACCTGGCACAGCTTCGATTTGTCACCTGCCCTTGCTCAAGCGCCCGATATCAAGGGCTTCATCTTCGACCTCGATGGGGTTCTCACCAATACCGCAGAACTTCACTATCGGGCCTGGCAGCGACTGGCTGACGATGAAGGACTGCCCTTCAATCGACAGGCAAATGAATCGCTGCGGGGTGTAGCTCGCCGAGAATCGCTTTTGCACATCGTCGGCAATCGGCAGTACCCAGAAGCCAAAATCCAGGAGATGATGGAGCGCAAAAATCGCTACTACGTGGAATCTATCCAGGCGATCACTCCCCAGGATGTTTTGCCGGGAGCCATTGAGCTATTAGACGAACTCAGACGCTCGCACATCAAAATCGCGATCGGTTCTGCCAGCAAGAATGCGCGTACTGTGATCGAGAAATTAGGAATTGCCGATCGCATCGATGTCATCACAGATGGTGACAGCGTCACACACCCCAAGCCATCCCCTGACCTGTTTTTGTACGCCGCCAATCGGTTAGGACTCGATCCTGCCCACTGTGTCGTGGTTGAAGATGCCCCCGCCGGAATCCAAGCCGCAATTGCTGCCGGCATGTGGGCGATTGGACTCGGTCCTACGGATCGGGTCGGAGCAGCCAACGTTGTTCTACCAAATCTGATCGGTGCTCACTGGCCCGATCTACAAACCCGATTAGGTAGCGACTTGAAGGCGAGTACTCCGACAGAGTTGAAAGAGAAGTGTGCTTAAGTTTGCCTCCGCAGGTTAAAGAACCCAGATAGCCTCCTTGAGAGAAACTTCCCGGTTTTTTCACCTTCCGCTCCTATGGTCTGAGTAGCTGCCGACAGCAGAAGAGTACCTGCCCGGCGTGAACAGGAGATTGAGCTATGTTTCGTAAAATCCTGGTCGCACTTGAATTGCCGACCGACAACACCCCGACTTTCGAGGCGGGGGTTGAACTTGCTCTCGGGTGCAAGGCTTCGTTGGTGCTGCTGCACATCCTTTCAGGTGAAGAAGACTGGGCACTTGCGCCCGCAGCGGGGACTCTCATCGACCTGTACCCGCTCGGTGCAAACCGGGAGACCCACGAATATTTCCACCAGCAGTGGAAACTGTACGAGTCTCGTGGGATGCAAATGCTGCAGGAGCACAAAGCTCAGGCACTCGAACGGGGCATTCCCACCGAGATTGCACAGGTGGCCGGTCACCCTGGTCCGCTCATCTGCGAGATGGCCCGCACCTGGGATGTGGACGCGATTGTCATCGGCCGTCGTGGGCGCAGAGGGGTTGCCGAGGCACTGCTGGGCAGCGTGAGCAACCACGTGGTGCATCACGCCCCCTGTTCGGTGCTGGTGGTTCAACCGCCTTGTGATGTGGCTGAACACAAACCGGCTGAACAGGTGACGTCCCGCGATGCCTCCTCTATGGTTTCGCCGTGAAGCAACCTCTGCGCGGTTCTTGAAATCCTTTCCGGCCTGAAAGTAGCACCTGCCGTGCTTTCGACAACGCGTGAAGTTTGCGCCTGCGGCGGTCAGTGGAATAACGCCGAGGCAATCTCGGCTCGGAAAAATTCGAACTGCCAGCCGTCTTCTCCCCACCACCCTGCCGATAGGCGTGTGGGGATGGTGTACCCGCCAAAGCGCTCCTCCCCATGGAAGCAGGCCGCGAAGGGCGCAAAGCGCCATTTGCCATTTGCTGAACCGAAGTTCGACCAGCGATCCACCACTGCCTGCCTGAGCTGCCCGTCAGGAGCGATGACCAACTCCACAAAAGATGTTTCGCCATCGATTTTAATAGCGGCCTGTGTCCGATTTTCCCCGCTCTGCTTCCAGGACACGTTCTGCCCCGGCAACAGGGCGGAGGGCAGAAATACCAGCTCGGCCGCGAAGCGCCCACGGGCGGAACGGCTGACATCGGCCCCTCGGGCATAGGCCACTCGTAATAGCCCCCCGAGGCGCCAGGACATCTCGCCTTCAGCCTCGCTGTAGCGGTCGAAGCCAACGATGGGCAGCAGACGGCCCATGGAAGCCTTCCACAAAAAGCCCAGTCCGCCCACGATAATCTCCGAACCCGACATCGGCATCCAGTGGCCCTTAGGCGAGGTGCGGAACGAACCGTGCATGGTGAGTTCAACCGAAGACGCAAGCAGTGTCCCCGGTTGGATTGCATGGAGCAGGTAGCGGCGGGTGGGTTCGGCCAGGCTGCCCACCCGGCCTGGGTCGAAGCGTTCCCCGCCGGAGCTTTGGGTAAGCGAACGCCAGATGGATTGCGTCGTTGTTTCGTTAGTCATGGCACCCTCCAGTACGGGTCGTCTATGTCTAGCGGCGAACCAGGTGCTCGAACGGCGCAACGGGAGACAAGCACGACCACGCTGTGACCGTGAGCTTTATAGGTGAGTCCGTCGTGATTTTCTTCCTGGCCTGGGTCGGCGATGTCCAGCGGGGCGGGGCGGGATGTGTCGATGGCCAGACACCATCGCCGACCCGACAACAGCGGCAGGTCGAAGACAAGCTCCTGCGATTCCATATTGAGAATGACGTGCAGATCTGCTTCGGGTGAGACATCCCCAAGGGTGAAAGCAAGCACTCCCGAATCCGGATCGTGCCAGCCGGGGGCGTTCAGACGGCAGCCGTGCCAGGCGATGTCCGGTAGGCCACGCGGGCCGGGGGTGCCCCGGTAGAACCGACGGCTCTGCAAGGCCGGGAAACGTTTACGAAAGGCAATCATCAGCCTCGTAAAGCGGTGCAGGTCGGCGTGTTGCTCAAGCAGGCTCCAGTCGAACCAGCTGGTTGCGTTGTCCTGGCAGTAGGCATTGTTGTTGCCCTGCTGGGTGCGCCCCACCTCGTCACCGGCCAAGAGCATCGGGACCCCCCGCGACAGAAACAGCAAGGCGAGTAAATTGCGCGTCTGCCGCTGCCGCAGGGCCAGTACTGTCGGATCATCCGTTTCGCCCTCGGCACCGCAGTTCCAACTCAGGTTGTCCTCGACGCCGTCGCGGTTATTTTCGCCGTTGGCAGCGTTGTATTTGCAGTTGTAGGAGACCAGGTCGCGCAGGGTGAAGCCGTCGTGGCAGGTGATGAAGTTGGTGCTGTTGATGGGCAGTCGGCCCCCGCCTTGATAGAGATCCGCACTTCCGGCAATGCGAGTGGCGACGGCACCGACCAGGCCAGGGTCGCCCCGCACGAAGCGGCGAATATCGTCGCGGTACCGGCCGTTCCACTCACTCCAACGGACTCCTGGAAAGCCGCCCACCTGATAGAGACCCCCGGCGTCCCAGGCCTCGGCGATGATCTTGGTCTCAGCCAGGCTGTCGGCCAGTTCGATGTACCAGAGTACCGGCGGGTGCGGCATGGGCGTGCCGTCGATGCCGCGTGCCAGGATCGAGCCTTCGTCGAAGCGAAAGCCGTCCACGTGCATCTGTGTGACCCAGAAAATCAACGCGTCAACGATCAGTTTGGTGACAATCGGGTGGTTGCAATTGAGGGTGTTGCCGCAGCCGGAGTAATCGGTGTAGAGGGCACGGTCCTCGGGGCGCAGATAGTAGTAGACGGAGTTGTCGAAGCCCTTGAAGTGGATCGTCGGCCCGCACTGGTTGCCTTCGGAGGTGTGGTTGAAGACTACGTCGAGGATCACTTCGATGCCGGCCCGGTGGAAAGCTTTGACCATGTCCCGGAACTCGCGCAGGTGGCTGCCTTCTTCTGGGCTGACGCAGTAGGTGTTCTGGGGAGCAAAAAAGCTGACCGGGCTGTAACCCCAGTAGTTGCGCAAGGGTTGGGCGTCCGGTCCATAGCGCAGGATTTCTGTCTCGTCGAAATCGAATACCGGTAACAACTCGACAGCAGTCACGCCCAGTTCTTGCAAATACGGAATCTTCTCGACGAGGGCACCGAACGTGCCGGGATGGGTGCAACCGGCAGTAGGCGACCTCGTAAACCCGGCTACGTGCAGTTCGTAGATGACGGTCTGCTCCATGGAGTGGTTGAGCGGCCGGTCTCCTTCCCAGTCGTAATCGGTGGCATCGATGACCACACTCCGCCCCGAATAAGTCAGGTTGTCTTCTCTAGAGCAGGTCTTCGACCGGTCCCACAGGACATTGGTGGTACCGAGTCCGTAAGGGTCGATGAGCACTTTCTTCGGATTGAAGCGGTGGCCCGTGCGGTGGAGATCGTCGGGTCCATCCACCCGGTAGGCATAGTGTGTGCCGGGGCCGATGCCCTCGACGTAGACGTGCCAGACATGGAAGGTCCGGTTGACGTCCGGGTCCAGGCGGATCACCTGGGAGGGAATTGGGGCCTCGGAACTTTCGAACAGCAGTAACTCCACCGCGGTCCCATGCTGGGAGAAGACCGAAAAGTTGACTCCCAGGGGATCGCAGGTGGCGCCCGGCGGATAATGCTTACCTGCCCGGACGGTATACGTGGGCGGGGTGGCGGTTGGGGCAGGTGATCGCCCTTTGTCGGCTATTGCGATGGTTTCGTCGCTCATCAAAACCTCAGATCGAAGTAACCGAGAACGGTACATGGCGGGGTACGGAATATCTTTCAGCTCTTAAATCCCGGCCACCGGGTTCAGGCATTACCCTGTAGAACCACTGCTGCCTCGCATTCTTTCTCGCCGGTGCGGATGCGCACGGCCTGGGTCACGGGCAGGACAAAAATTCTACCGTCGCCGATTCGACCGGAGCGGGCGGTCTTCATGATGGTTTCCACGACCAGCTCGGTCATTTCCTGACCCACCACCACTTCCAGCTTGACCTTCGTCAGGAAGCGCGCCGTGTCCGTCCTGCCCCAACTCATCGAGTCGTAACCCCTCTGGCGACCGAAGCCTTCGACCGGGACCAGCGTCAATCCCTCCACCCCGATTTCTACCAGGGCATCCTTGACAGCATTCACCCGGGTTGGCTGAAGAATGGCTTCGATCTTGTTCATGATTGGGAACTTCCTCGTTAAAAGCACCTGAAGGCTTCTAGAACGAACATACAAAGCAAAAGTGAAGAAATAGATAATTCCGCCGGTTGCCCCCTTCGCTTTTCAAGGCTCCCGCAGTGCCTGAAATTGCGGTCTGTTAAACTCACTCCCCGGAGTGTCGTGTTTATCGTTGGTTTGTGAGGTAATGGCTAGACGCTGGCATCTGGTTTCCCACTTCAAAAATCGCTACGACCAGGGCGATGAGGGACACGAGGGCGATGAGGATTCTTTTAGCCGAAGACGACGAGGCAACCGCCCTGGTGGTGGGAAATCATCTGACCCAACAGGGGTACGTCGTGGACGTGGTCGGTGACGGTGAGACGGCCTGGGACCTGCTCGAATCAGCCGGGTACGAACTGGTGATTCTGGATGTGATGCTGCCGGAGCTCGACGGTATTACGCTCTGCCGTCGGCTACGGACCCGGGCGCTCTCCGTACCGGTCTTGTTGCTCACTGCACGCGACACCGCTCAAGATAAGGTGGCAGGTCTTGATGCCGGTGCGGACGATTACCTCGTGAAACCCGTCGAACTGGGCGAACTGGCCGCCCGTCTGCGGGCCTTGCTGCGCCGAAAAAAAGAGGCCCTGCTACCCGTACTGGCTGTCGGTGCATTGAGACTGGACTCGAACGCGCACGAAGTGACCTACGCGGCGCGGGACGTCGTGCTCACCCGAAAAGAGTACGGCCTGCTCGAATTGTTCATGCGCAACCCCCAACGCCTCTATAGCCGCAGCGACATCCTCGCTCAGCTCTGGCCTTTCGAGGAAGCGCCTGAAGAGGAAACGGTCAAAGCGCACGTGAAAGGCCTGCGCCAGAAATTGAAAGCGGCCGGCGCTCCGGAAATGATCGAGACAGTGTACGGCACGGGTTACCGCCTCAGGGTTCAAGTGCCGGAGCCGATCCAACCCGCTGTGCCGTTCGCCGCGAGCGAAGAGCGCCGCCAGAGGGTGCTTGCCGCCCTCGCTGAAACCTGGGAGCGCCACAAGCCGAGGGTGCATGAGCGTCTGGCAGTGCTCGACGAGGCCGGCAGGTCGGTACTTGAAAAAACGCTTGGGGGAGCACTGCGGCTGAGAGCCGAGGGCGAAGCGCACAAGCTGGTCGGCTATCTGGGCACCTTTGGGTTGCTAGAAGCTTCCAGGCTGGCCAGGGAAATCGAACAGATGCTCGGGTCGGGCCTACGTCTATTGAGCCCGGAACAAGCGGCGCGTTTTGCCGCACTGCTGGTCGGATTGCACGGCGAACTCGAAAGCATCCACCCATCCCTCGACGGGCCTGGCCACCCGTATCCTCAACCGCCTCGGCCGCTCCCAACGCCAGAGCGAGGTCCCAAATCAACCTTGCAGGAGGCATTGCACCTGAGCGAAGCAGTCGAGGTTTCTGGAGCGTTTCCTGCAGGCGGTTCCCAGGCTCTCTTCGACGATCTGGTCAATCTTGCGGCCCAATTGTGCGCGGTGCCCACCGCCTTTATCGGTTTGCTCGAAGCCGGGGCACTGCGGTTGGTGGCGAAAGTCGGCTCATTACCGACTCACCTGCCTGGAGATATTGCCTTCTGGGGTGACCGGTTGAATCTTGGCGAAAATGGCAGCTACACCGACGTGCGGGAGGCACTGTGCGTTCTGGGGTTGGAACCGCAATTCCATTTTTTGAGCGCGTTCCCTTTTTCGGGGGCCGGTGCGACCGGCACCATCGGTGTGCTGGATTTCGAGCCGCGCGTCCTCACTTCCGCCCAGACCGAGGCTCTAGCCGCCCTCGCCCGACAGGCAGCCGTGCTGCTTGGTTGCGCCCGCAGCATGACCGAAGACCAGGAGTACCTGGATACTTTAAAGCAGAGGGATGTGGCCGAACGGACCGCCGAATTGACCACGGCCAACAGTCGTCTGCAACTGGAACTCGCCGAACGCCAACGTGCCGAAGAAGCGCTCGAGCGCCTCAGCCATCAAAACGAACTCATCCTCAATTCAGCCGGTGACGGGATTGTCGGCCTCGATTTGCAAGGCCGCGTCACCTTCGTCAATCCCACCGGGGCAACGGCACTCGGTTACAGGGTAGAAGAGTTGCTCGGTCACTCCTTTCACAAAGTCGTCCACGGCAAGCAGGCGGGCAACCCCGCCTACGCGCTTGCGGACTTTCCGGTGTATGCCGCTCTCCTCGATGGCCAGGCGCATACTGCGGTCGGAGCGCTTTTCACCCGCAAAAACGGGGTGGTCTTCCCCGTCGAATTTGTGAACACGCACATCCTTGAGAAAGGGCAGACCGTGGGTGCCGTCTTGACTTTCCAGGACGTCACCGAACGCCAGCTGATTCAGCGGATGAAAGACGAATTCATCTCGGTGGTCAGCCACGAACTGCGGACCCCTTTGACTTCTATTTGCGGGGCACTGGGGATGCTGGCGAGCGGCACATTGGGGGAGCTGCCCCAGAAGGGCCGACGCATGCTCGACATCGCCCTCCACAACACCGACCGGTTGGTGAGGCTCATCAACGACATCCTGGATATCGAGCGCATCATATCGGGCAAGGTGACTCTGCACAGACAGTTTTGCGATACTGCCGACCTGATGCGACAATCCCTCGAAGTGATGCGCCCCATGGCCGAACAAGCTGGAGTTTCTTTCTCCGGAGGTTGCCCTTCACTACGGGTGTGGGCAGATCCGGACCGCCTCGTGCAGACGATCACCAATCTGCTTTCCAACGCCATCAAATTTTCACCACCGGGCGCGGCGGTGAAAATCGCGGTCGATCGGGTTGGTGAACAGATTCGCTTTCAAGTCAGCGACGAAGGGCGGGGCATCCCCGCCGACAAGCTCGAATCGATCTTCGAGCGCTTTTCCCAGGTCGACGCGTCCGACTCGCGCAACCGGGGGGGCACAGGCCTGGGGCTGGCCATTTGCCGGGGCATCGTGCAGCAGCACGGGGGGCGGATCTGGGCGCAAAGCGAACCCGGCCGCGGCAGTACCTTCTCCCTGTTGATTCCCTCCCAGGTCGAAACTCCGGGACTATCTGGTGAGCCCGCAACAGCGGTGCCAGGAAGGCCACTATCCTCGGCTGAAGACGTGCTTGCCGAGGGCGCCGATGTCGGCTAGGCGAGTCTTGCTAGTGGAAGACGAGAACGACATCCGCGAAGTCATTCAGCTCTGCCTGGAGACCCTTGAGGACTGGGAGGTTCTGCTCGCCGCTTCCGGGGCCGAAGGGTTGGCGCTCGCCGGACGCGAATCTCTCGATGCGGTTCTGCTCGACGTGATGATGCCCGAAATGGACGGCATCGCCACCTTCAAGCAATTGAAGGCTGACCACAACACCCGACACATACCGGTTGTGCTGCTCACGGCCAAAGTGCAACCGGGAGACCAGCAGCGCTTCGCCGACCTGGGCGTGGCGGGAGTGATTGCAAAGCCGTTCGATCCCCTGGAGCTTCCAAATCGGATTAAATGTCTGCTCGGGTGGTAGCAATTACCCGTCGCAGAATAAGGGTTTGAGCATTCGACGACTTTGCAGTGGCCGGCTTTACGGTTTGACAAGTTGGGCGTCGCAAATTTAGCGCTTGGATTAACATCATAAATGTCGCCGGAGGTAGAGCCTATTAAGGGCTCGCACTCGCTCTAGCAAGGTGGGAATGTTGTTGAGCAACCGGGTGTTGTCCAGCAACATCTAGAGTTTTGCCGATCTGTCATTTGAAGACAGCCGCTTCTTGAAATTTTGGCTACGGTCGAGTGACCTTTCAATCTTTTCCTCTGTTGTTGTTTCACTGCACAGTCCTTCCGAAGGCTGCAGCCTGCCACTCCAGGCGAGACACAACGTCAATCCATGTCCCCCTTCTCTCGGCAGGATTTAGCCGGGAGTAGCGCCCTGCACTCTGTAAAAATTGGCCAGGCCGATTGTCTGCCTTTCAAGAAACATTAACTGTGTAACTCCTTATGAAATATAAAGACTGGACCATCGCCACCCATCGGGCAGAAGAGGGCTTCCTGGCGGTTCTCGTCGACCCCCATGGCAAGAAGCTCGACGGACCGCGGATCTGCTTGCCGAGCCCTGAATCGGCCGAGCATTACGCCCAAAAGTTCATCAACTGGCACGTCAAGCTCGAAGAGCGTCGCCTGATGGCGGGACGTTCCGCACGCGCCACCGTCGGCAGAGCTTCAGAACAGCCGGCTCACTTTTGAGTCAGACCCTTATGAAATTCGTGCCACTCAGGCCAGACGGAGAACGGTTATGTTGGACATCGACGAAATGGCGCAAACAGAAATAAAAGAGCTTCTGCAACAGGTGGGGTACGGGCACCTCGGTTGTTCGCTCGAAGGAAAGGCATACGTGATACCGATGCACTATTACTTCGAGGGGCCGGATATCCTCATATTCACGACAGAAGGTATGAAGACCGGGTACATCGATGCCAATCCACAAGTTTGTTTGCAAGTGGAAGAGGTTCACACCCCGTCGCATTGGCGCAGCGTCGTGGTGAACGGTAGAGCCGAACGCCTCACGGAGCGGCAGGACATTGAGCGTGCCATGCAACTTGTCAAAGAGCACAATCCAATGCTTTCGCCCGCCATTAACAAGACGTGGATCGACGTCTGGGGACGCGGGAACGAAATGGTGATCTACCGCATCCATCACAGCGAGATGACCGGACGCACCACCGACGGGCCGAGCAGCCGGCAAAAATAGGGACAGCGACGAGTTGCTGTCTGTTTCGCTACACCAATCTTGCCCAAGAAGGCAAATGAAGATGGGAAATGTGAGACAAAGACTGGGATGGCTGGGCGGCACTGTGCTCACGATGCTCCTCGCCCTGCCCGTGCGGGCGTCCGAGGTGCTGGATTTTCGCTACGGCCCGCTGCAATTCAACCTGCCGGTACAGGAAATGGCAGACTTTGCCCGCACGGGCAAAATCGGGCCCAACTTCAGTTACCTGGCTAAGCAAGCCACTCCCGAACAGCTCAGCACCCTGCGCACCCTGCTGCGTGAGCGGTTTAAGATCAGCGCCACAACCATGTCCCAGCTCACTTACTCGCAGATAGGAGGGCTATTCCTGCAGCGTCTGGGTAACATCTTGCGCACCCCCGCCGACCTCGATGGCTCCCAGGCAATCCGAGCGGCACTCATCCTGGCTGCTGTCGACCGCCAGGGACTGACGGTGTTGAAAGTGATCCAGAAGTTTCCATTTGCGAGTGTACGGGTCGATTTGAGTCAGGCCCTGGAACTGAGTGGTCAGGTGCTCGACCTGACGAAGCTGAAAGGTGAAGTGGTGGATGCTCTCGAAGCCCAGGCGACCAAAGAGGCACCGCCAACCTCCGGTACCGGACAGAACTTGCAGCTTGCCGGTGCTTACACCTGGGAGCAAGAGACGATCGAAGCTGACCCGCTGCCGGGAGCCCTCGGTAGTGGCGGCAAGGTCGTGGCCGACGTTTACCTGCCGCGCCTACCGGCAGGCAGTACTCCGCCGCCCGTGGTCGCAATTTCCCACGGCATCGCCTCCAGCCGCCTGACTTTTACTTACCTGGCCAGACACCTGGCCTCCTGGGGTTTTGCGGTCGTGGCCGTCGAACACCCGCTCAGCAATTCGGCGCGCTACCGCCAGATGCTCGACACCTTCGCCACCCCCAGCAACGCAGTAGCGCTCGACTTTGTGAGCCGCCCCCAGGAAGTCAGCCGGGTGCTCGACGCGCTTGAACGGCGTGCCCGCACAGACTGGCGCGGTCGCCTTGATCCCAGCCAGGTCGGGCTCATCGGCCAGTCGAAAGGGGGCTTCACGGTCCTCTCTCTAGCCGGGGCCGGGATCGACTTCGAGCGCTTGCGGGCCGACTGCACGCAATATAAGGACGGCAGCACTTCGCTGAATTTATCGCTGCTCTTGCAGTGCCAGGCCCAGACCATGTCCGCTACCTCGGCTCAACTGGGCGATCCGCGCATCAAGGCGGTCTTCTCGATAAACCCCCTCGATAGCAGCATCCTCGGGCCAAAGGGGCTAGGCCAAATTCAGGTGCCGACCCTCATCCTGGCGGGAAGCGAAGACTTTGTCACCCCGCCGCTGCTCGAACAGATCCGTGCTTTCTACTGGCTGAAAGTACCGGAGCGCTACTTAATCCTGATGCGTGGCGGCACCCATTTCACCAGCCTGGGTCCAGAAGAAAAAGCCACTCTTCAGATGCCCCCTTCCCTGGTCGGTCCGGACCCGTCCCTGGCCATCCCGGCGGTAAAGGCCCTGGCCACGGCTTTTTTCCGGCGCCACCTGAATGGCCGACCGGAGTTCGAGCCCTACTTGAGCACGGCCTATGCCCGGCCCCTCGCCGCCCTTCCCCTGCGGCTGAGCGTAGTGCGCTCGATCGACCCGACACTGGTGGAAAAGTTCGGTCCGCGCGTCGTGAAATTGCTGGGGCCTTAGGCGCGTATTACCGACCGAAAGCGGACAGATCCGGAATTTTGACAAGGAAAACTCATGTCTAATCCTGCCCGTATTGACGTTCACCAACATATTCTTCCTCCTGCTTACGTAAATTGGCTGACTGAGAAAGGAAACAATGCCAGTTGGTTATTGCCGGTGACGAAATGGAGTGTACAAGATGCGCTCAATGTGATGGATGAGCATGGCATTGTGACTGGAATCCTCTCAGTTTCTACCCCCGGCGTGCACCTGGGCAATGATGCCGAGGCGCGGGTCAAGGCTCGTGAAGTGAATGAGTTTGCGGCCAAGGTAGTGAGCGATCGCCCCCATCGCTTCGGCTTCTTTGCGACTTTGACCTTACCTGATGTCGATGGTGCGATTGCAGAAGCAGTCTATGCTCTGGATGAACTGCATGCGGCTGGGGTGGCTCTGCTGGCAAATACCCATGGTCGCTACCTGGGAGAGAAAGACTTTGACCCACTCATGGCGGAATTGAACCGCCGCCATACTGTAGTCTTCGTCCATCCCTCGGAACTACCAGGGCCAAGTGTGCAAGGTGTTCCCCCTTTCGCAGCAGACTTCTTACTCGATACCACCCGCGCTGCGATTAATCTCATCGTGTCTGGTGCAATGACCCGCTATACCAATCTGAAAATAATTCTGTCCCATGCTGGGGGATTCATCCCTTACGCCGCTCATCGGATCGCTACAGTCTGTTCCCCCGATCACAACCTCGAAACTGGACTGGCAAACCTCCGCCGCTTCTACTTCGACACCGCCTTGTCTTCCAGTCCTACCGCCTTGCCCAGTTTGCTGGCTTTCGCTGACCCCAGTCACATTCTTTACGGCAGTGACTCACCCTTCGCTCCTGTGCAAGTTGTCAGTCACTTCACAGGTGGACTTGATGCTTACCCACTCGACAATCAACTACGCTCAGCGATTAATCGTATGAACGCCGAGGCTCTGTTTCCGCAGTTCGCCAACGTACCCGCGAAAGCAAAATAAACCAGCTTTTAACCGTTCAGGTCAGTGGGCAATAGCCCGATAAGATTATCTCCAAATAGAGAAAGTAGGTCACGGGCAGGGGAACGAAGCCGAGGCCCAGCGAGAACAGTGAAAACGCGGGCACTTTTGCCGCTCCGAGAAGACACGTTCCCCCTAGGCAAAGGCAAGAGCAAGTGGTGGATTGGCTGATAAGCGACAACATCTGCCTGTGCCTTCTCGATTTGTTCACTTTGTCTACATACCATTTGAACTAGACTTCCAGGCTGTCGAAATGACCAAAATACTGGTTCGGTTCTCGATTTTTGTGCTTGCCACGAACAATCGGTTGCAAGGTAGCAAGAGCTAGACGCGTGGTGTCTGGCTACGGTTGCCCACCAGTTCTTCTTTGTACCCCGGTGCAGTGGACGTGCCATGCATCACAGGTTTGCCAGTGTCGAAGCAGAAACTTATTGATTGAGCAGTCAATTAACTTTTCCTGGAGCTGTTATGACCCAAACACAACCCGAACCGAAAACCGATTCCAAGCCCCCCGCACCACCAGTCCAGGATCCCGCTCAATCACCGCCTGAAACTCCGACACCTGAAACTAAATCCGGGCTAAGTATTCCCAAACCTGTGTGGATCGTTGGGGCAATCGCGCTGCTGGCTGGATTTGGTTTTGCTGCGTATCGAATGTTCTTCTACAGTCCACCACCGGACGGGCTTTTCCTGAGTGGTCGCATCGAGGGATACGAAACCGATATTTCTGCCAAGATCGGCGGCAGAGTAGCCAGCGTTGCGGTGCGCGAGGGCGATACGGTAAAACCCGGTCAACTGCTCGTGCAAATCGACGATTCCGACACCAGGGCACAATTGCAAGGCGTCCAGGCACAGTTAAGGCAGCAGCAGAAAAGCCTGCAAAGTACGCGTCAACAGTTGCCCATCCTGCTAGCGCAAGTGCAGCAAGCTCAACTCACCACGCAGCAATCCAGCCAGGATAGTCAGGGTCGGATCTATGAAGTCCAGAACGTAGTGGCACAGGCGCGGGCCAATCTCGTGAAAGCCCAGGCCGATCTGTTTAGAGCACAGGCAACCCAGCGCCGCACCCAGCAGCTCCATGCAGAAGGGGCCATTTCAGCTCAGAGCCTGGATGACGACAATGCCAGTCTGGCCAGTACCCAGGCGCAAGTGGAAGCCCAGCAACAAGTAGTTCGCTCCGCCCAGGGTCAGTTGACCCAGGCAAAGGCAACCCAGAAAAACACCTCCATTAAGAGCGCTTACGAACTCCAACTCCAACGCCAGATTGAACAGGCCAGAACCGATATTGTCGTGGCGCAAGAGCGGGTGCAGGATGCGCGAGCAACCGTCGCTCAGTATCAGGCAAATCTGAACTATCTCGTCGTCAAAAGCCCAATGCCAGGCGATGTGATCACCCGCTCCACCGAACCAGGTGAGGTCGTAGCGGCGGGAGCACCGCTGTTGACACTCGTAAACCACGACCATCTTTATTTACGTGGCTTTATTCCAGAAGGTCAGATTGGCCCAGTTCGACCTGGGCAACCTGCATTGATCTACCTCGATTCGCTTCCCAAGCAGCCTCTCAAAGCCAAAGTGCGCCGCATCGATCCCAAAGCCAGTTTCACTCCTGAGAACATCTACTTCCAGAAAGACCGGATCAAGCAAGTGTTTGGGGTGGAGTTGATCCTCGATGACAACTCCAAGCAATTTGCAAAACAGGGAATGCCTGCTGATGCGCGCATTCTGTTGCCTGCAACGACGTAGTTCACCCAACACTCTTTCGGCTTGTTACTCACAACCCTACCGTTGCTGCTACCCATGACACAGTCACTCTCTGCTCCTCCGTCACTGGCCCGCGCTCCGGAAGGCCCAGTGATCACGATGCGCGATCTGCGACATCGCTATCACGATCATGCGCAGGAAGCTGTCGCTGGTATCGACCTCGACATCTACCCAGGCGAGATTTTTGGCCTCATCGGTCCCGACGGTGCCGGAAAAACCACGACTTTTCAAATCCTCTCCAGCGTCATGCCTCAGACCAGCGGTGTAGTGGAAGTTTTTGGCAAGCCACCAAGAGAAATGCGCCTCCAGATGGGCTACCTCACCCAACGCTTCAGCCTGTATCAGGACATGAGCATCTGGGAAAACCTCCGCTATACCGCTGGTCTACGCGAAGTTTCAGAAAGTGACCTGAACAGCCGCAGTGAGCGCTACCTCCAGTTGTTGGACTTGGGCCGCTTCAAAGAACGTCTGGCGGGAAAGCTCTCAGGCGGCATGAAACAGAAGCTTGCCCTGTGCTGCACTCTGATTCACAATCCGCGCATCTTATTGCTGGACGAGCCGACGACGGGGGTTGACCCCGTGTCGCGCCGGGAATTTTGGGACATCCTGGCACAGTTGGCCGGCACAGAAGGGATTACGACCGTGATCGCAACGCCCTACCTCGATGAAGCCGAACGCTGTTCCCGGATTGCATTCATGTACGACGGCAAAATCCAGCAATGCGATACGGTGGCCCAGGTGAAAGCTAGTCTGGGTGTTCAGCGGGTTGAAGTCTACATGCCGGTCAATCAGATAGAACAGGCTGAAGACACTATCCAGCACAGTTCGGAGCTGCGGAAAAGCATTTCCGATGTGCAGCGATTTGGCGATCACCTCGATGTTCTGACGCAAGAGCCGGAGCAGACTCAAAGTGACATACAACAGGCATTAGAAGCCGAACAGATTCACGTTGAGCGCTTTGCCGTCGATACACCGACTTTAGAAAATACTTTCGTAGCCCGGCTACGCGCCCTCAAAGGGGAAAAACCAGCAGGCATCTACCCACGCATCTATGGGACTGAAAAACGCACTGGAACAGCAATCGGTGCTCAGCAACTCAATAAAATATTCGGCAAATTTCATGCAGTTAAGAGTCTCAATCTTGATATCAAATATGGGGAAGTGTTTGGATTACTAGGAGCCAATGGTGCCGGCAAAACGACTGCCATCAAGATGCTCTGTGGTCTGCTGCCCGTCAGTTCCGGTCAAGTGATGCTGGCTGGTGAAACGGCCCAGCTGCGCAGTACTGCGGTGCGGCAAAGCGTTGGCTATATGTCCCAGAAATTCACTCTCTACGACGACTTGACCATCAATCAAAATCTGGAATTTTACTGCGGTGTCTATGGGGTACCCCGTCAATATCGCGCTGCTAAAAAGCGATGGGTTCTGGAGATGAGCGATTTGATCGGCAAAGAAAAGTTGATGACGGGTGACCTTCCTGGTGGCTGGAAGCAGCGGGTCGCTTTTGGTGCGTCGGTCATGCACGAACCCAAGATCCTATTTCTGGACGAGCCGACCTCTGGAGTCGATGCGCTGGCGCGGCGGCAGTTCTGGCGCTGGATCAACACATTTGCCCAGCAGGGTATGGCCATTTTGATCACCACCCACTACCTGGAAGAAGCGGAGCAATGCCACCGCCTGGGGTTCATGGTGGCGGGTGAACTTGTCGCCCAGGGGACTCCCAGGCAAGTGAAAGCTGAACAGCCGGGGCAGTTGGTGGAATGGGAATGCGACCAGCTCCAAAGAGCAGCGAATTTGTTGAAGCAGCGCCTGGATCCCTGGCGCGTCTCCATTTTTGGCTCGCGCCTCCACACGGTTGTCGATGACCCCAAAATGCAGATTCCCCAGATTGAAACCTGGCTACAAGAGGCGGATATCCATGTGCAACATCACCGCGAGATTGGGTTTTCTCTAGAAGACGTATTTATCAGCATCGTAGAACAGGCTCGACAGCGGGGATTGGACGTACCCGTCGACTAGAGGCATTTTTGGAGCGCAGCCTGCCAAAAAAGCGTGCTTTGTCCAATGCTTTTACCGCCCTCAAAAAAGCAAGCTCACGAGGAGAATCCGTGATGATAAGACCGAAACGCATTGCAGCCCAAATCGTGAAAGAACTGACCCAACTCGGGCGAGATCGCCTGACACTAACCATGGCTCTGGGTTTACCGCTTCCACTACTTCTGTTATTCGGTTTTTCCAACTCGCTGGATGTGAATCGCATCGACATAGCTATTCAAGATCTCGACCAGACCCGCCTCAGCCGCGAATACATTGCCACTTTTGAACGCACGAATAAATTCCACATTGTTCAGCAGGGGCCACAGGTAGACGTAGTCCAGATACTCGACCAGGGGCATATTTATGCTGGGCTGATTATCCCGCCAGAATTTTCCCGCGACCTGCAACGCCGGGGACGCAAAGCCCAAGCCCAGGTCCTGGTCGATGGAACCGATGCAAATACGGCGAATCTCGTTCGGGGTTATGCCCAGGCAACAACGAATACGTTTGTCGAGAATTTACAACCCAGTACTTCAAGAACGCCCCTCAGCCTACAGACACGACTGTGGTACAACCCCGGACTCCAAAGCTTGAAGTACATCGGCCCTGGAGCAATCGCCATCACCGTGACACTGTTTCCCTGTCTACTGGCGGGTTTGGCGATGGCAAAAGAGCGAGAACAAAGTACGGTGGTACAAGTCTACGCCTCCAGCCTCAGCGGCACGGAGTACTTGCTGGGCAAAGCGGCTGCCTACTGGTTGGTGGGTATGGCAGAGGTGTTGATTGTCAGTATCGGGTCATGGTGCTTTTTTGGGCTGTGGTTTGCTGGTGACCCGACGCCGATGATCCTGGGATCTGTGCTGTACATTGCCTGTGGAGTGCTATGGGGCATCTTTCTGGGTGCAAATGCCAAAACCCAGAGTGCTGTCATCCAGGCAGTTTCCTTTACCGCCTTTTTACTCTCACTGCAATTTTCAGGCTATATCTACCCAACTGCCAATATTCCCACTGCACTGCGCTGGATTTCTAACATTATCCCAGCAACCTATTACATCATCTTGAACCGTGATGCTTACACACGGGGAATTGGCTGGGCAAGCACCTGGGATGCGGTGCTTGCCCTGACGCTCTTATCGGGACTGTTCTTTTTTCTGGCCTGGCAAAAACTGCAAAAAATGCAAGTGGAGACTTAAGATGAAACCTGGTTTGACGAATATTTCGGATAACGTGCTTGGTAGCCGCTTCTGGGCGCTTTTTAGCAAAGAAGTCAATCAAATCTTGCATAACCGTCAGCTCCTTACCCAACTATTGCTCCCGCCGACGATTTTTCTGATCTTGTTTGGGTTTGCGTTGACCTCCACCTTTCAAGACTTGAAAGTCGGGATTGCCGATTACAGTCAAAGTCGTACTTCGCGAGAGTTCATCGAACTACTGAGCCAAACAGATGCTTTTGTGATCAGCGGCTACTATACCAATCAGCAAAGAATGCTGGCGGATCTGTCGACGGGCAAACTGATCGTCGGCATCACACTGCCACGAGAGTTTGCACGCGACATCGCGCGCAAGCGCACTGCTCAAGTACAGGCAGTATTTGATGCTGTTGATGCAAATACTGCCAAGGTTGCTTCAAGTTATTTAAGCCAATTGGTCAGTGATTATAATCTGCGCCACCAGAATAATTTTCAGCAGGGAAGGGTCGGCTCAAGCACAGCCAATTCAGCGCTACGACAAAATCAAGTGCAGTTACAAACGTCTGTGTTCTACAATCCTGGCCTGGAAACAGCCTGGTTTATTGTACCGGGAACGATTGGTATTTTGATGACTGTATTAGGGTCACAAACGGCTGCCTCACTGGTTGTACGTGAAAAAGAAGCAGGAACCATTGAACAATTGATGATGACCCCTGCTTCCAGCCTGCAAGTGATATTGGCAAAGGTTCTCCCACTCTTGATCGTGCTTACCATCGATGCGCTCATTGGCTTAGCAGTTAGCAAGTTCGCCTTCCAAATGCCGTTTCGAGGAAATTTTTTATTGTTAATCGCTATTTCCAATCTATACTTCTTCGTCGGAATTAGTATCGGCATCTTGATTGCAATCTATGCGAAAAGTGAACAACAATCGCAACTGATTGCCTTCTTTGTCAATCCACCCTTAGTATTGCTCTCTGGTGCCCTTTCACCAATTGCGGCGATACCCACATTTATGCAATGGCTGACCTATCTCGATCCGATGCGCTACTACATTGAAGTTTATCGAGGCATTGTACTCAAAGGCATTGGCCTGGATGTCCTTTGGCCACAGGTGTTGATTCTGTTCGTGTTTGCTACAGTGCTCTTGACCTTGAGCATTCGACAGTTCGAGCAACAGTTGAGCTAGGGAATAGCTGATGCTTTTAAGCTAAATTTCCACTCTATGTACGGAGGCGTACCGATGCCCACTCGTCCGTGACCTATCTTTAGCTTTTCAACACTAAACAAGCGAGGTTTCCAATGGGATTTGACCGCGTATTCATTCCGCAACAAAAAAAGATCAAGAAAATAGCGCTGGAGGAACACTTCCTGACTCAGGCGCTCGCGCCCTATTCCGCAAACTCCGAGCAAGGCGTGGCGCCGGAACCAATGGAGGATTTCAAAAGACGTCTGGTCGACTTCGATGGCTTGAGGTTGGAGGAGATGGACAAGGCGGGTATTGATATCTCGGTGTTGAGTGCGACAACGCCGGGTGTGCAGGTCGAACCTGACGCCGCAGTCGCTGTGCGAAAGGCGAAAGAAGTAAATGACTTTTTGGCAGAAACCATTCAGCGACACCCCTCTCGCTACGCGGGCTTCGCCCATTTGCCAATGCAAGATCCTGCGGCGGCTGCCGACGAACTTGAACGGGCGGTACAGCAACTCGGCTTTAAGGGAGCGCTCATCAATGGCCACACCAATGGTGAATACCTCGACGACGAAAAATTCTTCCCGGTATGGGAACGGGCGGAAAATCTAGGCGTACCCATCTATCTACACCCCGCTAACCCGAAGGTTGAACCTGTCGTACTGAGCGGTTACCCTGAATTAGCGGGACCGATGTGGGGGTGGCAAACCGAAACCTCCAGTCATGTGATGCGACTCATTGTGGGTGGTGTTTTTGATCGGTTCCCAAAAACGACGGTCATACTGGGGCACATGGGAGAAGGATTGCCCTTTGACCTTTGGCGACTCGATAGCCGCTATGTGATAGTGCCGCACAGCAAGGCTCTCGCCAAGCAGCCGTCTCAATATATTAGGGACAACGTCGTTATCACAACGAGTGGTGTCGATTCCTTTCCGCCGCTTCTCTGCTCCATTTTGGCTCTCGGTTCGGAGCGAATTCTGTTTTCTGTTGATTATCCATACGAGTCAAGTCAAGAGGCGGCGGACTTTATCAACAAAGCGCCGATCAGTGAATCAGATCGAGAGCGAATCTGCTTTCGCAATGCTGAGCGTATTTTGAAGCTTGCATGACGG
>JANNPH010000211.1:0-8149 GCA_031399965.1 Gloeobacteraceae cyanobacterium SOY_34_metabat_159 | reverse complement strand
TCACGGTTGAAGCGCGCATACTCCTGTGCCCACTGCAAATCGTGCCAGTAGCTGGCAAATTCAGCCGTACCCGCGACGAAGTAGGCAAGGTCCGGGTCAGGAAGAGCGGTCTCGCTCAGCTTTGCCAGGTTTTTTGCCGTGTCGATGTGTCGCTGGGCAAGCATGTTGCCGATCCCGCGCGACCCGGAGTGCAACATCAACCAGACCGCACCCTCGGTATCGACGCAGACCTCAATGAAGTGGTTGCCGCCCCCGAGTGAACCCGACTGCTTGAGTGCTTTGTCGCGCAGACGGGAGACCCCCGGATGCAGGTCGGCAAAAGCTTCCCAGCCCGTCCAGTTGGTGACTATTGTCTCGGCGGTGCGGTTCTCGGCCATGCCTACTGGAATCGCCGCTTCGATGTCGGAGCGAATCTGTTTGAGTTTGCCGTCCAGTTGCGCCGCGGTATAAGGCGTCTTCACTGCGGCCATCCCGCAGCCGATGTCTACACCGACAGCAGCCGGAATGACGGCATCTCGGGTCGCGACCACGGAGCCGACCAGGGCACCTTTACCAAGGTGAACGTCGGGCATCAAGGCGACGTGCTTGAACACAAACGGCAGCGAGGCGACGTTCTGAGCCATTTTTGTTTCTTGCGCTTCGAGCGGGTGAGCGGCCCAGGAAAGGACGGGCCGGTCGGTCGCTATCTCTAACTCTTCGTAAGGCATCGGGAAGGACTCCGGCGTACTCAATACACTGTAGCACGATGTAGTAAGCTTGTATTATAAAGTTGTGCCGGGCGTACTGAGTTTGAGCCGCATCGCCTGGTGCAGGATACCCGCTTCTTCGTACCGTTCACCTTCAGCTTGAAAGCCGGCTTTCTCGTAGAAGCCGAGGGCGTGGACCTGGGCACTGATCAGCACTTCGGGCATCTGTGCTGCCCTGGCAAGCTCCAGTAAGTGAACCAGCAACGCCTGGCCAACACCGCACCCGCGCCAGGTACTCAGTACGGCCATGCGTCCAATGTGCCCGTCGGGCAGCAGGCGTCCGCAGCCGACCGGTTCGCCTTCGGTGCAACGGGCAAGGACGTGTTGACTGAGGGCGTCCCATTCGTCGATCTCAATTTCGGCGGGGACTTTTTGTTCCTCTATAAAGACCAGTCGGCGAACTTTATAGAGTTCTTGACGGCATTCCTGCCAGGAAACCTGCGTCACGAAAAAAGCCAAGGACACCATCAGAAAACGGACCACCCGATTTTGCCACGGCTTCGCAATTTCGATTGAGCCGTATTGAGTATGAAGTGTGATTGGGTGACAGCTCGATTCACGCCTTTTGACAGACGTTGACGCAAATGCATGGTTTGTATAACGGAATTGAAAGTAAGATTCGGCCCGCAATTTAGAGGCCGAATACAAGGAGTATTGCAAGATGATTACTAAGGCTATGGCAGCCGGTCTGGCGGCGAGTTTATTACTGGCTGGCCCTCAGGCGGCTTTCGCACAGGTACCCGCTAATCCGCAGACGGGAGCGGTGAAAGTCAGCGCGGTCGATGCCAAATTTATGGTTAGTGCCGCTCAGAGCGACATGACCGAGATCAAAACCAGTCAGCTTGCCCTGGACAAGAGCCAGAACGAGGCAGTGCGCAAGTACGCCGAGGAAATGATTGCAGAGCACACCAAGTCGAGCAGCGAGTTGAAGCCCCTTGCCGACCGTAAAAGCGTGACCCTGCCCGCTAATCTCAACCCCAAGCAACAGGCTCTCTACAATAAGCTCTCGGGGCTGTCCGGTGAAGCGTTCGACAAGGCTTATCTTCAGGGCCAAACCGTAGCCCACGCCGACACTGCCGCTCTATTCAAGAACTACTTGCGTACCGGCAAAGATGCGGAAGCCAAGCAGTTTGCCCGCAAAGTGATGCCGGTTGTGCAAGGGCACCTTGCCGATGCACGCGAACTCTCCGCAGGTCGCGTCGCCAGGTCGCCGGGTGGTGCTATGGGCAACATGAACCAGTCCAGTGGCATGGGCAACATGAACCAGCCCAGCGGCGCGGGCAACATGAACCAGCCTGGTAGCACGGGTTCGGACAACAGCATGAACCGCCCCGGCGGCTCGATGCAGCCGAGCGACAGCTCCACAAGCCCGACCAATAATCCGTCGATGACCAACTCGACGGGCCGGACGGATATTCCGGGCAGTAGTCAGACCGGGAACACCAAGGACAGTCCCTACCCGAAAGACCAGATGCCGAAGACCCAGCCTAAGTAGTTAGGCGCTTTTCAATCGAAGGTCATTCTCAGAGCACCCGGCGCAACCCGCCGGGTGTTTCGCATAGATGGGGTAGTTCGATGTATACCGGAAACATGGACGACATCTGCCCCCAATCTGTACACATTGAACTGCGCGTCCGCGACCTTGACGCATCGGTCGCCTTTTACAGCCAGGTTTTTGGTGTCGAGCCCGAGTATCGCGAGGGGGCAAGTTATGCCCTCTTCAGCCTGCAGGGACTCGACTTGTTGCTCTTGACCGGCGAGGTGAGCATTACTCGCTTCGGGTTCAAGCTGGCCGACGAACAGGCTCTGGGTCCCCTGGTCGAGGCTTTGAGCCAGCAGGGACTTGAGACTGTCCGCCGTCAGTTCTATCACCCCGCGCTCAAGATGAATGAGGTGGCAGTCAACCTCACCGACCCGGACGGCCACCGTTGCTCTTTTTACTGCCTCGTCGGCGAACAGGCTGACCCCTAAGCGACCCCGTACTTTTTGAACCAGGCCAGCAACTTCCCATAGCCGTCTTGGGCCGGTTCGGAACGGTAAGAGGGCCGGTAGTCGGCGTGAAAGCCGTGGGGTGCCTGGGGATAGACGACAATTTCAGACGGATTGCCCGCCTGCTTAAGGGCTGTACGCATCTGCTCGACAGTTGAGACTGGAATGCCCTTATCATCCTCGCCGTAGAGACCGAGTACCGGCACTTTGAGCGTCGGTGCGATGTCTATTGGGTTTTGAGGAGAGTTGGGGTTGGACTGACCGACCAGGCGACCGTACCAGGCAGCCCCGGCTTTTACCTTCGGGTTGTGAGCTGAGTACATCCAGGTGACCCGCCCGCCCCAGCAAAAGCCGGTGATGGCGAGCTTGTCGGTGTTGGCCCGGCCTGTACCGCCTGCCCAGGCGACTGTTGCGTCGAGGTCTGCAAAGACTTGGGCATCGGGCACTTTGCTCACCACCTGCGAGATGATCTGCTGTGTATCCTGCAATTTGGTCACGTCTCCTTGCCTGGCAAAGAGTTCCGGTGCGACTGCAAAGTAGCCGGCCTTGGCAAAGCGGCGACAGACATCTTTGATATGTTCGTGGACGCCAAAAATTTCCTGCACGACGAGGACGACCGGGTATTTGCCGACAGCCTCGGGCATCGCCCGGTAAGCAGGGATTTCGCCGTCTTTGACCGGAATCTTCACCTCACCTGCGACCAGGCCCCGCACATCGGTCGTAATCGTTGCCGCTGCGACCGGTGAAACGGCGAGTGCAAACCCAGCAGCAAGGCTCGTCATCACAAATTCGCGGCGACCGAACTCGGTCTTGGGGAGCAAGCTGAGTAAATCCGAATCCATGAAATTCTCCAATAGCACTGTGCGAATCTTACCAAGCTGCAGGCTCAACCCGAACTCCCTGTTCTTCAAGGAAGCTGCGCTCCTCCTCCGCTTCCTTCGCAACGAATTCCCGGTTCAGTTCGCAGTAAATAACGATCTCTTCAATAGCAGACACGGGCAACTCAAAATTCTCGGACGCTTCTTCCAGGAATAAAGCGTTGGTCTGCATGTCCAGCCACACCGCTGAAGCAGGAATTCTGGTGCCTTTCACGAACAATTGTTTGCGCCACGAGTGGGCACGCGCTTCGAGATACTCCCATCGGTGCAACGCTTCCCCAGCAGGCTCTTGCTGGTTGGCTCCTTTATCCGGCAAGGCGCCACTGGGCCGGCCGACAAAGTTAAAGAATTGGTTGTCCGACATGGAATGTCTCGGTCTCTATCACCCCATCGTATCTGGACTCGATCCCCACTACTTTTCTAAGACACCGTACTCTTCACCAGATTTGAAAAATGTGCGTCAATATTTAAACCTGCACAAGAACCTATGGCTGCTGCCCCTCCTGGCTCGTCTCTAAACTTTGCCTTCCTGGAATATCACAACCCGCTCCTCGACCGCCTCGGTGCTCAGGCGGAGCGTTATTTCAAAGATGACCCGAACACTTCGCTGTTGAAGCTGAGGCAATTTGGGGAGTTGCTGGCCCAGACGACTGCTGCAAAGCTGGGGGTCTTTACTTCTCAGCGCGAGGAGCAGAACGGATTGCTGAGACGCCTGCGCGACCAGGACCTTCTTGGGGAGCGTGCTCTGCAACTATTCCATGAGCTGCGTATTGCCGGTAACGATGCCAGCCACGATTTTGGCGGCGATCACCGCATCGCCCTCAGCCACCTGAAGTACGCGAGGGAACTGGGTATCTGGTTTCACAGGACTTTTGGGCACGACCCTCAGTTCAAGCCGGGTCCCTTCGTTCCACCGCCGGATCCGAGGCAGGAGACCCAGGCGCTCAAAGTAGAACTGGAGCGCCTGCGGGCCGAGGCGGCAGTGCAACGGGGGGCCATCCAGGATGCCAGGGCGGCAGAGGCGGCGGCGAGAAGCGCGGCGGAGGCTGCCCGGTTGGCGGCGATGGAGGAAGCGGAACTGCGGGCACTGGCTGAGCAGTTGCTCGTCGAGACGGAGAAAGAAGCGAAAGAGGCGCAGAATCTTCTCGAAGCGACCCAGGCCGCTGCCGTCGCGACCCCGGCACCCCAGATTCGCCAACTGGTCGCCCAGGCTCAACAGGCCGACCGGAAAGTCTTTCTCGATGAAGCCGAGACTCGCCGCCTGATCGACATTCAGCTTCGCGGAGCAGGTTGGGAGGCAGACTCGGAAACCCTGATTTACGCTCGGGGAACTCGCCCCGAGCAGAAGCGCAACCTGGCGATTGCCGAGTGGCCGGTCGAGGGTGGTCGGGCGGACTACGCTCTTTTCGTCGGGCTCGAAGTCGTTGCCATCGTCGAAGCAAAGCGCCAGAGCACCGATATCCCTGCATCTGTAGAACAGGCCAAGCGCTACAGCCGGACTTATCGAATCAGGGGCGAAGAGTCGCTAAGCGGCGGTCCCTGGGGCGAATATCAAGTGCCCTTCGTCTTTGCTACCAACGGTCGGCCCTACCTCAAGCAGCTCGAAACGAAGAGCGGCATCTGGTTTTGCGACCTGCGCAGACCCGACAACCTCAGCCGCGCCCTCCAGGGCTGGTATGCACCGGGCGAACTGCTGGAATTGCTCCAGCAGGACCAGGATTTGGCCCACGACTTGCTTGAGCAAGAAAGTTTTGCCACGAGCCTGGGGTTGCGGGATTATCAGCAGCGGGCAATTCTGGCGGTCGAGGAGGCCCTGGCTGAGGACCGACAGCAGATGCTACTGGCGATGGCGACGGGGACCGGCAAGACGAAGACGGCCATTATCCTGGTCTACCGTTTGCTCAAGACGCGGCGCTTTCGGCGGGTGCTCTTCCTGGTAGACCGCAACGTGCTGGGAGAGCAGACCGCAACGGCTTTTCGCAATAGCCGCATGGTCGGCACCCAGAATTTCGCCGACATCTTCGAGATTAAAGACAATAGAAACTCGGTGCCGGTCTCTGACGCGAAAGTGCACATCGCCACCATTCAGAGCCTGGTGCGCCAGGTGCTCGACCCCGATGACCCTGCTGATGTCCCGACCGTGGGGCAGTATGACTGCATCGTCGTCGATGAATGCCACCGGGGCTACCTGCTCGACCGCGAACTCAGTGAAGAAGAACTGACTTTTCGGAACTTTGAGGACTACGTCTCCAAGTACCGGCGGGTGATCGACTACTTCGACGCCGTCAAAATTGGGTTGACTGCCACACCGGCACTGCACACCACCGAGATTTTCGGCCAGCCCGTCTACCAGTACAGCTACAGCGAAGCGGTCTTCGACGGCTGGCTGATTCCTTACGAGCCGCCGGTCCGCATCGTGACGCGCCTTGCAGAAGACGGCATGGTCTGGCGCGAGGGCGAAGTGATGGAGACCTACAACCCCGAAACCGGCCAGGTCAATTACAACCTGCTCGAAGACGAGGTCAAAATCGAGGTCGAGCAGTTCAACCGACTGGTAGTCACCCGCGAGTTCAACCGGGTGATCTGCGCTGTCCTGGCCGAATATATCGACCCGCTCCTACCGGGCAAGACGCTCATCTTCTGCACCACCGACGACCACGCCGACCTGGTCGTGGTCCTCTTGAAAGAAGCTTTCCAGGAGCGCTACGGCAGTGTCGATGAAGACAGCGTCAAGAAAATCACCGGCAAGGCCGATAGACCCGGCCAGATCATCCGCGAATTTCGCAACGAACAGAACCCGAAAGTGGCCGTCACCGTGGATCTGTTGACCACGGGCGTCGATGTCCCTGCTATTACCACCCTGGTCTTCATCCGCCGGGTGAATAGCCGCATCCTCTACGAGCAGATGCTGGGCCGCGCCACCCGCCGCTGCGACGATATCGGCAAGACTGCCTTTCGCATCTTCGACGCCGTGGACCTCTACCGGGCCATCCACGCGGTTTCCAGCATGAAGCCCCTGGCTGTGAACCCGCGCATTACGTTTGAGCAGTTGACGCGGGAACTGGCGACTCTCCAGGACCCGGCGAGCCTGAAACTGGTGGTCGAGCAACTGGTCACCAAGCTCCAGGCAAAAAAGCGCAACCTGGCCGACGACAGCCGGGAGACCATCAAAGCGGTTGCCGGTCTGTCCCTCGACGACCTCATTCAGCACCTGCGCCAGTTGGCTCCACGGGATCTCTCGGCCTGGGTGGTCGAGCGCCCCAGCCTTGGCCCGGCTCTCGACCAGGCCCGTGCTTCGGTACGCGAGCGGATCATTTCCTACCATCTCGATGAAGTGGTGAGCGTCACCCCCGGCTATGGCGAGGCCGAGCGCCCCGAGGACTATCTGGAAAGTTTTCGGCGCTTCGTCCTCGAAAACCAGAACAAAGTGCCTGCTCTGCTGGTAGTCACTCAAAGGCCCAAGGATCTCACCCGGCCGCAACTGCGCGAACTGGCCGTGCAGTTAGCGGCGGCGGGCTACGGCGAAGCGACGCTCCGATCCGCCTGGCGCGACCAGACCAACGAGGACATCGCCGCCACGATCATCGGTTTCATCCGGCAGGCAGCGCTCGGGGACGCCCTGGTACCTTACGAGACGCGGGTAGAAAATGCGATTCGCAAGATACTCGCAGGCCGCAAGTGGAGCGACATCCAGCGCAAGTGGCTCCAGCGCATCGGCCAGCAACTCAAAGCCGAGATTATTCTCGACCGCTCTTCTTTTGACCAGGGGCAATTTCGGCACGAGGGCGGCGGGTTCGCTCACCTGAACGAGCGGGTCTTCGAGGGCAAGCTTGAGACGCTGATCAGCGAGATCGCAGGTATACTCTGGCAGTCCGTGGGATAGGCAGGTAGCAAGCATTGAGCGCAACGAACGATATTGTCCAGAAGCTGTGGGGTCTATGCCACGTCTTACGGGACGACGGCATCACCTACTTGCAGTACACAACCGAGCTGACCTACCTCCTGTTTTTGAAGATGGCGGAGGAGACCGGCCAGGAGAACGGCCTGCCCGAGGGCTACCGCTGGCGCAACCTGACTGGCCTACTGGAGACGGAACAACTCGCTTTTTACCGGGCACTGCTGCTGAAATTGGGCATCGAGGGTTCGCCCCAGGTGCAGGACATCTTCGCCAACGCCCAGACTGCTCTGAAGCAGCCGAAGATTTTGAAGAAGCTGGTGGACTCGATCAATGTCCTCGACTGGTACTCGGCCCGCACCGAGGGGCTGGGCGATCTCTATGAAGGATTGCTGGAGAAGAACGCCAGCGAAAAGAAGTCTGGAGCCGGACAGTATTTCACCCCAAGGCCGCTGATCGATTCGATGGTCGCCCTGGTCAAACCGCAACCCGGCGAACTGGTGCAGGACCCGGCAGCGGGCACGGGCGGCTTCTTCATCGCGGCCGACCGCTACGTTAAAGAACGCACCAACAACCTCTTCGATCTACCCCAGGTCCAGCAGGACTTCCAGCGCCAGAGAGCCTTCTACGGGGCCGAACTG
>JANNPH010000174.1:0-3427 GCA_031399965.1 Gloeobacteraceae cyanobacterium SOY_34_metabat_159 | reverse complement strand
CGCAGGTGCTGGTGGTGCCGCCACCAGACATGGAACTGCCCGAATGCAAGCCCAATGGAGACTCCGACCGGCGACCACGACCAGAACAAGAAAGCCATCAACACGTAGGGCAGCACCCCGAGCACGCCGTCCACGATGACGGCCGGTTGACTCGAAAGTACGGCGTAATGCCGAAAGTTTTTATTGGGAGAGTGGTGGACTCTGACGTGCAGCTTCCCGAATACATGTTCGGGAATGTGATAACAAAACGTAGAGAGCAAATCGCCCATAAACAACAAAAGCCAGGCAGTCACAATCGTCGTGAGCATTCATTGCCCTCGCGTGTTCATGTCAGACTACCGACAGCGGGTAATGGTGGGTTTATAGACTGTTTAAGAACAGCCTTTTTACCAGTTTGGATGATGCAAATAGCTGGGGACCGGCAAGTAAAGCGAAATGGCCTGGTGCGGGTGCGGGTAAAGACTGAGTTGGCTATGCTGTTGAGTTGCGGACTTTAATTGATTTATGCCTTACTTTCTCGTCTGGTTGGTCTGGATCGGTTGTCTTATTGGGGTAACGGTTCCTGTGCAGGCCGTACCTGTACGCTCGGCCCACGCAGAGGCCGAACTCCTGAGCGAAGTGGCCTCGATTCAGCCGGGGCAGACTTTTACGGTCGCGCTTCGCCTGAAGACCGATAAAGACTGGCATACTTACTGGCGCAACCCCGGCGACTCGGGAATGGCCACCAGTCTTAACTGGCAACTGCCGGACGGGTTGAGCCCAGGACCGATCGAATGGCCCTATCCCGAACTGATTTCAGTGCCGCCGCTCGCAAGCTACGGCTACGAAGACGAAGTTTACCTGCTCACCAGGATTAAAGCGCCTACCACGCTCGTTCCTGGCCAGACGCTTACCCTGAAAGCGAAAGCGGAGTGGCTCGAATGCAAAGAGGAGTGTCTACCTGGAAGCGGCACACTCGCGCTCGACCTGCCCGTGAAGGCCGGTGCCCCGGCAGCATCGCGCTTTGCTCCCGCTTTTGCTGAAGCGCGTTCTAAGTTACCCGTCACGATTGACGAGTGGCAGGTGCGTGCGACTGCAACCGCCCAGCAGTTGCAACTGCAGGCAACTCGGCCCGCCTGGTTTACCGGGGAGATTACTGAGGTATTTTTCTTCCCCGAACAGGACCTTTTAATTGAGCCTGCAAAGCCACAGACTTTGAAAAAATCCCCGGACGGCTTCACCCTGCAACTGAGCCGGTCCGCAGTCTCTACGACCACCCCGGACCGTCTGCGAGGCGTGCTCGTCACCGCCTCGGGCTGGCGAGGAGCCGGTTCTGAGCGGGCTTTGCAGGTCGATATTCCCCTTGGGCCAGCAGGCACGACGAGCGAGGCACCCCTGACCTTGCTTGCAGCAGTCGGCTTTGCCTTTTTGGGGGGACTCATCTTAAATTTGATGCCCTGCGTGTTGCCGGTACTCTCGATTAAAGTGCTGAGCTTCGTGCAAGAAGCGCGGGAGGGGCAGCCCTGGCGGCACGGGGCGGTCTTTACCCTTGGGGTACTTGTTTCATTCTGGGCACTGGCAGGTGGGCTCCTTATCCTGCGGGGTGCGGGCGAACAACTGGGCTGGGGGTTTCAACTACAATCGCCGCCGTTCCTGGTGGTGCTCGTCTGCCTGCTATTTTTATTCGGGTTGAACTTGTTTGGTCTCTTCGAGGTCGGTGGTTCCCTGGTCGGGGTCGGAGCGACGGCTCCTTCAACTGGATTGAGCGGTTCATTTATGAGTGGAGTGCTCGCGACCGTGGTTGCCACTCCCTGCACGGCTCCTTTCATGGGCTCGGCCCTCGGCTTTGCGCTCACCCAGCCGACCTGGGCGGCGATGCTCGTCTTCACATCCCTTGGCCTCGGGATGTCAGCACCCTATCTACTGCTGTCGCTCTCGCCTTCGCTGTTGCGCTTTGTGCCGAAGCCAGGAGCCTGGATGGTCACTTTTAAGCAGGGGATGGGCTTTCTATTGATGGCCACGGTCGTCTGGCTCATCTGGGTACTCGGGTTGCAGACCGACGTCAACAGCCTCGCTGCCCTGAATGCCGCACTCGTGGTACTCGCGGCGGGTGGCTGGATCCTGGGACGTTGGGGCGACCTGATGCAGCCGGCACCCACCCGGCTGATTGCCCGGCTCAGCGCTGCGGCTGTGATCGTCGGAGCAGTCAGTTTCGCGCTGGTGAGCCTGAGCGAACAGACCAACGCCTCGACCGGAAAAGCTCCCACGGCAACCCTCAGCGATGGCATCCGGTGGGAGCCTTTTTCACCAGCACGGGTTGAGCAACTGCGGGCGGCTGGGACGCCACTTTTTATCGACTTCACCGCCGCCTGGTGCTTGAGCTGTCAGGTTAACGAGCGGGTTGTCTTCAGTTCAAAAACAGTGCGTGACGAGTTTGAGCGGCGCAAAATCGTGATGATGAAGGCCGACTGGACCAAGCGCGATGCGACGATTACCCAGGCTCTTGCCGGGTTCGGTCGCTCGGGCGTACCTTTATACGTGCTCTACGGCAGTGAGACGAAACGACCACCACAGATTTTGCCTGAAGTGTTGACGCCGGATATTATTTTAAAGGCACTGCAGGAAATGTCATAGACCTCTGCACCTCTACGCTCTGGAGACCTTGCAATGAAAAAACCATTTGTGCTTGCCGCTTTGAGCCTTGCTCTGCTCGCCGGCACCACGTCCACCGTCCAGGCCGATGCCCTGGTCGGTCAACCCGCTCCCAACTTCACTGCCATCGATAGCAACGGTAAGCGCCATTCACTCGCAGACTTCAAGGGTAAGCACGTCGTTCTCGAATGGACCAACTACGACTGCCCGTTCGTCGCCAAGCAGTACAACACCGGTGCGATGCAGAATCTGCAAAAGACTGCCACCCAGAAGGGCGTGGTCTGGCTGTCGGTGAATTCGTCAGCAGCTGGCAAACAAGGAAATTTTGAGCCCGCCAAGTTCAACGAACTGGCCAAAGAAAAGAAGGCTGCCCCCAGTGCAATCTTGCTCGATAGCGACGGCACGGTCGGCAAACTCTACGGAGCCAAGACGACTCCCCACATGTACTTGATCAGTCCTGAAGGCAAGCTGGTCTACAACGGGGCAATCGACGACAAGCCGACCACCGATACCGGCGCAACGGCCGAGAAGAATTACGTGCAGGCAGCCTTGAGCGAGTCGATGGCCGGTAAACCGATCTCGGTCGCGACGACCAAGCCCTACGGTTGTTCAGTGAAGTACTAATCGTCACTTACTCTAAGCGGGCGGTAGACCAGGTCTGCCGCCCGCTTTCTATTAATTTTGTAGACTGGAAAAGTGAAATATAAAGCGGGAATGTGAGCGAACCGGTCTGGATTATTGGAGGCGGGATCGCCGGGGCAGAGGCGGCCTGGCAGTGTGCACGAGCTGGGGTGCG
>JANNPH010000153.1:0-4325 GCA_031399965.1 Gloeobacteraceae cyanobacterium SOY_34_metabat_159 | reverse complement strand
TGTAGGGCCGACGGCGCACCGCCTCGGTCAGCTGACCGCCTTCGTCGTAGCCGACGTAGCCGGGAGGCGAACCGATCAGCTTGGAGACCGTGTGGCGCTCCATGAATTCGGACATATCAAGTCGGATCATCGCGTCTTCTGAGCCGAAGACCGTGGCCGCGAGCGCCTTGGCAAGTTCGGTCTTGCCGACGCCGGTGGGACCACTGAAGATGAAGCTCGCCAGCGGACGCTTGGGCGACTTCATACCGGCCCGAGCGCGGCGGACCGCACGGGCAACCGCACTGACGGCCGTGTGCTGGCCGATGATGCGCTCGTGCAGGCGGGCTTCAAGGTCGATGAGATTCTGCGCTTCGCCGCCGGTGAGCTTGCCGACCGGTACGCCGGTCCAGGCTGAGACGACCTGGGCGATTTCCTCGACATTGACCATAGCCGCGACTTCTGAACCGCGTGAGATTTTCACGTGCACCATCGAACCGGCCTCGTCGATCAGGTCAATGGCCTTATCGGGCAAGAAACGGTCCGCGATGTAGCGGTCGGAGAGGTAAGCAGCCGCTTCGAGGGCGGCGTCGGTGTACTGGAGTTTGTGGTGGGTTTCGTAGCGACCACGCAGACCCTTCAAGATGCCGACGGTCTCCTCGACTGACGGCTCACCGACTGTGACCGGCTGAAAGCGGCGTTCGAGGGCGGCGTCGCGCTCGATGTGCTTGCGGTACTCATCGAGGGTGGTGGCCCCAATGCAGAGCACTTCACCGCGAGCCAGGGCGGGCTTCATGAGGTTGGCGGCGTCCATGCTGCCGTCAGTCGCTCCGGCCCCGACCAGGGTATGCACTTCGTCGATAAAGAGGATGATTTGTCCGTTGGACGCTTTCACCTCGCGCATGAGCGCCTTGAGCCGCTCTTCAAATTCACCCCGGTACTGGGTACCGGCGAGCAGTTGCCCGATATCGAGACTGACGATGCGCCGTTCGAGCAGGGTCTCGGGCACCTCGCCTTCGACGATGCGCAGGGCAAGCCCCTCGGCAATCGCCGTCTTACCGACGCCCGGCTCACCGATCAAGACCGGGTTATTCTTAGTCCGGCGACCCAGGATCTGGATGACGCGCTCGATCTCGCCCGCCCGCCCAATGACCGGGTCGATGCGGCCTTCTTTTGCCATCTTGGTCAAGTCGCGCCCAAAGCGGTCGATGGCGCTACCGCCTGCCGACGATTGCTGGCCGGGGCGGGCCTGGCCGCGTCCTGACGAGGTCTTCACCACGTCGCCGAAGCTTGCAATCAACTGGGTGCGCAGGGCCTGACGGTCAACACCGGATTCCTCCAGAATGCGACCCGCAACTCCTTCACCGTCATTTAGTAGAGCCAGCAGAATGTGTCCGGGGTCTACCTGTTCGTGGCCGAGCCGGGTAGCTTCTTGCACGGCTTGCTCCAGCACGCGGGCGGCGCGCGGCGTAAAGCCGATGCGGCCGGTGGTAGGCACGTTGCCGCGCCCGACCAGTGCCTCGACACGGCGACGGGCATCCGCCAGGTTGAGACCCGACTGAGCCAGCAGGCGGTCGAGGGGGGATTCGGGTCGGGAAAGCAAACCGATCAAGATCTGCTCGGTGCCGACAGCACCCTGGCCGAGCCGTTGGGCTTCCTGTTTGGCAGAGTTGAGAACCTGTAAAGCCGCTGGGCTAAATTGCTCAAACATGGAACCTCCTGAAGGGCCGTCCCTGGACGGCAAGAGCAGACAAAAACTTTATGGACTTCATGGACTTTCGGGCTTTAGAGAGAGCCAGAAATCTTGAACCCAGGCACGGGCAAAGTTGTCGTGAGCAGCCTGCAAGGCTGCCTCACCTCCGCCAAATGCCTGAGCGGCAAAAACGTGGTAGAAAAGCGCACCGCAAAAAGCAATTGCCAACCGCTTCGGATCGCTAAGCCGGATGCGGCCCCGGTCAATCTCTGACTGGAAGTAGAGCGTCTGCAAGTCGAGCGTCTGGAGGGGACCACTACAACAATCGGCGCTTTGAGGGCGCAGGACGCGCAAGAGCAGCGTCGGCAGATTTTGCTTGTAGTAGCGGATCGTATAGAGGGCAGCGTCTTCAAGCAGTTCGCGCACAGACCGGGTTGCACTCTGGGCGATGAGCCGCCGCCAGAAGTCGTGAGGAGCCACACTCTCACTCACACAGGCACGCAGCAATTCTTCTTTGCTGGAGAAGAACTTGTAGATGGACGCTTCTGAGATACCAGCCTGCTGAGCAATCTGGGCAATGGTCACAGCCTCGACACCGCGCGTGGAAAGCACCATCAGCGTGGACTGAATGATCTGGCTTGGCTGAATGACGCGACGGCGACCCATAAAATAAATAAGTGAGCGTTTACTTACTTATTTATAACCAATCTGGTGGGGACCGTCAACCCACACTGGGGACAGGGATCTGGGTGCTGAAGACCAGCCTTGAGGAGTAGGTAGAACGCGAACAGGCCGACGCTAAATCTCGGCAATATTTAAAGTGGCGACGATGCGCCTGGGCAGCAACTGCGCAACCAGGGTAGAAAGCTGGCAATCGGCCATCAGGGCAGCTTCTGGCAGGTCGTCTACGTAGACCCGCGACTCGTCGCGCAGAATGCGTAGGTAAGTGCGTTGTTCACCAGATGGAGCCACCGCTCCAGGTGTGGATTTGAATCTAAGCCTGGCTGAGGCCAAAACCTCACCCACCTGACGTGCTGTGGTTGTATCTGGACACTCAAGAAGGAGCATCCCCATAGCCTAGCTTGCTGTCCGGACGTTTTTTTCAGGACTAAAATACGATTCCTTATCGCTGTTTTATCCCGGTTGTCCCTGAGAAAGGCGGCTACGCTTTAAGCAACTGACCAAACAGCACGGACCGTATGGCATGGAGTATTGCGAGGCGTTATTTCTCGTGGCGGTCCTTCTCAGGGTAGATTCCTTCATAATTCCGTCCCAAGAAAGGTAAAGCAACGCCGATGCTTGTCTAGGATCGAAGAGTCTATGGAGAGCAATAATGGCGGGACCATCTACGAGCTGGCAGGGCAGTCTGCGCGATTTCATGCAGGATCGTGCCAAAGACGCCCGTGAACTGACCGACCTGCAGCGACTAGGGGACAGGGCACTCGATTGGTTTTCGAGCGCGCGCACGCACCTGGGTGATTACGTCGATGGTGCCCGCGATCGTCCGTGGATACAGCAACTGAACCGCAGCCTGGGCGGCAACTGGATATTACCCCTGCTCGACCGGGTGAATATCCAGCGGGTGCGTGAGACGGTGGCTGCCGCTCAAAAGCAGCACCCAAACGACGCACCTGGGCAGCTGGCCGATCGCCTCATTCAGCGCAAAGCGTTCTTTGCCGGCGGTATCGGCGTGGCAAGCGGCGTCCTGCCTCCGGGGCTGAATCTGCCGATGGTTGCCGTAGATGTGGTGGCGACTGTGGTCATGGAAATCGAACTCGTCTACGAGATTGCCCACGTCTACGGCCTCGATCTCGATAGCCCTGACCGCAAAGGAGAAGCAATCCTGGTGCTGGCCCTCGGCACCGGTGCCGACCGGCTCGCCGGCTTGAGCGCCGTTGCCCTCAAGCGCCTCGCCCGCGACCAACTTTCGCGGGCGGCCATCGAGCAACTGGCCCGCATCATCGGTAAGCAACTGGCCGAGCGGGTAGTCCTGCGCGGTCTACCGCTGTTTGTCGGCGCAGTCATCGGTGGCGGTGCCAACCTGACGGCCCTGAATTTAATCGGCAATGCGGCGCGCCGGTTTTACGAGCACGAGATTACCGTCCAGGCGACACCGCTCGACGATACCGCCCAACCCCTCGAACTGCCCGATTAGTGGGCCAGTGATTACCCTGGAAGCATGCTCGAACTGCACTGTCACACCACCTGCTCAGACGGTACCCTTACTCCCCATGCCCTCGTCGAGGCCGCTGCTGCTACTGGCGTTCGCGCCCTCGCCATTACGGACCACGACACGATTGCCGGGTGGGATGAAGCATTTGCCGCCGCCTGTCCGCTCGACCTTGAGATCGTTCCTGGCCTGGAACTGAGCACGGTCCATCGCGACCGTTCGCTGCACATTCTGGGCTTTTACCCCGACCCTGCCCGGCTGGGTGGTCCGCTCGCGGAGCGCACCGAAGGACGCAAGCGCCGCGCCCGCGAGATCGCGCACAAGCTTGCCGCACTCGGCTATCCGGTTGCCCTGCCCGAGGTCGCTCCTGGAGTAGCCCTGAGCCGTCCGCACATTGCCAGAGCGCTCGTCGAAGCCGGGTACGTTACTTCTGTCCACGAAGCCTTCGAGCGCCTGATCGGTGATGATGGTCCGGCTTACGTTCAC
>JANNPH010000135.1:0-5953 GCA_031399965.1 Gloeobacteraceae cyanobacterium SOY_34_metabat_159 | reverse complement strand
AGGACCGCCGGCAGAGACGCGCATCGTGCATGCGTTGGCACAGATCAAGTGGGCGGCGGCCTTGAGAAGATGCGGCGAGAAGTAGTCTACTTGGGACACCTGATCGACCAGCTCATGCTGCTAGCCCACTCTGATAGCGGTCAGCTGGAAGTGAGGTTTCAGGAAGTCTCCGTGATTCAGCTACTTATCGAGGCTCTAGAGCGAGTCGAACCTGTGGCAATCGCCAAGGGGCTTTTCCTCGACGGTAGTTGGCCTGATGAGCAGTTACCATCTGTCTGGCTTGATCCACATCTTAGCGCCCAAGTGCTATCCAACCTGCTCGACAACGCCATCAAATATACTCCCAGTGGCGGCATGATCACCCTAGCGGTGAAACAGATAAGCGAGCAGGAATTGCAGATAATGGTTCAAGACAGCGGCTCCGGTATGGATGAAAGGACACTTCAACGTGCCACCGAGCGATTTTACCGCGCCGACCAGGCTCGCTCGGGCGGTGGCTTCGGCCTCGGACTGGCGATTGCCGACCGGCTGTGCCAGTTGCAGGACATTACCCTTCAAATCGCCAGTGTTCCCGGCCAGGGCACGACTGTCATGTTGAGTTTGCCTCTGCTATCGGTGAGCGCTCCAAAATTTTGACCGACTACCGCTGCCCCACCGGCAACTGCACCTGCACCGGTACACCCGGCACTGCCGACACCGGTACGATAACCAGGTAACGCTGCTGTAGGGGGGCATCACCCCGGAGGACAGCTTTGAGCGGGCCGAGTGCAGTCACCACGGCCGCCCCGGCGGGGTTGGTCTTAAAGGCTGCCAGCGGCTGCAGGAAACCGTAGGGTTCGCGGGACTGCTCTGCCAGGGCCAACTGATAGTCGGTGTTCGGTTTGAGGCCGGTCACGGCCGCTTGCAGCAAATCGACCAGCCCCTGAGGATTGACGGCGACCGTCGTCTCCGGCTTGAAAGCCCTCTCAGGCGACCCCAGTGCCAGCTTCACCACCGCGCCAAGATCACTCAGGGGGATGAGGTTGGCTCGCCCGTCCGCGTCGGCAGTCGCCCCAGGGACATAGACCAGGGCCTGAGGCGACTGGCCGCCCGGCATGGTAGTCAGCACCCGGTTGGTCAGGATATCGATAACGGCAACGCTGTTGGCATTTTCAAGGCCGACGTAGAGGCGCGTGCCGTCGGCGGAGGGCCAGAGCCCGTGCGGTAATTCTCCCACCGGGATGGTGGCGACGAATTGGGGCCTATCGGTCGTGGTGAAGATCTTCACAGCATTTTCACCGCCGACAGTGACGTAGGCAAACTGGCCACGGGCCGTGCGCACGAAGTTGACATGATTGGTGAGCGGCCCCGTGTCGAGGAGGGCGAGCCGGGCGAAGGGCGGTTCGGCACTGTGAACCTGTGTCTTTCCGATGTCTTTCAGTGTCAGCCAGATTTGCCGACCATCGGGGGTAGCGGCGATATTGGGGCAAAACGGCGAAGCCTGTTCGACAGTGGCGACCACCCTGGAGGTGCGCACATCGATCGCCGCGGTCCGGGGCGTAAAACTCGAACAGACAAATGCGTATCGACCATCGGGGCGGAAGATGGTCATGCCAGGACCGTTTTCCACCGGGATACGCCGCTTTTCCTGGTAAGTGGCGGCGTCTAAAACCGCCACGTAGTCCTCGCCACGTACTGTTATCCAGACTTCGCCGCCGTCGGGAGTGTAGAACGCTTCGTGGGGAGCGCGGCCCAGGTAGGTGACATGCTTGACCTTGTTGGTTCGGGTGTCGATAAACGAGACGGAGTTAGAACCGATGGAGACGACCGCGAGGGTCCGATGGTCGGGCGAAAAACCCAGGCCGTGCACGAGCAACTGGCCACGGTAGAGGGGACTCAAATTTTGGGGGGCACTGCTTCCCCCGAGCCGGATGAGGCCCAGCAGAGCTTGAGACTGAGGATTGTAAACAGAGACGGTGTTGGAAGTTTGATCGGCGGTGTAGACCCGGTCTCGAGTAGTGATGGGGAGATCAGGAGCCGAAGCCGGGCCGGGAACCTGACCTGCGTGTGCGGGTAACCGGCAGAGCAGGACGAGCAGGACAGCACACATTAATCCTCGCGTTCTCATCAGTATTTGTATCTCTCTAAAAGTGGATTGCGGACAATTCAGTGCCCAGTCTTAGCGGACCACAGGCGCATCAGCTCGATCTCGGCTTGTTGTTCGATAATGATTTCCTGGGCGAGACGACGCAGCACCGGGTCTTTGCCGTGCAGTAACTGCACGCGGGCCATGTCGATAGCCCCCTGGTGGTGCGGCACCATCAGGGCAGCGAAGTCCCGATCCGGGTCTCCACTGATGGGCGTCTCGGTCATCGTCCGGTGCATCTGCTCCATTGTTTGCCCCAGCGGATTATCCGGGTGGACCATTTCAGGATGCGCAGCGGTCGGTCCGGATGCGTTCAGCCCGGCGAGGCAGAAGCCCGTCGCCATGACCCGGTTCCAGTGGTGACGGTTCATCAGTTGCTTTCTCTACTACCGCCTTCAGTGTTCCAGACAGTTGTTACCGGACTGTTAACGCCCCTGCAGGCAGCAAGGTGATCGCCGCCTGCGGGGGAATCTTCTGGATTTAGGGTGTGGCTGTGAGGTCTTGACCACTGATCACCGGACTGATGCCGACGAGCTGACGCAGGATACTGGTCTTGCCGGCGTTGTCGGTGACGCTGGCGGAAACCGTGACCGTGGTCTTGCCAGACGGTAGTTCCAGCGAACCGCCCACTACCCAGTCGGCAGTTGTGCGGACCAGGCCGTCACCGGTCAGTTCGCTGCCGGCGATGTTGAAGAGTGGTGCGAGGTTGGCACCGGCCGGGATCAAGTTACCATTCGGCTGGCGCAAGGGGACATCGAAAGTGAGGACCAGCCCCGGATAGAACCGGTTCGGTCCGCCAGTCGGGTTACCCGTCGGGTTGGGAACTTGAGAAGCGTCGAGGATGACCCCTTCTGTCACACCGATGCCGACTTTGGCGCGGTCCACGGCCGTCACCTGAATGAAAAACAGCGAACCATCCGGGTCCGCCGGGGTACCGACAGGACCCGTGGCTACCGCTGTCGGTACGCGGGGGGCGATCATCGTCAGTTCCGGCCCGTCCGGATCCGCCTGACCATCACCACCGACAAGCTCGGTCGGGGGAGGAGTGAGGGCCTGTCCGGAGGGGACACCGCCTCGGGCCACCTTGTAGGTAACTCGGTCCAGACCGACGCGACCGGCCTGATCAACCACGGCTGTCGTGATCGCAAACTTGTCCACATCCGGCGGTAGCGACTCCAGCACATGCCAACCGGTCCAGACGGTGACCCCCTTGCCAGGCGTATCGTCGGTACCCGCCACGTTGAAGAGGGCGGCCAGGTTCGTGTTCTTGGGGATGACACCACCATCCGGTTTGACAAGGTCCGTATCGAAGAAGACGTAGAAGCCCGGGAAGCTCGGGTTGGCCTTGCCGAGTTGCGAAGTGTCGCGGATGTCGGTGGCCTCTTTGACACTCAGCGGTATCCGGTCGCGGGTGACAATCTCGACGTTGATGGCAAAGCCGGTGCCGCTGAGACTGCCGGCCCCGACCACTCCCTCTCCCGGGGCAATCAGAGACTGTGGAACAGGGGAGACGATGCGGACAATGGGGCCGAAAGTGCTTTGTCCTTGAAGTTTGAGGATGTCCTTGAAGCTCAGGGAAGTCTCAGCAGTCGGCAGAGCGAAAGCCGGGGCTGTCGGCAGCGCAACGCCGAGCAACACCAGTGCCGAGCAGAAAGGAAGAAGTGTCTTGAGCGGTAGCATGAGTCGAAGTCCTGCTTTGAAAGAGCACTTTCATCCTTCAGTAGAGTTGTTACCGATCTGTTCATGGCCCTGCGAGACTTATTTGACTGCCCGCACCAGGCTCAAGCGCAGTTGTGCCTCCAGTTCAGCCGCGCTGTTGATTGGCAACCCTGAAAAATGTGAGACAATAATCTGCGTGTTCGAGGTGCCGCAATGTTTCGACCGATACTCCCTTCTGTGCTGCTTGCGAACTGTCGCCGCCAATGGCCGGCGCTCCTTCTGAGCGGTATTATGCTCTGCGGGGCTTCTCAAGTTTCTGCTTTTGACAGCACTGACTTTCCGGTCCGGGTCTTTATCGATCCCATTATCAAGATCAATGGTCCTTTTGCAGATCCGCAAGCGAAGATTTCAGTCCCCGAGAACGCCTACCGCACCCTCCGGCAGGGGGTGCTCGACTGGATACGTCTGATTGTCGCCCTGCCTAAAGAGCCGCAAAATGCCACCTACACGCTCATTCTAAAAAGGCAGACTTCCGAAGAGAACCTGAACGCCCTCGAAGGACTCGGCTTCCTGGTATTTGTCACAAAGCCGGAGGAAGCCGACCTCGTGATCGAATCGGTCGATAACGACAATGCGCTTGGCGAGAACAAGCTTAGAAAATACAACGAGACGGTCCAAGTCGGCTATTTCACCCTGGACGAAAGATACCGCGTCGGCAAGATCGTGATGGCACTTAAAAGGGGCGGCACCTCTGATGCCGATGCACTCGATCTGCGTGTCGTGTTGCTCCACGAAATCGGACACGCCCTGGGCTTCGGTCACCATCAGAGTGAGCAGTGCAACCTGATGAATGCGACGCTCTATACCTGCAACCCCGACACTCCGCCAGAATGCGCTCCCGGAAACGCCAACGCGCGCTGCCTGGCTATCGAAGATAAACAGTTGCGTTTCGTCAAAGCACAACTGCTGGCTGCCCGAGGGGAAGGGCCGAAGACCGTCTTTCTTGACAGGTTGCAATACTCTAAACGCGTGGATCGGCAGGTGGGCGACATGATTGCCGGGCTGGGCGAATTCAAGGTGGAAGGCCACCTGTCTTTGAAACTGTCGGCGGACGGCAGCATCAAGAATGTCGTGGTGACGCGCACATTCGGAAGCCCTGAGAAGGACGAACAGATCGCCTCTCGCCTCAAGCAGATCGGTAATTTCGGTCAGTTTCCGGCAACCAAAGAAGAAACCGAAGTGGAACTACCTTTCTTCTATCGTCCCAATGCCGTCTCCAACCAGTATCTTCAGGGTCTCAAGCAGATCATCCTGGCGAAAATCGGCTCGCTCCTGCCGGTTAAATCGCAGGGAAAGTTGCGTCTGAAGATCAAGCGGGACGGACAACTGCTGCAATCAGAGGTTGTCGAGAGTTTCGCGAACGAGAGCCTGGACCGGATCATCTTGCGGCGAGTTGAGCAGAGCAAGGCATTTTCTCCCCTGGAAGACGACGAGTACCAGGAAAGGTACGCGACGCTCAGCTTCGAGGAGAAGTCTCCCCTCGATGACGCCAGGTAATCGATCCAGGTAATAAATCTGGACCGGGGTATTGACGCCTCACCAGACCTCTCGCTAGACTATCCACATCGGATATATCCGAGATGGATAAATCGATGCAGCGCCCACCGCTCGGAGCCAGTCTGCTGTGCTCCGAGGCCGGTTTTTTATTGAACTGATTTGCTCTCACCCGGAGGACGACATGATTCGTACTGCTGATTTTCGCGCGTCTACCGACAGGCTACAGTCCGGGCGCTCTGCCCTCCTGAATGCACCCAACTGGCTACACCTGGTGCTCGTCCTGGCTGTCGTGGCGGCGGTCTTCTACGCCCTCACCCAGCCCGTGCGCCTTGCAACACCAAAGTCCCTCATCCCCGCAGAAACTGAGCCGGTGGTCATGTTGCCCGAGGTGATCGTCACTGCGCCGCGCCGAACGCAGCCGACCCTTGACGGGACCGCCCGCACTCGCTAGATTATCCATGTTAGATATATCCAGATTGGATTAAGCAGCCAGCGCTATGAAGCAACCGACCCTGGACCCGAGATCGTTTTTGCCGCTCACCCCGGCGGTCTTTCACATCCTGCTTGCCCTTGCTGAAGGGGACCGGCACGGTTACGGCGTCAGCAAAGAAG
>JANNPH010000103.1:0-5217 GCA_031399965.1 Gloeobacteraceae cyanobacterium SOY_34_metabat_159 | reverse complement strand
TTCGTGCCGCACCCTTACAGTGAGCAACCGGGAGCACGGCTGTACCGCAGCGGCGACCTGGCGCGCTTCGGGGCGGACGGGGCAATCGAGTTCGTGGGCCGCACGGACGGCCAGGCAAAAATTCGCGGCTACCGGATCGAGCCTGGAGAAGTGGAAGCGGCGCTGTCGGGGCATCCGGACGTATGCGCCTGCGCAGTCCTTGCCCGCGCCGACGGCCCAGGAGCCGACAAGCGGCTGGTCGCTTACCTGGTGATGCAGGCGGTATCTCCTGTGGAGAGCGAGTTGCGGGCCTGGTTGCAGGAGCGCTTACCGCCCTACATGCTGCCTTCTTTGTACGTGTTCCTGCCGGAACTGCCCCTGAACGCGAACGGCAAACTCGACCGCCGTGCCCTGCCTGCCCCCGGATCGGTACGCCCGGAAGCGGGGGCCAATTTCGCCCTGGCGCGTACCCCCGTAGAGCGGGTACTGGCCCAGATCTGGGAATCGGTCCTCGGGGTCGGCCGCGTCGGTCTCCACGACAACTTCTTCGAGTTGGGCGGCGATTCGATTTTGAGTATCCAGGTAGTGGCTCGGGCCGCCCAGGCGGGTCTGCAGCTCAACATCAAGCAACTATTCATCCACCGAACGATTGCCGAGCTGGCCACCGTGGCCACCCAGGCCCCGGCTATCCAGATTAAGCAGGAGGCGGTGACTGGGCCGTTGCCGCTCACGCCCATCCAGCGCTGGTTCTTCGAGCAGGAGTTTGCCGAGCCCCAGCACTGGAATATGGCCCTGTTGCTGGAGGCGAAGCAGAAGCTCGACCCGGCATTGCTCGAAGCGGCTACAGCGCAACTGCTCGCCCACCACGACGGCCTGCGCCTGCGCTTTACACCGGGTACATCCGGGTGGGAACAGCGCAACGAAGGCGTCGGTCCCGAGGCGGTCTTCGAGTGTATCGATCTCTCGACGCTGCCGCCCGCTGAGCAACAACCGGCACTGCAAGCCGCCGCCGCCCTCCGGCAGGCCGGGCTGAACCTGGCGGAAGGCCCGCTGATGCGGGTCGTCCTCTTCGAACTGGGCCGGGACTCCTCCCGCCTGCTATTCGTGGTGCATCACCTGGCGATCGATGGCGTCTCCTGGCGCCTCTTGATCGAAGATCTGCAGACGGCTTACCAGAGACTGAGCGAGCGCCGCCCGCCCGCCCTGCCCCCCAAGACTTCCTCCTTTCAGGAGTGGGCCTGCCGCCTCGAACAGTACGCGCAGTCGCCCGCTCTGCAAGCGGAATTGGCCTACTGGTCAGCCCCGATCCGGGCACGGATCCGGCCATTGCCCATCGATTGCGTCGGTGCCAACACAGAAGCATCCGCCCGCGCCCTGCAAGTCGGCCTCAGCGTCGAAGAAACGACTGCGCTGCTGCGCAAGGTGCCTGGAGTTTACCGCACCACGATCAACGACGTTTTATTGACCGCCCTGGCCCAGGCCGTCTCGGACTGGACCGGGCAGACAGCCCTTTTGTTTGATCTAGAAGGGCACGGGCGCGAAGAAATCTTTGACGATCTAATTCTTGCGCGCACGGTCGGATGGTTCACGGCGCTCTTCCCGGTCGTCCTCGAATTGCCGGGGAGTGCTGACGCGGCAGAAGCGCTGAAGACGGTCAAAGAACAGCTGCGGGCGCTCCCCAACCAGGGCCTGGGCTACGGTCTATTGCGCTACTCGTGCCATGACGAGCGCGCCGCTGCCCAACTGCGCCAGTTACCCCAGGCCGAAATCCGCTTCAACTACCTGGGCCAATTCGACCAGACCTTACCGGAATCGTCGATCTTCAAGCTGGCCCACGAGCCGAGCGGGCCCATCCACCACCTTGAGGCACAGCGATGCCACCTGATCGAAGTGGATAGCCTGATCATCGAAGGCCGACTGCAGATGAACTGGACCTACAGCGCCAACCGCCACCGACCGGCCACGCTGGAAGCACTCGCCCAGGGCTTCATTCGGGCGCTCAGGGGCCTGATTGCCCACTGCCTGTCGGTAAGCAAGGGCAGCTACACACCCTCCGATTTTCCAAACACCGCTTTGAGCCGCAGTCGCCTCGACGCGCTCCAGGCAACTTACCCCGACCTGGTTGACCTGTATCCTCTCTCGCCCACCCAGCGCGGGATGCTGTTCCATACGCTTTATGCCCCGGAGGCAGGCGTCTACGTCGGCCACTTGAGCCTGACTCTGCACACCGACTTGAACATCCCGGTCTTCGAGCGGGCCTGGCAACAGTTGCTGGAGCGCCACCCCGTCCTGCGCACCGTTTTTGTCTGGGAAGACCTCGACGAGCCGGTGCAGGTCGTTTGCCAGGGAGTCGCATTGCCCCTGGAACAACACGACTGGCGGAATCTCGACCCCCTCACCCAGCAGGAGCGCCTGGAAGAGTGTCTGGCCGCCCAGCGTCGGCGCGGCTTCGACCTGGCCTGCCCGCCGCTGATGCGCCTGGTGTTAATTCGCCTGTCCGACGATGTGACGCGGTTGATCTGGAGTCACCACCACCTGCTGATCGACGGCTGGAGTATGAACGTCATCTACAAAGAACTCAGCAACCTCTACGAAGCGGCGCTCGTGGGCCAATCGGTCCACCTGGGCAGGACCGGCTCCTTCCGCGACCACATCGACTGGTTGACAAAGCAGGATCTGGCGCAGGCCGAGCGCTTCTGGCGGCAGACGCTCGCCGGTTTCTACCGCTCCACCCCCCTGGGCGTAGATAGCGCGGCGGGTGACCCCCAGGCTCAGAGTTATCTCAACGAGCAAACAAGCCTTTCGGCCACGGCCACCGACAGCCTGGTCGCCTTCGCCCAGCGGCACCAGCTGACACTGAACACGGTGGTACAGGGAGCCTGGGCTTTGCTGCTGCGCCAGTACAGCAACGAAGAGGACATCGTCTTCGGCACGGTCGTATCGGGCCGGGCCGGGGGGCGGGCGGGCGTAGAATCCCTGGTCGGCTTGCTGGTCAACGCTCTGCCGATCCGCGTCCAGGCATCGGGCCAGGCAACGGTCCTGCCGTGGTTGAAGCAACTGCAGAATCAGCAAGCCGAACTATTCGAGTACGAACACAGCCCGCTGGTCCAGGTGCAGACCTGGAGCGAAGTACCCCGCGGCCAGCCCCTGTTTGAGAGTCTGCTCGCCTTCGAGAATTACCCGACTCACACTACTTCTGCTGAGCAAGCCCAGCCCCCCCTGGCAGCCCACGATGTGCAATTCATCGGTTACGCCAACTATCCCCTGACCGTGGTCGCCGTACCCGGCCCGCAACTGTTTTTACAACTGAGCTACGACCGCCACCGCTTCGACCCGCCGACCATCACCCGGATGCTGGGTCATCTCCAGATACTGCTGGCAGGCATCGTCGCCCACCCGGAGGCGCGTCTATCACAGCTCCCACTTCTGTCGGAGTCGGAACGCCGCCAGGTGCTTGTCGAGTGGAACCCGGCAGTCCCCACACCGGAAGCGGCCTGTGTCCATGAACTCTTCGAGCACCAGGCCAAACTGACTCCCGAGGCAGCAGCTCTGGAGTGGGGGGACACTCAGCGCTTGAGCTATGGCGAACTGAATGCCCGCGCCAACCGCCTCGCCCGCCGCTTGCAGGCACTGGGTGTCGGGACTGAAACACCGGTCGGTCTATTCGTGGAGCGCTCAGCCGAGGCCATCGTCGGCATGCTGGCAATCTTGAAGGCGGGTGGGGCCTACGTGCCGCTCGACCCTGCCTATCCAGCCGAGCGGTTGAGCTACTTGCTGACAGACGCTCAGGTACCGGTGCTGCTCGCTCAGGAACATCTTGTCCACTTCCTGCCACCCTCCGATGCCCGCGTGCTCTTCTTCGCAGATGGAGATGTGCAAGGCCCTGAAGACAGCGAGAATCTATCCGCCGAAGTCAGTTCTGCCGGTCTCGCCTGTCTGATGTACACCTCAGGCTCCACCGGCAACCCGAAAGGCGTCCTCGTCCCGCACCAGGCCATCAACCGACTCGTCCGCGAACCCGGCTACCTGCACTTCCACCCAGAACAGGTGTTCCTCCAGTTCGCTCCCCTGTGCTTCGATGCCGCCACTTTCGAAATCTGGGGACCGCTGCTCAACGGTGCCCGCCTTGCCATCGCCCCGGCCGGACCCCTCGGCAGTACCGAACTGGCCGTGCTCATCGAGAAACACGGTGTCGATACGCTCTGGCTGAGTGCCGGTCTGTTTCGGGTGATGGTCGATGAACAACTGCCGGTGCTCAGGTCGTTGTCACACTTGCTGGCCGGTGGGGATGCAGTCTCGGTCACCCACGCCGAGCGTCTGCTGTCGAGTGCCGGTCGGTGCCAGTTGATCAACGGCTACGGCCCGACTGAGAACACGACGTTCAGTTGTTGCCACCGGCTGGAGTTGGGTAAGGGTACTCCGATTGGTCGGCCGATTGGAGGAACGGAGGCGTACATCCTGGACAGTAGTGGTCAGCCGGTGCCGGTCGGTGTGGCAGGAGAGTTGTACCTGGGGGGCATCGGTCTGGCACGGGGCTACCTGGGTCGAGCGGGGCTGACGGCTGAGAAGTTTGTGCCGCACCCTTACAGTGAGCGGCCGGGGGCACGGTTGTACCGCAGTGGCGACCTGGCACGATTCGGTACGGACGGAGTGATTGAGTATTTGGGCCGGACGGATGACCAGGCAAAGATACGGGGTCACCGTGTGGAGCCTGGAGAAGTGGAGTCGGTGCTGTCGGGACATGGGGGAGTACGCTCCTGTGCCGTCATCGCCCGCGCCGACGGGCAGGGGAGTGACAAGCAGCTCATTGCCTACGTGGTTTGCGAGAGTGATGGGACGGGGACAGCGGAGTTGCGTGGCTGGTTGCAGGACCGCCTACCGCCCTACATGCTGCCGTCTTTGTATGTGTTTTTGCCAGAATTGCCGCTGAACGCGAATGGCAAACTCGACCGCCATGCCCTGCCCGCTCCCGATGCTGCCCGCCCGGAAGCCGGGACTGACTTCGTTGCCCCACGCACGCCCGTTGAACAGACGATGACCGGGATCTGGGAAGAGGTATTGAGTATCGAACGGGTCGGCATCCACGACAACTTCTTTGAACTGGGCGGCCACTCCCTGCGCGCCACCCAGGCCGTCTCTCGACTGCGCGACGCCCTCGGCCTCGAAGTGCCACTCAAACTGTTCTTCGAGCGGCCGACCATTGCCGGTCTTTGCAACGCGCTCGGAGCCGAAACCGCT
>JANNPH010000088.1:0-3119 GCA_031399965.1 Gloeobacteraceae cyanobacterium SOY_34_metabat_159 | reverse complement strand
CCCACGCTCCCCGCGCTACCCGACCGGAGCAAACCAACCTTCCTGCAGTGCACAGTGCGCCACTGACCGACCCCGTCCCACCGCGCAGGACACCGCTTATCGTGAAAGCAGCCCAGCCTGCGGTTCTGCCGGTCGCCCCTGTCGCTCCCACAGTCGCGGACACAGCGGCAGCCTGCAGCAAGTGCAGCAGTCACCACCTGCGCATCGAGTACGGCAAGTATGGCTACTACTTCAAGTGCAGTGACTGTGAAGGCAACCAGGGAATCCAGTCTCTATGCCCCGGATGCAAAACCAAACATCGCATCCGCAAAGAGGGTCTGCGTTTCTGGGCAGAATGCTCAAAGTGCAACAGTACTGAGCCTTTCTGGACCAATCCGGTCGAATAGGAGAGCCACAAAGCAGTAGACAAGACGCCACACTCAAGCGAGCCGTCTTGTCCGCATCGCTCTAGACTCTGGTTGCTCCAACTCACATTACCTGCGCCCGCTCATTGCTGCGAAGGGAAATCTGTCTTTCGGAGCGGAACCAGGCCACTTCGTCGCGCAGAGTCTCGGCAAGGGGCCGGGCTTGAAAATCAAGGGCCTGTTCAGCATGGGCCGAACTGAGGAGGATGCTGCCTGCGAGGGTGCGTAGTCCATTGGTGGTCATCAGGGTCTTACCGCCGGTGAGTCGGGCAAAGTTTTCGGCTAGCCAGGCGACCGCCATCGCCGCAGCAAAGGGGATGCGCAAAGGGGGCACCGGCAGGCCACTCGCCTCAGCCAGCAGTTCGACTACCTGGGCAAGGCTATAACTCTGACCGGAGACGATGTAACGTTCTCCGCTCACACCTCGCTCGACCGCCTGGATCATCGCAGCCGCCACATCGCGGGCATCGACAATACTGACCTGTCCGGGAACCTCCAGCACTCCCGGCAACTGTCTACCTAGAAAGTCGAGCACCAACTGACCACTGTCGGTGGGGGCACTGTCACCCGGCCCGAACATCCAGCCGGGCAGAATCTGCACCACCGGCAGGGTGTGGGTTTGAAGGAAGCGGGCGACTGCTTTTTCCGCTTCCACCTTGCTCCGAAAGTAGAGATTTTCGGAAGCCAGCTTACCCGGCGGGCAGGACTCATCGGCCATGCCGCCTCCCGGTCGAGGACCGATTACCCCCGAAGAACTGACGTAAATGACCTTGCGCACACCCTGCCGCTCGGCCGCCTCCAATAAACGTACCGTGCCTTCGACGTTGATCTTCTGGAGGGTCTGCCAGTGGTCGCCTGGCTGTGAGTACTCCCGAAAGTAGGCAGCTGAGTGAAAGAGTACATCGCAACCAGCCAGGGCAGTCGCGAACCTATCCACATCCGTCATATCGCCTGGGACGATTTCCACCGACAGGTCGTCAAATACACGCTTCGCCTTCTCGGGACTGCGGGCCAGCACCCGCACCGCGTAGCCTGCTGTCACCAACTGCCGTACAAGGTTGCCGCCCAGCAGACCTGTTCCACCGGTTACGAAAGCGCGCATTGCTCTACCTCCATGTATCTTGCGGATATATATCTAGAGTATATAGCAAAATAGTTGATCAAAGTAAGGGGTTCTGGCCCACGATTGTGGAGTAGCGATTTAAAAAGGCGGCGATGGCGAGGGAGAACAAAAGTCGGTTTGCGATCCTTGGTTTGTTGAGCCTGCAGCCGATGTCCGGCTACGACATTCGCAAAAAAATCGCCGCGAGCATCGGCCATTTCTGGAGCGAGGGCTACGGGCAGATCTACCCGATTCTCAAGCAACTGGTCGTCGAGGGACTGGCGACATCGGTCCACGAACCACAGACCGGCAAACCCGACCGGGTTGTCTACGCAATTACCCAGGCAGGTTCGGACGAACTGCGCATCTGGCTGAAAGCACCGATCGAGGCAGCAGTCGAGCGCAACGAACTGCTGCTCAAACTTTTCTTTGGTCGCCAACTCGCCCCTGCAGACAACCTTGCCCACCTGCATCGTTTTCGCGAACGCCAGCAGCAACTGCTGGCCGAGTTCGAGATGCTGCGCGCACAGGTAGAAGGCCCCCTCGCTCACCTGCCGGATGCGCCTTATTGGCGGATGGCCATCGGCTACGGGCTGCACTCCAGCGAGGCGATGCTGCGTTGGTGTGACGAGACGACCGTGGCGCTCAAGAAAATGCAGTCATTGCAGGAAAACTCAATGTAGTTTCTGCCAGAGGTAATCCCTACTTCAGTAGGATCAGTAGTTAGACTCTTCAAAAAGATTTTGAATACTCTTAAACATCATTGATACTGACCAGGCCGTAATATTCTTCAGATGTACAATACAGTCCGGCTTGCAAAGCTTCGGCAAATTGTTGGAACCAATCGCTAAAACTCACCGCAACCAGTGTGCGTTCTGGTGAGTCGTGCCACATAGTAATAATCTGGCCTGGCTTACCCCCAGGAGCGGGGTCCATATCCAGACAAAAGTGATCTCCACAATCGTTATAAGTAAGAGGAATCCAGCGGGGATTCCACCAATCGGACTTCACCCCTAAATCAGGTTCACTCTCAAACTTTATAAAATTTTCTCCGTCAAGCAGTTCTTTCCAGACACGCCACTCATCAATTACTGCCTCAAGAGACAGGAAATCCAAGCCATCAATGAAGCCGCAAGGATTGTTGCAACCATCGTGGAGCAAGTAGGAAGCACGAACATCTTCGGGAAAGGATATGCCCAGGATGCTTTCGGCATCCCTCAACTGTTCTGCACTTGCTCCAGGACGCAAGCGGGCGAGAACCTCAGGAGCATTGCCTGTCAGCCAGGTTTCAATCTGCTGCCAAATCTGTTGCACAAAAAAGACCTCTTGGTAGACATAGGAGACAATGATACTGCTGCATTCCGGCTCTGCCTGATTGACACTGACAAAACAACTACTGCCACTCGTCGAGGCGACCGACTTGATCAGAAAGATGGTGCATCAGGTCCGAATACCAGGGCCGCACCTCCAGATAATCGACGGCTTCTTGCAGTTCGCGCAGGCAGCTTTCGAGGTGCTGGGGCTTGCCGGTGCTCTGGTAGAGTTGAATCTCGGTCTGCACGTACAAGATTAAGTTGGCGATGTCCTGGCCGTGGGGCATGGGCTGGACCTCC
>JANNPH010000177.1:0-12586 GCA_031399965.1 Gloeobacteraceae cyanobacterium SOY_34_metabat_159 | reverse complement strand
AGTGAACTCAGCATCGCTGCCTGCTCGTCCACTCCCCGCCGCAGTGAACTGACCAGGCTCACGGTGTTTCCCAGTCCTTCCGCTGCTGCCGGCAACAGCACCGGGTGCGCACTCAGTTCGAGAAATACCGTGTGGCCTTCTGAGCGCAACTGCTCAAGCACCGGCCAGAAGCGGACCGGTTCGCGCAGATTGGCGGACCAGTAAGCAGCGTCGAGCAAACGTTCGGGTTCGGCAGTGCCTGTGACACTGGAGTAGAGCGGTATCGTTGGTGTCTGCGGACGGATGGACGAAAGCTCTGCGAACAGTTGTGCTGCTGGTCCGTCCACCAGCGGGCAGTGAGAGGCGACACCCACTTTCACCCGCTGGCAGAATATCGAGCGCTCGCGCAGTTCTGAGAGCACTTCCTCCACCGCGTCCGGTTCACCACTGAGCACGCTCGAACGCGGACTGTTCGACGCTGCCAGCCACAGCCGGTCTTCCCGGCCGACGAGCAAGGAGCGCGCTTCTTCCCAGTTCAGTTCCACCACCGCCATCGCTCCACCCGTCGCCGCCGCCAGCAGTTGGCTGCGCCGACAGATGACCAGGGCCGCATCTTCGAGGCTGAGGGCCCCGGCGACGTGAGCGGCGGCCACCTCGCCCATGCTGTGGCCGACGACTGCACCCGGCTCCACTCCCCAGGAGCGCCACAGAGCTGCGAGGGATACCGCCAGGGCGAAAAGAAGTGGTTGCGCAACCTCGACACATTCGAGTCGAGCGGGGTCGCCTGTTTGCAGGGCTTTGATGACCGACCAGCCGAGGTGAGGCTGCATGGCCTGGTCACAGCGTTCGAGGACGGTGCGGAAAGCGGGGTGGTGGAGAAGACCGCGTCCCATACCGGACCACTGGCTACCCTGGCCTGCGAAGACGAAGACGATTGGTGGTGGTCCTGAAGCCGGGCGGCGTCCTGCGTGCAGACCGGGGATGGCTTCGCCGCGAGCAGAGTGTTCGAGCAGGGTAAGCAGTTCTCCTCGCGTTCGCGCCACCGCTCCCAGGCGATACTGGCCGCTGCTGCAGGCGCGTGACGCACTGCTGCACAGGGCATTCAGCGACTGGCTCGGCTCGGTGGCCAGTGCCTGGAAGCGTTGAACCAGAGCGTCCAGGGCGTCCGGGCTATCGGCTGCGAGGGGCAATAGTTGGGCGCGGTCCTGGCGCAGTTCTTGCAGGACGACGTGGCAGTTGGTGCCGCCGAAGCCGAAGGCGCTCACCCCGGCCAGGGCCGCTTCGTCCGGTGCGGGCCAGTCTGTGAGTGAGCGCTGCACCGCCAGACCCAGGGCGTCGAAGCGGATGTGCGGGTTGGGTCGCTCGAAGTGGAGGCTGGGCGGCAACAGCCGGTGCTTGATGGACAGGGCGACTTTGATCAGACCGGCGATGCCGGCGGCAGTCTCCAGGTGGCCGATGTTGGTCTTGACCGAACCGATCAGTAATGGCCGGTCGGCCGGACGCTCTGTGCCCAGTACGGCGCCCAGGGCACCCGCCTCGATCGGGTCGCCCAGGAGCGTGCCGGTGCCGTGGGCTTCGACGTAATGGACCGCCTCGGCCGGGACGCCGGCGCGGGCGTAGGCTTCTTGCAGCACGGCTTCCTGGGCCTGCGGATTCGGGGCGCTCAGTCCGTTGCTGAAGCCGTCGTTGTTGACCGCACTGCCGCGAATCAAGCAGTAGATCGGGTCGCCCGCAGCCAGGGCTGCCGACAGCGGTTTGAGTACGACCGCCCCCACCCCTTCGCCGCGCACGTAGCCATTGGCACGGGCGTCGAAAGCCTTCGAGCGGCCGTCCGGGGCCATCGCTCCGAATTTCGACATCGCCACGGTACTTGCCGGGGCGATCATCAAGTTGACGCCCCCGGCGATGGCCAGGGTCGATTCGCCGTCGCGCAGACTCTGGCAGGCCAGGTGGATGGCGACGAGCGAGGACGAGCAGGCCGTGTTGACGACGAGGCTCGGACCCTGCAAGCCGAAAGTGTAGGAGACGCGGGCGGCAATGATGCTCGAATCCTGGCCGATTGCCGTGTGCTGGGCGATGTGCCGCGTGCCGCTGCCGCCCAGGCGCGCGTAATCGTGCCACATGGCCCCCCAAAATACGCCGGTCTTGCTGCCGCGCAGTTGCTCCACCGGCAGCCCGGCGTCCGCCAGAGCCGCCCAGCTCAGCTCCAGGCTCAAGCGCTGCTGCGGGTCCATCTGGATTGCCTCGCGCCCGGAGATCCCAAAGAACTGCGGATCGAAGCGGTCCACCTGATCGAGGAATCCGCCCCAGCGCGTGCTCATCTTGCCTGGAGCAGCCGGGTCGTCACTGAAAAAGGCGTCGATGTCCCAGCGCTCGGCGGGCACTTCGCGAATCGCGTCCTTGCCCTCGCAGAGCAACCGCCAGAAGGCGGCCGCGTTTGGGGCGCCCGGAAATCGGCAGGCCAGGCCGACGATGGCGATCGGCTCATGCTCGGGGCGCTCTACTGGGACGGGGCGTGGGGTCAACGGGGCCTGAGGGCCTGCGAGGTGCGCCGACACGGCCGCGACGGTCGGGTAGTCCCAGACCAGTGTGGGCGAAAGTGGGCGGGCGAGGGCAGTGCTCAATTCCCCGGTCAGCTCCATTGCCCGTACGGAATCGAGCCCGTAGTGGTTGAAACGTTCGTGGCAGTCGAGGCCGCCGGCGTCGAGGCCGAGCTTGAAAGCCAGGCGACCGAGCAGCCAGGACTGGATCGCCTCGACGGTCGGGCTCTGGATGGCAGGTGTGTTCATAGCCGGGTGCCGGTTGTGGGTTTCGGGGTCAACAGGTTGATACTGATGGCCGCCAGGGCCGCAGACGGGTACTGGATCGCATAGCGCGGCTCGCTCTCGAGGCCCGCCGCCCGTGCAGCGTCCAGGAATTCGCTCAGTTCGACCGGGTACTGGTCGGAGTAGCCGTGGGTGGCGTCGTAAGGCGTCGCCAGGGTGCGGCCGAGCTGGCGGGCAGCCTGCTCGGAATCGACGGTGTGTAAATCGAGCACCAGCAGGCCGAAGCGCCCCAGGTGTGCCGCCCAGCGGCGGAAGTGCTCGGTCAGGTTCAAGAACAGTTCGTGGCCCTCGATCATCCGGCCCTGGTGGGCAAAGGCACCGGTGGAGCGGCTGGGACGCCCTGGTGCCCCGGTCTGGATGGGTGGCTGGTAGGGGCGGTTGTGGTCAAGAAACGACCGCACGCTCAGCACCTCGCTCAGAAGGATGCCGTGTTCAAGCTGGAGGCGACGGGCAAAGTCATCGGGGTCGTTGATGTCGCCGAAGATGGCAATGTGGGGAATGCCCGCCCCCGTCAGCCGCGTCCGGGCGGTGGCAAGCGCCGCCTCGTTGTAGTCGGCACAGACGACGATGAGCGGGTCTTCTGCGAGTGTGCGGCCACGCGCTGTGCGGGTCTTGATCACCCGGTAGATGTGCTCGACGAGTGCGCCGTCGCCGCAGCCCATATCCGCGATGCCAAGCGGCCGGTCGGACCGCTCGAAGATATCGACGATGATGTCGTCTACTTTTTTGAAGTAGGTGTGGTGGGCTCGCCCGCTACCCCAGACGTTCATCTCGCGGTGGACGTGGGTCTCGTCGCCGCCGACAGTCCGGGCGGTCAGGACAGTCGGGTCCCCGAAGATCAGTTCGGGGACGAGCAAAAAAGTCGGAAGGTAAGAAACGGTGACCCCGTAGGCGTAGGCCCGCGAGGCGGCGAAGCGGCCCGGCGGGGTCAGCCGCACCCGCTCACCCGCCCGCACGGCCCAGCCCTGGTTTACCAGCAGCGCGAAAGCCTCCCGCAGGTGGTCGCCTGCCTGCGGGCAGCGCAGATCGGGACTATCGAAGACGCCATGCATGGCAAGGGCCACCATCGTCGGTCCGACCAGCATCCCGTCCAGGTGGTGGTGCACCTGTTCACGAATCAGCCGGTGCGCCCCGTCCAGGTCCCAGCCGCGAGCGGACCGCTCGATCAACCGCCGAAAGACTGCGGACTCGGGGAGGCTGGAGAAGAGGTACTCGTCTATGCGGATGGCCAGCGGCACGAAAGCGCTCAATTCGCGGTAGACAGGTGCCAGCTTCAGAGCGCCACGGCCCTTGGCGGTAAGGGTGTAGCCGATGCCGTTGGCTCCCACAACGCGGGTCAGCCAGCCCTGGCAGGCAAGCAACCGCAGGGCGACGTTCAAATAGCCGACGTTGCCCCCGAAGCGATCGACCAGCGAGCGCAAAGATGCCGACTCGACCCGAGCGAACCAGGCCAGGATCCCTTTTTCTTCGAGCGCGGTGATGGTCGTTGCGAGGGCAATGCCGTCGAGGTGCAAAAAGATCTTGCGGCGGATCTCGGCCTGCCCGTTTTTGTCGATGGACCGCTCCTCTACCCGCGCCGACGGCAGCAGGGGTCTGGAGGTCCCGGTGGGGATTGCAATCGCGTAACTGCGGCGCAATGTCGATTGTTCTGCACCGCCGCGACTGCCGCTCATCAATGGAATCGTTTCTGAATTGTCTGCCATTGGAATCTACCCGAATAGATTGATTTGCTCTGGAACGCTCAACCGGTTTTTCCGGCTGTCATGGGACAATCAAGCAATTAAAATGGGCGGCATGTAATCTCTACATGTCGCTGAGCGCATACTGAATTTTCTGGAACGGAGGGAACCCAAACGAGGCGAATATTTGACCGAGACGGGTGCTGTACCGTCTGTGGGGAAGCTTATCGATTCGGTTTATTTGGCGATGGAAGGTTGTCGGATTTTCGTTTGAGGCCAAATAAGAACCGTGCGGTGTTCGACCGCTTCACCAGCAGGTCGTACAGGCCGAGCGCGCCGAACACTGCCACCGCCGCAATCACCAGGAATTTTTCGAGTGCACCGGTATCCCAGCGCAGGATGTAAAAACCGGCGACGACCAGAATCGTCTGGTGCAGGATGTACACCGGGTACGCGGCCTCACCGGTGTAGCGCAAGAACGGGTTGCTGAAATTGAGGTACCGGTTGGCAAAGCCGAGGACGGCCACCACGCAGCACCAGGAATTGAAACCGCGAAACGCGTCGTAGGCAATGCGCTCTGGAGAGTAGACATAGCTCGGCGTGTTCCCACTGAGCCAGAGGGCGAAAAGGCCGCAGAGGCCCGCTCCCCCGAGGGCTGCCGCCACCCCCCGGTATCGTCCGATGGCCTCCGTCAGGCGGGGGTCCGAGGCTAGAAAATAGCCGTAGACGAAATAGAGCAGGTACAGACAGAAATTGGCCCAATCGTTCACGAGGTTCTGATTGCCGTTCGGCCAGCCCGCCCGCAGCGACCCTTCGATCAGCGCGAGCGGCAGGGCAGGTAGAAAAATAGCACCCGGCCTGACCAGGACGGCGCTCAATCTCTCCCACCCCCCGCCAGTCTTGTTTCGGGCGGCGATAAACAGCGGCAGGGCAATCAACGAGTAGACGAACAAGTAAACGACGAACCAGAGATGCGCCCACTGGAAATGTTCACCTCCTAAAAATCGCCAGTAGAAATGCCGGTAGTCGTCCTGGTAGCCCGGTCCTTTCAGCAGTCCGAAATACACCAGGGGCGGCACGACCACCAGACAACCGAAGGCAAACGGGACCAGCAGCCGCTGGAAGCGTTCGCCCACGTACTGGGCGGCGGTACGGGAGCCGAGGGCGTACCAGGTACCCGCGCCCGAAATCAAGAAAAAGAGCATCATGAACCACTGATCCAGGAAGAGCACCAGGCCCGTGGCCGCCGGTTGCGGGCGGGGCATGCCGACGAGCACGAAGCGGTCGGCACTGGTCTCGATGCGATCGAGCAGTTGCCCCGCCTGAACGCGGCTGCCGATGCTTGCCCAATCGACCAGCACCAGGGCTGGTCGATTGGGCGAGCCCAGGTAGGCATCCAGGCTCTCGCTCTCTACCTGCGCTCTGATTTGCAGCGTGCGGGCCAGGTGCGGGGGAGCGACTATCCGCAAAGGCAATCGCGCCTCCGCAGCCAGTTGCCCCAGCCCCCGGAAGGCTTCGTATACAGCATCGAAGTAGGAGAAACCGCTGCCCAGTTCTGCGCGCCGGACGATCAGGCGGTCACGGCCGGCGATCGGCGCAAGGGTGTCGCGCAGGTCGGGCGAGTAACCGGCCTGGAGGGCCAGAGCATCGAAGCGCCCGGTGGTGAGCAGGGGCGGCAGGCTCTGTTGGCCTTCGGCGTAGAGTCGGTCGAAGCGTCGAGTATGGCCGTAGAGCGGGTCGTCTTTGATGTAGTAACTGGAGGCACTGAAGACGATTGCGGCGTGAAAGCAGATCACGAGCGCGGTCATCAATACCCGCAACCAATCAAAGTCGTAGCGCCGTGCCGTCTGGAATCTAACCGGCTCGACTGGTGGTCGCATAAATCGGAACCTCCGATAAGCCGGGGCAGCCGGGGTCTACTCGCAGCGCAGGGCCACCATCGGGTCAACCCGAGTCGCCCGCCGGGCCGGGACGAAGCTTGCGACCATCACCACCGCGACCAGCAACAGCGCCACGACCGCGAAAGTCGGCGCGTCGGCTGCACTTATCCCGAAGAGCAGACTGGCCAGGAACTGGGCTGCGACGAAGGCCACCGCGAGCCCGACGGTAATGCCTGCGAGGGCGAGTACGATACCTTCTTGCATCACCAGCTTGAAGATGTCCCGCGGCCTGGCGCCCAGGGACAGGCGGACGCCGAACTCGTGGGTGCGCTGGTTGACCGAGTAGGCCATCACGCCGTAGATACCGATGATCGCAAGCAGTAGCGCCGCACCGGCAAAGCCGCCGACCAGCAGCGTGTTGAGGCGGGCGGCGGCGGTCGAGTTGGCCAGGTGTTGTTCCAGGGTCTTGATGTCCATGACCGGCTGTTCGCGGTCCACGGCCTGCACCTCGGTGCGGATGGCACCGGCGAGCGCACGCGGGTCGGTTTCGGTGCGCACGACGATCGTGCTGGGCTGCCAGTCACTCTGCAAGTAGGGCACGTAAAGCGCCAGCTCCGGTTCAGAGTTCAGGCCCTGGTGCCGGACATTGCCGACGACGCCGACAATCGTCATCCAGGGGTCGCCCGCTTCGATGCGGATGCGGCGGCCGACCGGGTCGGTATTGGGCCAGAAGCGCTCGGCCAGTGCCCGGCTGACGAGCGCCACTTTCAGGCTGGCTTTGTCGTCGCGCTCGGCGAATTTGCGTCCCTTCAGGAGCGAAATCCCCATTGCCCGGAAGTAGTCGGGGCTGACTACGTGCCCACCCACCATCGGTGTCTGACTCGGGTCCACCGGTCGCCCTTCGAGCAACAGGCTTACCCGTGCGCCCGTCCCACTCAGGGGCAGGCTGTCGATGGCACCGGCGGCCTTGACCCCCGGCAGGGCCGCGATGCGCTCAAGAGCCTGCTTGAAGAAGCGTTGCTGGCTTTGCTCCTCGCGGTAGCGGGGGCCGGTCGGCGACACTTGCATCGTCAGGGCCTGGCTGGGGTCGAAACCGGCCTCGACTTGCTGCAGGCGCACCAGGCTGGAGACAAAAAGCCCGGCGCCAATCAAGAGCACCAGGGCCAGGGCCACCTCCGAAGCGACCAGCAGGCTGCGCAGACGGTTGCGCTTCGGCCCGCCGGTCGAACCGCGCCCGCCGTCTTTGAGCGTTTCGTTGAGGTTGACTTTGGCCGTCTGCAGGGCCGGGGCGAGGCCAAAGACCACCCCCGTCAACAGGGAAACGACCAGGGTGAAAGCGAGCACCCAGCCATCCAGGGCAATTTCCTGGCTGCGGGGCAACTCGGCCGGACTGACGGCTACCAGGCCCTTCAGCCCCCAGTAGGCCAGTAGCAGCCCGAGGGCAGCCCCCAGTATCGAGAGCAGCAGGCTCTCGCTCAGCAACTGCCGGATGATCCGTCCCCGGCTTGCCCCGAGCGCCAGGCGGATGGCCATCTCTTTTTCGCGCACGGTCGCCTGGGCCATTTGCAGGTTGGCGACGTTGGCGCAGGCGATCAGCAGCACGCAGGCGACCGCTCCCGCCAGCACCAGTAGTGTCGGCTGGATGTCGCCGACGAGCTGTTTGTGCAGCGGGACGATTGTGATGCCCCACTCGCCGTTGGTGTCCGGGTACTGGCGCACCAATCGGCCGGCGACCAGGTCCAGGTCGGCTTTCGCCTCGGCCAGGGTGAGCCCCGGCTTCACGCGAGCAATCACCTGCAAGTAGCGCGTATCGCGCATCTGGGTCACTTCCGTGGCACCCGCCTTGTGCTCGGGTACCCGGTCGCGCGGCGGAAGCCACAGCTCTGTACGCTCCGGAAAGCGGAAGCTCGCTGGCATGATGCCGATCACGGTAAAGCGTTCGCCGTCGATGGTGAGCGTCTGGCCGATTAAAGCCGGGTCGGACCCGAAGCGGCGCTGCCACAAGCCCTCGCTGACCACGACCACCTGATTTTTGCCGGGTTGCTCTTCTTCCGGTACGAAGGTCCGCCCGAGCAAGGGCCGCACGCCCAGCACCGTAAAGAAACTGGCGGAGGTGACGGTCCCTTGCAGGCGTTCTGACTGTGCCCGGTCTGTGACGTTCAAGTTGCGGGAGCGAAAGGCGGCGATCTGATCGAAGACCCGGTTGTCGTCTCGCCAGTCGAGAAAGTTGGCCGGTGAGGCCGGCACTTTCTGCCCCCAGGATTCCTTGGCGTAGGTTTCCCAGACTGACACCAGCCGGTCCGGGTTGGCGTAGGCGAGGGGTTGCAGCAGCAGGGCGTTGACGACGCTGAAAATAGCGCTGCTCGAACCGATGCCCAGGGCCAGGGCAAACACCGCCACGGCTGTAAAGAGCGGCTTCTTGATTAAAATCCGCGCGCTGTATCTCAAGTCTTGCCAGAGTGATTCCACCGTCAGCCTCCATTACTAAGTGGACATTGGTATTACTCACCTTTGAGCAGGAAGCGCAGGCGCAGGAGCGCCTTGCCCAGCTTGTGCAACACGGCGGCGGAACGTTTGCTTGAGAAATACTTGCGCAAGAACGCGAAGCGCTGGTAGCTGAAACCGAGCTGGAGTGCGGAGAGCGCGTGGCAGCAGATCTCGGTGGTGCGGGAGGCGAACTCGGGGCGCATGATATCGATGAGCAAGATGTAGCGATTTTCAGAAGTGTTGTTCCAGGCCGTGTGGATGTGGGCATCGCAGAACATCAAGATCTTGCCGTCTTCCCAACTGCGCATCTCGTTGCCGACTTTGAAGCCGCATTCGGGCAACGGGGCAGGCACACCCAGGCCCATGTGGCAGCGGATGATCGCGTTGGTATCGCCGTGGTGGGGTTTGATCGTCGTGTTGGGTTCGAGTACGTTGAGCGAAGCGCCGGTCATGTTTGGAATCGATGCCAGCAGTGCGGCGGTCTTCGGGCACTTTTTGCAGTTGTCGTGGGACTTGGTCTTCCAGAAATAGAAGCCAAAAGTTTTCCAGCGCTTCGGTTTGGTGACCATGTCGGCGATTGGATAGGGCGTCATGATGTCGCCGTTTTCTTTCAGCAGATTTTCCAGTTCTTCGCGCACTTCGAGCCATTGAGACTCGACTTTTTCCACCCAGGGAAAGTCACGCTTGTCGAAGTAGTACGGCTCTGTGCCTCTAAATTTGCCGCCGTGAAACGCGAACCAGAGTTTGCTCGCCTTGTTCAGCGTCTGAGTCATGGTCGTCTCCTGTGGTTGTATTGTTTTGGACTTTTTTACTGGGCTGCCATCGCCTGTACCCGGCGCGAGCGTGCCGCCTGGGCGTGGGCCGCTGCCAGGAAGCCCTCCAGCCGTTCGGCCGTTACCTGAACGTCGGGATTTTTGACGATCGAGTAGTGATCACCGCTGACGGCCTCGATGCGCAGGCCGCCAAGGGCGATTCCACTCCAGTCGGCAATCGGCGTGCGTTGCCTTTGATCGGCCTGTTCGCTGGAGAGCAGCAGCGTAATCCGGCCTGAATAAGCACGAGGCACGTACTGTTGCAGCGCCCGGTAGTTGGTTTTGTACACCTGCATCAGCTTGTGGAGCTGTACAGACCGGGTCTTTTCGACTGCGGCGTTGGCGCTGCACCAGTCGAGAACGGCCTGCATTTGTCCGTCCAGCCCGGTCACTGCCGGGTCGGTCGGCAACGCCACATCGGTACCGAGCACGTCGGCGACGTTCTGGGCGAAAGCCGCGACCAGGTGGGCGTCGTCCGTTCCCCGGTTGCTGCGCTCGTCGTCGGGAAGCGCACTGTCGAGCAAGGCGAGCAAATCGACCCGCTGGCCTTGCTGTTCGAGTTGTTGCGCCATCTCGTAAGCGACGACCCCGCCCAGGGACCAGCCGCCCAGCAGGTAGGGACCAGCCGGCTGCACCCGGCGCATTGCCTTGATGTAGTGCGCGGCCATCTTTTCGATCGAGTCGAGGAGCGGTTGCCCATCGGCCAGGCCGGGGGACTGGAGGCCGTAGAAGGGTTGTTCTTTGTGCAGGTGGCGGGCCAGTTCGATGTAGCAGAGGACGCTGCCGCCTACCGGGTGGATGCAGAAGAAGGGCCGCCGCCCACCGGCAGGCTGAATCGCCACGATCGGGGAACCGGAAGGCCGGTTTGGTGCGTCGGTTTCGGCCGGGCTGTGGGAGCGCTGACCGAACAGAAACGGTAGAGGAAAGGCACCCTTCAATTTCTCGACGGCTTGCTGTACCTGGCGTTCGACCGCATCGCCCTCGAACAATCTGGACAGGCGTTGCCCCAGGCGCGACAGCCGATTGCCCAGGGATTGCGCCTCGGCTGCAGGGGTTTGCTGTTGCAGGACAATCGCCAGGGCCTCGATCGTCGGTTTCTCGAAAAGCACAGGCAGGGTGACACTCTGGCCGAATGCCTCGCGCACTTCTTCGAGCAGGCGCATCGCGAGCAGGGAGTGGCCGCCCAGTTCAAAGAAGTCGTCTCGAACGCTGACGGGCTTCACTTCGAGCAACCGCTCCCAGATGCGGGTCAGTTGCACCTCGCGGGGATTGCGAGGCGCCAGGAAGTCCTCTCCCACTTCCGGGCGGGCGGCATCAGGAACGGGCAGGGCGCGGCGGTCGAGCTTGCCATTCGCACTCAGGGGCAATTCCGCCAGGAACACGTAGGCCGAGGGCAGCATGTAGGGCGGCAAGCAGCCCTGCAACCAGGTCCGCAACTCGCTCTCCAGAAGGGATTCTTTTGCCGCCACGTAGGCGACAAGCCGCTTGTCGGTCCCCTGACCGTCGGCTCGGGCAAGGACGGCACAGGAGCGTACTCCCGCGTGTCCCGACAATGCCTGTGCCACCTCCCCAGGCTCCACCCGGTGACCCCGTATCTTCACCTGGTCGTCCGTCCGACCTAAAAACTCGATACCACCATCCACCCGGAAACGTGCCAGGTCGCCGCTACGGTACAACCGCGCCCCCGGCCGCTCGCTGTAAGGGTGCGGCACAAACTTCTCAGCCGTCAAAGCCGCTCGACCCAGGTAACCCCGCGCCAGACTGGCACCGCCCAGACAAAGCTCTCCTGCAACTCCGACCGGCACCGGCCGACCATTGCTATCGAGAATGTACGCCTCGGTACCCGCAACCGGGCGACCGATAGAAGGCAATGGTCCACGGCCCGCTACCGCCGCCGGGATGACCCCGGAAGTAGAGACGACCGTGTTCTCAGTCGGGCCGTAGTTATTGGAAAGGGCAAACGGTAGACCCGGCGGTGGCGACGAGTGCAGGGTGTCCCCACCAACAAACAGCCAGCGCAGGGGAGCTTTCTCAGGCCAGGGCAGGGTGAGCACCCGCTCGGCAAGGGGAGTGGGCAAGAAGCAATGGGTGATCTGGTGTTCGAGCAGCCAGTCGCGCAGGTCGGGTGGCGAGAGTCGGGTGTGGGTATCGGGGAAGTGGAGGGAGGCACCGGCGCACAGGCAGGTCCACACTTCCCAGGCACAGGCGTCGAAGGCGGGTGCGGCGGTTTGGGCGGCCCGGTCGCCGGGAGCGAAGGAGAAGGCGGTGAGGTGCCAGCGGATCAAGTTGGCGAGGTTGCGTCGTTCGACCTGGACGCCTTTTGGGTTGCCGGTAGAGCCTGAGGTGTAGATGACGTAGGCGAGGTCCGCCGGTGTAGCGACACGGGGCAAGTTCTCCGCTTCCCCTTCAAGACTTGCTCCAGGCATGTCTTCTAGAAAGAGCACACGAACATCGGAGGGTGGCAGGGCAGAGGCGAGGTGTTCTTGAGTGAGTAGTACCGGCACCTGAGAGTCGGCGAGCAAGTAGGCCAGTCGCTCGGCCGGGTAGGCCGGGTCGAGCGGTACGTAGGCTCCACCTGCCTTCAACACCGCCAGCATGCCGACCACCATCTCGGGCGAGCGCTCGGCGAATAGACCGACCAGCGACCCCGGTCCAACACCCAGTGCCTGCAAGTTGCGGGCGAGGCGGTTGGCGCGGGCGTTCAGTTCTGCATAAGTCAAGCGCTGTTCCCCAGCTTCCAGGGCCAGGGCTTCGGGAGTAAGTTCGGCGTGGCGCTCGAATAACTCGTGTACACAGGCGGCTTGTGGTGCAGGCACCACGGTTGGGTTCCACTCGACGAGCACCCGGCGGCGTTCCGACCAGCGCAAACACCTGAGCGCAGATCAGGATGAACATCATCTGAGCCGTGATCCGCGCGGTCGATT
>JANNPH010000057.1:0-1785 GCA_031399965.1 Gloeobacteraceae cyanobacterium SOY_34_metabat_159 | reverse complement strand
GAGCCCGGCGAGGCCGTGGATTTTTGAAAAAGTACGCGTGACCAGTACGTTCGGGCGCGTGGTCGCAAGACCGATGGCACTTCCTACTCCGGGAGTCGCAGCAAAGTCGATGTAGGCTTCATCGACGACCAGGAGCGTTTTGGCATCGAGCCCATCGGCGAGGCGGGTAATCTCCGCAAGGGTCAGGGCGGTGCCGGTCGGGTTGTTGGGGTTGGTGACGACTACGATTCGCGTCTTGGGGGTAACCGCCTTCAGCATCGCCCCGACGTCGTGTCGGTAGTCGGCAAGCGGTACTTTCACGCGCTTGATGCGATCGCCCAGCATCGACTCGGCCGCCGTACCAATCTCTGTGTAGCCGGGACTTGCTTCGACGATCTCGCCGCCTTCGAGGCCGTAAGCGAGGGCCACGGCGCGCAGCACTTCAGTGGAACCCGAGCCGAGCAAAATCGAACTCTCATCGAGCAGCCGAAAAAGTGAGCCGACATCTCCAAAGCTTGCAGGGAGCGGGAACGAAAGCCCGTGCAGGCTATGCACCTGGGCGAGTAACTCGAAGACTGTCTGCATCGGGTAGCGATTGCTCGCCTCCAGGGTGGAAGCCGCCGCTTTTACAGCCAGCGGCGAAGGACCGAGCGGGTTTTCGTTGTAGAGCAGGCGCACGACACCAGGAGCGACCCCGACCCCCTGGACCGATGAAACGCGCACTTCTCCAGCCCAGACCCGTGAGCCACTGAGTGTAAATGCCCCAGCAAGACCAATTCCTTGAAGCAGACTGCGGCGCGAAGTTTCCATCAGGGTGCATCCGTAATTAGGGCTCGCCCACGTGATAACACAGGCTGACAGTACAGGTGGTGAGGATTGTTACCGCAGAGCGATTTACCCCCAGTGAGGCTGCCTCGGCCCACGGCAAGCTAACGGGATTCGAGCAATTTCAGCAAATCTTTAGTCCAGCTTTCTCGCGGATACTCGACAATGCGGCCAACTACTTTCCCGGAGCGCAGTACGACGAGGGTTGCCACCCGTTCGATGCCGTATTTTTCAGCGGCTCCGGTGAACTCTTTCTTGTCGTAATCCACTCCGTAAACCGGTACGGTGGCCAGCGGAATCTGCAACTTTTCGAGCAGCTTGACGACCTTGGGCATCTCCGATTTGCTGTCCGGGCACCAACTGCCGCCGAATAAGGCAAAAGACAGGTTTCTGTCAACCAGTGGTACCAGCTTTTTTATTTCGTCCGGGTCCGGTTCATAAGTAGGGGCTTCGTAAGTCGCCCAACCGGCTCCCTGTTTCCATTCCTCCCAGGACAGTGCTCCTAGGATCATCTTCTGACCATCTTTCATCCGAACCACCTGATAAGATTCTGCCCTGACAGGACCTGTCCAGGAGCTGCCGAGCGTCAGCAGTGCCAGGGCTCCCGCCAGCAATATCTTTTTAGACAGCGTGTCCTGCACGGGGCCTCTACAGAACATAGTTGCTATTGATCTGACTGCTTGTGTGCCTTGCATTGATGCCAGCCTTGAAGCGTAACGACGGTTGTAATTTCAGAGGATCGTAGGTGCTGCGGGCAAGGTTAGAAGTTCTGTCACAACAGATTCGCAAGTTTTTGTTCAAAAATGGCTAAGGCTTATAGTGCTCGTTGGAACGATTACGCCATCCTGGCGTCAAAAATACTACCCGGAAAAGTTTGTTACCGTAGTGTCGGGTCCCCCGCAGGTCTAGAGTATGTATCCCTGGGAGAAAACGAGCAATTCTGAACCGGAACCTGAGTCAGATGGCGAGGCGGAAGCTTTT
>JANNPH010000037.1:0-73263 GCA_031399965.1 Gloeobacteraceae cyanobacterium SOY_34_metabat_159 | reverse complement strand
CTTGACCTGAGAACTCAGGTGCCGCAACTAGCTCATCTACCTGAGCTGAAAATTCAGGAACTGCCTCTAGCTCATCTACCTGAGCTGGGAATTCAGGTGCTGTCTCCAGCTCCTCTGCTGGAGACAGTAGCTCAGAAACTGTCTCTAACTCCTCTACTGGAGACAGAAGCTCAGAAACCGACGCCAACTCCTCTACTGGACCTGAAAGCTCAGGAACTCTCTCCGCCTCAGCGGCTGGGCCTGCTAGCTCAGGGACTGCACTCGTCTCAGGTGCTGTTGCTGAGTCCTCGGGCAATACACCCAAATCACCTGGTGCGTCTGTTGAGTGCAGTTCGACTTCGCTTATTTCATCTGGCGCTGCGTCTACCAGGGCCAGATCAGCTTCAGCTACTTCTGCAAGGGAGGTATCGGCTTCGTCAGTAGTCTCCTCAGCGATGGGTTCGATTGCCTCTAATACATCCGGCGTGGGCAGTGCTGCTTCGAGGGCTGTTTCTGGAGCTTCAGCCGCGAACTGTTCTTCGAGTGAGGCTTCTGTTTCTACAGCAGGCTCGGTGAGTGCCAGGTTGTCGCCCTCAACTTCTTCTGTACCGATAGCCAGTTCTGTGAACCCAAGGTCGTCAGGGTCCGTCAGCGCTTCTGCTATCGGCTCGACCTGTTCTGGGACAACTTCCTCCGGTGCAAACTGCGTGGTCAGATCCTCGACAGCGGCTTCTGCTTGCAGAGCTTCTGGTAGAAGTGCCTCTCCGGTTTCAAGCTCTGCTGCAACGGGCTCCTCAAGGTACTCACGTACTGACTCATCTGGACTGACTTCGGTGACTTGTTCAGCTCCCAAAGCCTGCTGAGCGATCTCTGCATCTACAAAGGGCTCAGCATCAGCACTCAGATCCTCGCTCACCTCGACTGAGCTTGTCTCAGTGCTCTGCAGCTCCACGGGCAGCAACACATCGCCGTCGGCTGGGATAGCTATGTCTGGAAGGAACCTGGAGGTTGCCGTTCCATCCGGCGTAATTGGGACGAGCGCCTCTGATTCCGTGATGAGTGCATCGGGCTGCTGCAACTCATCCCGGAGTAGTGGCTCAAATTCATTACCCGTGACCGCCGCCTGTGTCAGCAGATCTTCGCGCGCTTCCTCGACGAAAGATTCTGCAGCGGCTCGCTCCACCTCAGCGGCTTCAACTAGTTCCAGCTCTACTGGCTCTTCAATTGGTGAGTCGAGAGGCTGTTCTGGTAAACCGAGAAGTTGTTCTGGTGAGTCGAGAAGTTGTTCTAGAACCCCCACATTTGGCGCAGATCCGGTATCTGGAGCGAGAGGTTGTTCTGGTGAATCGAGAGGTTGTTCCAGCGAGTCAAGAGGTTCTGCTGAGTCGAGGAGTTGTTCTGCCGCTGCAACCTCTTCAGGCGTGACCAGTGCTTCTAGCGCCACATCAGGCTCATCGCGCTCTATTACCGGCACGACCTCAAAGTCCGCTGCTTCGGTCGCAAATTGTTCTTCGAGCGAGGCCAGTTGCAGTTCTGACTCGAAGGTTGCGACCATTGGTTCTGAACCTGGGTCCGATCCGAACGTTGCAGGTTCCGGCTCATCGAATGACTCAGACTCCAGGTGCTGCCCAACAACCGATGGATCAAAATCCGATTGCTGCTCGACAACTGCATCCGTCTCGGCGATCACGACTGAGAGCGGCTCTGTTTCATCTGGTGTAAGTGATGCCTCCAACGCGGCTGCCGGATCTAGCAACTCAGGCGCTGTATCCGCCTCAATTGCTCGACTCGGAAACTCAGCAACCCTATCCAACTCAGCTATTTGATCCGGCAGCTCGGGCGCTGTGTCCACATCAGCTACTGGGTCTGTGTGCTCAGAAACGACTGCCAGATCCTCTGCCTGAGCTGTAAATTCAGGAACCGCCTCTGCCTCAATCGATTGGCCCGGAACATCAGAAACTGCCTCCAGCTCCTCTAGTGGATCTAGAAGCTCGGGAACTGTCTGTGCCTCGGCCAGTGAATCCGGAACATCAGAAACTGCCTCCAGCTCCTCTACTACTAAAAGCTCAGGAAGCTCCGCCTCAGCAGTTCGGCCTTCTAGTTCAGGGGCTGCACTCGGCTCAGTTTCTCTGAGTGTTTCGCTTGTTGTGTGTAGTTCGACTTCGCCGGCTTCACCTGAGGGTTCATCTACTAGGGGCAACTCAGCTTCAGCTACTTCAATAAGGGAGGCATCGGCTTCATTGGTGAACTCGTCAGCGATGGGTAACTCAATGGCCTGCGCCTCGAAAGGTACTGCATCTACGGTGGGCAGTGCCGCCTCGAAATCCGGCTCTGAAGATTCGGTTGCAAACTGTTCTTCGAGTGAAGCTTCTGAGGTGGCCGACTGGTCTTCCAGCACCGGCTCAAGCGCCTCGACCGTCGCTTCCGGCACAGGCTCGGTCACCAGTTGCTCGTCCAGGTCGGGTAATGGAAGCGTTGTGTCCAGTTGCGCTTCCGCCAGTTCTTGGCGATCAGAGGTCAATGCCTCATCTGTGAAAGGCTCGGTGAAGTTTGATTCCACCTGAGCAGGGATTTGAGGCTGATCTAATGAAATCTGCCCCAAATCGGCAGCCTGGCGTTCGCCGTCAGCATCCACAAACGCGGTCTGTTCTTCTACCGGGAAGAAAGAATCGCGGGCTTCAGGCAAGTCTGCCGTGGGTAGGCTCGACTCGCGGGTGTCCTGAATCAGCCCCTCAAGAGCCCGCTGGGGCATCTCGAAAGCCTGCTGGGGCATCTCAGCACCCAGGTCGTCCAGGGAAGAGTCGGGTTCTTCGACAAAGGCTTGCTCCTCAACATCCAGCCCGACGGGAAATAGCTCGGGCTGGGCGACGGCCTGCTCTTCAACCGGCAAGCCGACCTCCGCTTCCAGCAAGGAAGCGTCAGTTGGCTCAACAAGCTCATCGACAGGCAGTCCGGGTGAGTGCGGCAATCCGGGGGCTGCCGCTTCCAGCGACGCCGCTCGGTTTTCAGCCGCAGGGCCTGGCGACTCGACGCTGAACTGCTCTTCGAGGGAGGCTAATTCTGACTCGGCTCCAGTGTCTGTACTGGTAGCTTCCGGCTCAGCAGGGGCAATCGCCGGGAATGCAACCGGATCACCCGCAGAGGCACCGAAAGGCGCTAGCTCGACGGCACTCTCGACAAAAGTGGCCATCTCGGGCTGAAATGCGCCCATTGATGACGCCGCATCGCGGTTCGGCTCCTCATCGAAGGCTGGTACTCCCTCACCAGCCCAGCCGACAGGCAACTCGCTCTGCTCTTCAGAAGGACCGATGGACGGTTCTGCGGGTGCGTGCAGACCTTCAAAAGTAGCTGGTGCCGACCTGAGCGCTGCAGAGCCTGACGATTCTGAGCGGGCTACTATCTCAGGTGCAATGGATTGCACCGTGTCTTCAGACAGCAGTTCCTCGGGCGCGGAGACCTCGACAGTTGCTGTGTACGGGGCAGCTAATTCGACAATCTCGGGCCTTTGTCCTGGCAGTAAAGATCCGCTCTCGTCCTCGTAGATTGCTGCGAAGTCACCCGGTACTTCGTCCAGCTCTAAAGCCCCTTCAGGTAAAAGCTCTAAAGCCCCTTCAGGTAAAAGTTCTGAAGCGCCTTCAGGTAAAAGTTCTGAAGCGCCTTCGGGTAAAGCTTCCTCCTCCGCGAACTGCGCTTCGAGCGAGCTATCCGGTGCTGGTGAAAATGCTTCTGGCTCGATCTGAACTGGGGTCTCCAGACCAGTCTCTTCTAGAGCCGACTCGATAGGCTCTTCGCTCTCGGGTGTGACGCCGACCCCAGCATCAATGCTTTGAGGAACATCGACAATTCCGGAAAGAACCTCAGTAATCTCGACTGGTTGGGTTGCGACCTGATCGGACAGCAGTTGCTCAGCGCTTTCAGGTATCTCCTGGACTGCTCCAGCGAAATCTTGTTGAAGCTCTGTCTGGGACAAAACCGGCGACGGCTGACTCAATTCACTCTGGAAAGCCTCTTCGAGCGCTGAAGGTTGCGCGGTAATACCTGGCTCGTCGATGAGCCTCTGCACAGGCTCAATGCGCAGGTTGGAGGAAGATTGCTCTAGATAGTCTGTATCCTGTGACCCGGCCTGGACTGTCTCAGACGTAGCTTCGCGTGCTGAATCCCCCGAGATAGTCGGCGCTGCAAATGCTTCGAGCGGCTCGTCAGAAATTGACTGAGAAGCGAATATCCCTTCCGGTTCCAGGGTTGTCGAGGCAGCGATTGGTCCCGTCGGTTCGGAGTCTGTATCTGAGGCGGCGATTGGCTCTGAACGCTCATTGGCCTGCGCAAGTTCCAGATCCTCTTGAGCCGTGGTAGGTCTTAGCTCCTCCTCAGCCTGCGTAAGTTCCAGCTCCTCCTCAGCAGGAGTGGGTTCCTCCTCAGTTGTGGTCGCTTCCGAACTCTCATGGGTCGGGGTCAGTTCTCGAACTCCATCCTCGAAGTCTGAGCCTGCACCGAGAAATCTGTCCGGCTCTTGAGGTTCGCCCGAGTCTAAAACTAAACCAGCAGCAGCGGACGGTTCTGGGATTTCGTCTACGAGTTGTGGTTCTGGGTCGAGGGCAGCAGGCAGTTCCAGGGTCTCATCGGCCGTCGGTTCCGGCTGCTCGTCCGCCTCGGGTTCAGCAAACATAGCGACGGTCTCAGCCGCCGGTTCCGGTGCTATTACCGCGATACCTCCGGCATCGCTTGAGAACTGCTCTTCTAGAGAAATGAACTCTTCTTGAAAAGCGGACTCTTCCTGCAAATCAAAAGCAGGCTCAACTGGAAGAGTGACCGTCTCTGCCTCCACCTGTTCGCTAAACGACGGCTCGAACTGTGGAATGGGGCCATCCTGCTCCAGGGCAACCGGGTCTGTACCGGTAATCCCTCCGTAGGCCGGCTCATCGAGTTCACGCCGGATACCGAGGTCCGGGTGCAGATTCGACCAGTCGGGAAAGCCGTCGGCGGTTTCGCGCGGCACCGACCCATCAGACGACGGGTGCAAATTGGACCAGTCGGGAAAATCGATGGCCGGGGGCGCAGGTTGTGTCGATTCAAAATCGGTACCGGCCAGTTCGGGACGGTCGGCTTGAAACTCTGAGAAGCGGTCGAACTGCTCGAAAGAAGCGTCCCTTCCGGCTGCCTGCGACTGATCGAGATAGCCCGCGACGCGCTCATCGACAACGCCGCCTTCCTCCGACGGCTGCACGCCAAACCGGCTCCCGGCTACCCCCTCGTTGAAAGGCACACCTCCGAGCGATCTTTCAGAACCAGGCTCTGCACCCAGCGGCCTTGGCAGAGCGTCATCGCGAAATAGAATGCCCTCGCTACCCAGTGCGCGAGGAATTTCGTCGGCAAATAAATCGTCCCGGCGACCAATGCTCGACAGTTCAGGCCGGACTTCCGGAATAGAGAGGGCATCCTGACGGGCGTCGGTTGTCGAGGCAAGCCGGGCCTCCGGGATAAATAGATCGTCCTGGCGGGTGTCAGCTGTCGGGGCAAGCCGGGTCTCCGGGATAAATAGATCGTCCTGGCGGGCGTCGGTTGTCGAGGCGGGCAGGATCTCGGGGATAAAGAGGTCATCCTGGCGACCGATGCTTGCCAGTTCAGGCCGGGCTTCCGGGATAAAGAGGTCGTCTTGTGCCAGGGATGTCGGTTCATCGAGCACCTGGGCAGTGTGGGCCTCCGGGTCAATCGACCGTTCCGCCGCAACTGGCTCATCTATGGAATCTTCGGAATCTTCGTCCAGGTAAGTTGAAGTTTCCGGGCCGGGTTCTGGAATGAAGAGGTCGTCGGCATCCTCAGATAAGGCAATCGCGTCATCGGCCTGCAGCTCCTGCTCCTCGGGAGTAGAAGCCTCAAGATTGGCAGGCTGTGCGTCTTCTTCGATTTCCTCGTGAGCCGTAATGACTTCCGGCTCGGCCGCTTCCCGTTCGACCACCACTTCTTTTTCAGCAAGGTCCTGCGTGCGGACTTCTGCCGCCATCGCTTCTTCGAGGCTCAACTCGTCCTTTTCAGCCCGGTTTGCAGCGGATCGTCCCTTGTCCTCTGCTGCCAGTAGTGCCTCAGTCGAAGGCAGTGACCCCTCCGCAAAGAAGGGCAATTCGTCGTAGGCCAAAAAATCTTGTGGCGCTTCGTAACCGGGCACTCCCTCCGGAAAAAAGAGACCGAGATCCGCGACCGACAACAAATCGGCTCCCAGAGGTCTGAGAAACTGCGGCATCAGCATCTCCGACCCTAAAGGCAACGGGAGCGCGGCAGACTCATGAATAGCCGGATGCAACTCGGAGCCTGGCCGTAAAAGCATTTCTGGGCTGAGCAGGTCGCCCCCACCGAGGGGGGCAGGGAAGCCGCTCCCGAGGGGCAAACCGGACAGTGGCAGTTGAGGTTCCATGTTGGGTGGCTAGTTAAAGTAGCCGCTCTTGTCGCGCTTCACCGTCAGGGCCCGACCCCCGCCGGTTCGCCGCTGAACATTCATGCCTTCGTAGGAGAGGATGAGTTGTTCGATGGCGGCGGTTGCTCCTTGCGTCGGCAGGGAAGTGATCAAGTCCGGGCCTTTGAAGCCGGTGACGACAGCGCCGATGAGCGTCCAGCACTGCATCGTTTCGCCCGCCTGGTTGAAGACGAGGATGTTGACGTTGCGGCGGGTGTTGGCTTTTACCGGGTCCAGGATCTCGACCGCCCACTCCCAGAACTTGATGCTGTCGGTGATGCCGCGGGTGAGCGTGACATCGGTAAACGACACCGGCCCCAGGTAGATGCGGCGCTGGTCGTTGACGCCGCCCTCGGCGTACTCGTTCTTCTTCATCGTGAAGCCGAGCCCTTTGCAGGACATAAACGAAGCCGTCAGGGTGCTTTCAATCTCGACGTAGAAGCGGTTGGGTAGGACGTAGTTGAGTTCGTGGACGACAGTACCGTTCTGGGACATTTAAAACCTCCCGCCGTAATCGCGACCGCGTTCGTGGTGGCTGCGCAACTCGTCGCGCATCAGCTCGTGCACGCGCTCGGTCAGGCGGCGCAGCAGGAGATGATTTTTCAAGACCTTACCGGCCGAGAGCAGCACGGTGAGCTGAGCCCGGCGCTGGGCCTGCATCGAGGCTGCCACCCCGAAGCCCGCGACGGTATTGGCCTGCCCCGGCATCTGGTCGGGCGAAGAGTGAAAGTGCGTCTGGGTTGGTGCTGGTTGTGAAGACGGATCCATCGAAAAGCCCTGCGCGCTGCGCTCTAGTCTAAAAGACAGGACTGGTGCTCGGGCAGTAGCCAAAGGTCGTAGCCGACGACGACGACTGACACGACGGGTCCATCCTGTCTCTCTCTTTAGGGATCAATCTCAACTAATCGATACCGAAAACTGCACCAGGTTCTCCTTACCCAACTGCAAAAGGTCGCCGTGCACGAGCTGGTAGGGCACACCGGAGTCGAGGGGCTGGCCGTTGATGAAGGTGCCGTTGCGGCTGCTGTCGATAATCGTATAGGTCGCGTAGGTCGCATCCCAGTAGATATGGGCGTGGGGGCGCGAGATCACCTGGTCGTTGGGGATACCGGTGAGGTCAATTTCCGGGGCCGGTTTGACCGTGCCGCCCCGCCGCCCGATGAAGGACTCCTCGCCGTGGACCGGGTACTCGTGCCCGAGGGTCGTGTGCACGAGCTTGAGAGCCGGGCGTCCTTGATTGGGGTTTGAGCGCACAGGCTGGGCCGCTGCAGGCGGGTAAGCCTGTGCCGGCTGTTGATAGGCCGGTTGCGAGTAGGCGGGAGGGGCCGGTTGTTGAACGGGCTGGGCCGGTTGATACGGGGTGGGAACGGGCGGCGAAGCGTTGGGTGCACCGGGAGGGCCGCTTCGCACAACGTTGCCGAGCGCTGTGCCGCACATCGGGCAGACCTGCGCTGTATTGGGCAACGTGCGGTTGAAGTATTCGCACTGCGGATTTGGACACTTGGGTGCGGCCATGCGATTTCCGTTATTTGATTGCCAGGGGCAGCGGGACGATTCCCAGTTTACTCAGATACCCCTGCCCTTCACGGGTTGTCAGCAGTTCGGCGAACTTGACCCCGGCCGGTGCCTGGCTGTTGTCCTTCGGGTAGACGACTGCGAGCGGGAAACTCAAAGGATAGCGCTGCTGCGAAAAGACCTCGATATCCAGGCGGTAGGCCTTGGCGCAGAGGTTGACATTCGGGTTGATCGGTTCACCGTCGTGGCGCGGGTCGGTCTGCACGAGGGCCTGGACAGGGGCTTTATCCTGCTCGGTGAGGGCAAGTGGATAGCCCGAACACTGGTCAAACGCTTTGACGAGCGTACTGAAGCTGATGATTCCTGCACGACCATCATCAAATTCGGGCAGGATGCGCTGCTGTGTCTCGCGAGTCGGCAGAAAAGTGGCGAGCGACTTAAATGTGGCAATCTGCTGGGCGTTGTCGCCGAGCACCCGCTTCTCAAAAAGGCGCACGGCCTCAGGCTCTGTCGGTGCGTAGATTTTGACCGGCAGGTCCGGTCCACCGAGCTGTTTCCAGTTGGTAATTTGTCCTGTATAGAGGGCGCGCAACTGCTCGATGGAAAGCTTGCCGTTCAGGACGCCCGGCAGGTTCTGCGGTTTTTTGCTGAAGGCGACGTAGACGATAAGCCCGTCGTAGGCGACCATTTTGCTTTCGAGTTCATCGCTCAGACCCTCGGTGAGGCTCGTAATCGCAAAGTCCGTTTTCAGGAGGCGCACCGCATCGACCGGGGCGCTGAGGGCAGTGATGTCGGGTGAGATCAGGGGCATGTACTCCAGTTCGACTCTCGCCCTCGGGGAAGTGAGCAGTTCGCGCAGGGGCTGGTCTGAGATGGGTTTGCCCTGGAGCAAATAGTTCCAGGTGCCCTCGCGCTCGGCCGCGTACTTGAACTTGCCCTCGGGTACGCCGCTCACGTCGGTAAAGCTCGGCAACCGCGTATCGACGGGCACCGGCTTCGGAAAGAGCCGGTCAATCTGGGGCCAGAGAATGAAGATAAACCCGGCAATCAAGAACAGGATGATGAGGGCAAGTAAGAGGAACGTCTTCCAGTTGATCTTTTGTTTTTTCTCAGGCTCGGTACTGCCTGGAGCAATGACGGTCTGCTCTTCGCCCGGCAGCTTAAATAGCTCTGTGCGGGCAGCCTCGGCCGTCTCAAAAGGCATCTCGAATCCGGCAAGCCGCATCAGAAATTCTTTCAGTTTCGGCTCGACAGGCGGCCAGTGTTCCGGGTTTTTAGGCGAGAGCGCGATGCCCGTCTCCGGTTCACTCGTCGAACCCGCGAGCAAATAAAAGGCGACCTGGCCCAGGGCCGCGAGGTCCTGCTGCTGTGGGGGTTCTTCGAGGCGAGGACCTGGCGGGTCAAAGAGCCGTTCCCACAACCAGATGTCACACACGTAGACAAAAAACTGCTGGTTGCTCTCCAGAATGAGCAGGCTCTCCAGGTTCAAGTTGCCGTGGGCGATGCCCTGCTGAACCTGTCCAGAAGGGAAACGAAACTTTTGTGTGTGCAGAAATTGCAGAGTCTGCAGCACCTGATTCAAGACCGAGCGCACCTGCAGGCCGCTCATGGCCCCTTTTTCCGCCAGGTATTTACTCAGGGTCGGGGACGCTTCGACGTTGCCCTTGGTAACCAGGTAGCAGCGTTCGCCCTGCTCGTCCGCCACCGCCTCCCAGGAGCTGACCAGGCGAAAATCCTGGTTCTTGCCATCCGCCGGGGCAAGCCCCGCGACGCGCACGAAGGCATCTTTGCGCTGGCGGGTCTCCTCTTTATTAAAGGCGCGGTTGGGGAGCAGATACTCTTTGAGTACGTAAGGCGAGTTGTCGCCAATCAGACTCGCCTGGTAGAGACGTCCCATCCCGCGTGTGCCCAGCAGTTTTAGAACCCGGTAGGTGCCGCGGGTGCCGCGAATCTCGGCTTTTTCGCTGAGCGTCGTCGGAAAACCGCATTCGAGGCAGAACTTCGCACCCGGCACCTGCTGGACGGTTTGCTGCAAGAGGTCGCAGTTCAGGGGCGCGTTGCGTGAGCAGCGATACTCTTTGTAGGTGCTCTGGGACAGAACCACCGGGGCAACTCCTACGATGCGCGCAATTGAGAGCCCTCACGGGTCAGACATTGACAAGAATTTAGCACAAGCCACTTGACGGAGGGGTAAGCTAGGCATGGGCTACAACCAGGGACGCTTTGAGATTTAGCGATGCATATCACGATCGAGTGCCTGTCGGGTTCGCTCGCAGGCAAAGTCTTTACCTTCGATCAGCCTGAGATCGGCCTGGGCCGGGGCGAAAACCAGAAAAAAGACATCGATTTCGCCGACACCGACATTGGCGTCTCCCGCAACCACGCCCTGATTGTGCTGCGCGAACAGCGCGTCTACCTCGTCGATCAAAGCCGGGGCGGCACCCTGGTCCGCGGCCAACGCATCCAGGGAACGACGTTTGAAGTACGCTCGGGCGAAGAGGTGCAACTGGGTGGGCCGAGCGGGCCGCGCCTGCGCGTGCGCTTTCGGGCGATGACCCAAATTGAACCGCCGCGCGGCGAGACGGGAATATTCGAGCCACCGGCTCCACTGCCGCCTACCGTCCAGTCCGCCCCGGTACAGCCGCTGCCGCCCGCTGTGCAGCCCGTACCTCCGGCCGCCCAACCCCTGCCGCCTGCCGCCCTGCTGCCGTCGGAACCAGTTGTACTTCAGCCACTGGTTGCACCGCTTACTTCGCCCCCCGTCGGTGCTCCTCTCCAACCGGGGCCGGCCAATGCGCCCATGCCCCTCGAACTCGCTCCGGTGCCGACACCACCCCCGAGACCCAGACCGGCACCGGTTCAAAATAGCGAGACCATGATTCAGCTGCAGCCCGAATCGGCTCCGCCTAACCGGCCCGTCATCAACCAGGAGACGATGCTCCAGTCGCCTGCACCGCCTGTGTCCGCGCCGGAGCCTGTTGTGCCGCCCATCAACCCGCCCGCACCGCCACTGAAGCCGGTGTCGCCCCAGAGCAGTACCGTCGTGCAACTGCCTCCCACTCCTCCCAGGCCCGGAGCACGCGAGGCAAACGCTTCTAGCGGCTCATGGCCAAACGAGCCATTTCAGGCCGCCTCAGCCCCGGCTTACAGCAGCGAAGCGACTCCCCCGCCCTACCACCCGGAAACCTACGTTCAACAGCCGACCGCCGACGAGCCTTACCGTCAGCCCCAACCCGGCAACCGCTCCTACCAGTCGCCATCCCCAGTCAGAGCCGAGGATGCCACCTATTTTCAAGGTGCTCAGGAAGCTGACTACCCGGTTCCCAGGCCCAATGCCAACCGCCCCCTGCCCAACGGACTGCCCAACGGCGGACAGACGATCTTGCAGGCTCCAGCACCCACCAACGACACCGACCCGACCGTTCTCCAGGAGGACAACAACTTTCCCTGGCTGCCGTTTTCGCTGATTGGGCTGGCAGCCCTGGTACTGCTCGGCGTGATCTGGGTCTTCCTGCTGCGCCAGCCCATCTACTTCTTCCTGCCGCTACCCATCGTGCTCGTACTCGGGCTGGGTGCGTTCTTCTTCTGGCGCCGCCAGGCTTAGTTTTACAGCGCGGGATCGACTGAAAGCCTCTCTGCGCGCGCCTTGTAGTGAAAGAACTGAGCAACCGTTTGGTGCCATCGTCGCCAAAATACCCAGTGCAATCGGTGCGACCGGGGCAGCGGTTCGGACCAGACCAGGTGCCATAACAGCCGACGCACTTCTGGCAAGGTGATTGGTAGTAGAGCCCGAGTTTGACCTTGAACTCGAATAGACTCCCCGCTGTTGAGCGCGGCGGTTTTTTTACCTGGACTGCCTTCGCTTGCAGCACTGTCAAGCTAGAACGCTATCAGGCCCGTTGAGCTTCAGTTGGCTCCTGGGTGTTTAACAAAGGCACAACTGGGCCTATATGAATACGTGGCGTTCTGAGGTTGAAAATGACTACTGCCCTGCTCGACAACTTCCTCTATCCCCGTAGTCGCTTCTACGGCAAGCTCACGCCCGCCCAACAAGACTTTAATGCCAGCTTGCAGGACTTCGCCCAGCGAGTGAGCATGGTCTGCGCCCTCGGGACCGGCGGCACTCTCTCTCCCGAAGAAACCTACGAGCAAGTCCGCCGGTTGTGGAAGCAACTCGAACAGAACCGGTACTACGCAGAGCACGACCAGGCCTGCTAGAACCCTCACCGGTGTTCAGGAGTTCGACTTTCGCTGAGGGGTACTGGGGTTTTGCGCCGATTGCACACCGCCCTCCAGCCGTTCGACGATTGCCTTTGCCGCCTGACGCAGGGCACTGCCGCCATCGTTGAGCCCGGTCGGAATGTTGCGGACCTGGATATCTTTCCAGAGCACCCGGCCTTGCTGATCCACAAGCTCAAACTGGAGCACGACGTCGGCGGCGGCGTTCTGGCTGAGGCCGATAAAGCCGCCCGAAATATAAGTGCTTGAGCGCACCAGTCCCAGCATCACTGCATCGACGCCGAGGGCGCGCGCCAGTAGCTTCGGTTCGGTCGTGAGCACCTGGACCGGTTCAAGCCCCAATTCGGCCAGTCGGGCAAAAGAAACGTCAGGGCCATCGACCTCCCAACCGAGGGCGTCGCTCAGGCGCGGGGCGATCAGTTGACCAAGACTCTCGGGGCTGTTGGTTTGCTCGTTGAAGAGCGCCGAATCAGGACCAAGCAGGGCGACGCGCTTGACATCTTTGAGGGCGCTGTCTTTGAGGAGCGGCGGCAGGTCGCCCTGGGTTGCCTTGGCTTTGACTTCGTTGTAGACGCCCTGGGAAAACTTGTTGGCGATGTCGTGGCCGGTAATCACCATCGCGTTGCTGAGCAGCGTCGTATCGCCCTTACCGGCAAAGAAGGCACTGTCGGAGTTGACGACATTCGCTTTCCAGAGCGACTTACCGTTGTAATCGAAGGCTTCAGCCTGGGTGAAGACCTTGGGCGACGACAGTTGCGGCAGGAGGAGTGAGGCAATCGGGCTAAAAAGACCCGCCAGGGCTTCGAGGTTGCGGTTGGGCATCTCGACTCTGAGCGGTTCGCCAACCAGAACCACGTCCGCTCCCAGTAAGACCGCAACCTGCTGAATCGAATCGGCACTGCCCTGAAGCTGAGCGCGGCTCAAATCGAGGCTTTCGAGCACCGACTGCACCTGTAGAGGTGGCAAGATTTCGTAGCGGCCTGTCCAGAGCAGGTCGCCGCTAATCACATCGGCAACGTTCGGGTAGCGTCCATAGCGCGCCGGGCCGGTCTCAAACCCGACGACCGCCACCCGGGGCAGTTGCAGACCACCGGGCCTGGTGGCCGGGCTCTCCGTCAGCATCAGGCGGTTACCGGCCTCCGGCTGGCTAAATTTAGAGAGCACCGGCAGGCTGTCCTGGGCACTGTCGAGTACCCGGATCTCACCGCCCACACCCGTCGTGGCGTGCAAAGCCCAGAGGCGCGACTTGTCGGCACTCATCACCAGGTCGAGCACCGGCGATTTGAGGTCTTGTTTGACCACCGCCCGGCTGCTGAAGGGGTCCCAGAGCAACAGGCGGTCCTTCGTCAAGACCCAGAGGTGGCGGTTGTCGAGGGCAGGCAGCACCCGCTGGATACGGCTCTTCTCCCCAGGACCATTGACCCGTAAGCGCTTGACCGACGCGTTCGAGCGCGTGTTGACCACGATCACGCTCTCGTCGGCAGCCGTCAGGAACAGTAAGTTGCCGTCGATGCTGAGCGCCAGTTCGGCGCGCTTGGGGTCAAAGGCGATGGGTAGGGCCGTGCTCTTGAGACCGGTGACCGGATTGATGGAGTACAGGCGTCCGGACGGTTCCGGCAAGACTTCGATAGCCGATAGATAGATGCGCAGCCCGTCCGCCGTCACCGCCAGATCTTTCGGGGCAGTAATGTCTTTAAGAGTGGAGAGCACCTGCAGGTTGCGCGTTCGCACGTCGAACTTGTAGAGCGTGACGATATCGTCGTCGTTCTGCACCGCCAGGTAAGCAGTGCTGGTGCGCGGACTGTAGTCAAGCCCAATTAAGCGGCGGGCCTGATCGGGCGCACTTTGCAGCACTGGTATGTCCGATTCACTCGTCTTGAGACCGGCTGAGACGATGGCCGTCGGCAGTGGGATCGTCTTCTCAAGGCGACCCGTCCTGGTCTCAATCACGCTCAGGGCATCGTTTGAGGCGACCAGCAACAGACCGTCGCTGGTGCGTACGCAATTGTGATAGACGTTCGCCATCGGCACCGACAGCTTTTGCAGCAACGCGCCCGTCTGCAGATCTAATTGCCGAACCTCCTGGCTCTTCGGCACCAGTACGTACCCGGAAGCCCCCCAGCCTGGACCGGCCGCCACCAGTGTGAGCGACAGACCCATCAGTAATCTCTGCCAGAAGCGTCGCACGTGCGTCCTCAAACCGTAGCCCTAATGATAACTACAGAAGCGGTGATTGTTCCGCCACCAGAGGATTCAAGCGTTGCCCTGGTTCGCCCTGGGCAGGACCGGCTCCGGTAGAACTGGGACCGTCTTCGTCGGTGTCTGCCCGGGGTTGAGCACTTCGTAGAGGCTCTTTATCACGCCGCTAATCGGAATGGCAAGAATCACGCCTAAAAGACCGGCAACCTTGGCACCGATCAACAAGGCCCCAAAGATGATGACCGGGCTCAGGCCGGAGAAGTTGCCGAGAATGCGGGGGGCGAGGACGTTGTCTTTAATCTGCTGGGCCACCACCGAGGCGACGAGCACCCAGAACCCTAAAAGCGGCTCCTGAATGAGGCTAATCAGGACGACCACGCCAATGCCAAGGCTCGCGCCGATAAATGGAATCAGCTCCATCAGGCCTACGAATAGAGCGAGTACCAGGCCAAATGGAACTTTCAGCAATAGATAAACCGGTATCAAAATTCCGGCCATAAAGAGTCCCAGGATCAACTGGCCGTTGAAAAAGCCGCGCAGGTTGTACTGTAAGGCTTCAGAAAACTGGTCGCGGACGCGCTCAGGCAAAAACCCGATCAGCCCCTGCCAGAGTCGGCCGCCCTCAAGAAGCATGTAGAAGGCAATCACCAGGATCAAGATGAAGTTGAGCACCCCGGTAAAAGTACCGACCACAAACTCGAAGGACTGGGGCGAAGTCAGGACCTGCAACTGCTCCTGCACACGCCCGACCAGGGCTTCTGTAATCCGCTCGGCATCGACGGGTAAACCCAGCCGGTTAGCCCAGCGCTGCATGGACAATACCTGCCGCGAACCGGATTCGATGAGCACGGGTAGGCTGCGTACAAGCTGGCTCGTCTGTTCGCTAATCGTCGGAGCGACGACCGTCGCAAAAATAGCCACCACGACTCCAGCAAAGCTGTAGACGAGCAGAGCAGCGCTGACGCGGGGCAAATACTTCTGTAAAAAAGCGACCGGATAGCTCAGTAGAAAGGCGATGAGGCCCGCGATCACAAAGACGAAAATAAACTCTTTGAAAAATTCAAGCACCAGCAGGAGTGCCCAGCCCCCGGCTACCAGCAACAACCAGCTAATCAAAGTCCGCTGCAGCGGTGTGAGCCAAGTCATGGGATCCTCATGCCTCTTGCCACCTCAGTCTAGAAGAACCGCGTCTCTCCTGCGTCTAGCCTTCTGCAGAGAGACAAGACCTGCATCCGGATGAATATTATTTGCATTCAGTTAAAAAACAAGAAGATGTGTGGACTATTAGTGAGTGTTTCTCCGATGATTTGAATCAGGGGAAGGCTATCTTTAGGCGCGGGGTATCGGAATTATGACTGAATCGGCGGAGGGCAAGCCGACGGCGGCCCGCAAAACTCGGCAAAGTAGCGGTGTTGAGCGAGATTCTGTAGGTCTCTACCTGCAGGAAATTGGGCGAATTCCGCTCCTGCGGCCGGAAGAAGAAGTAGTGCTCGCCCGCACCATCGCGGCGGGCGGTCCAAAAGGCGAGTGGGCCAAGCGCAAGCTCGTGCAGGCCAATTTGCGCCTGGTGGTCTCGATTGCCAAGAAGTATCTCAACCGGGGCGTACCGTTTCTGGATTTGATCCAGGAAGGTTCGATGGGCCTGATTCGCGCTGCTGAAAAATTCGAGTACGAACGCGGCTACAAGTTCTCGACTTACGCTTACTGGTGGATACGCCAGGCCATCACGCGGGCAGTCGCCTCCCAGGCACGTACGGTTCGTTTGCCCGTGCACCTGGTCGAGAAGATCAACCGGGTCAAAAAAGTGCGCCGGGTACTCGCCCAGGAATTAGGACGCACTCCGAACCAGTCGGAGCTTGCCGAAGCGCTCGAAGTCAATGAAGAAGACCTCGAACACATTTTGCGTGCGGCAAGGCGGACGGTCTCGCTCAATATTACGGTCGGTAAAGAGGAAGACACCGAGCTTATCCACCTGATCGAGGACAGCCAGACCGATCAGCCCGATGTCTTCATCGACCGCGAATCGATGCGCCAGGAAGTGAGCGAACTACTCGACCGCCACCTCACTCCGCGCGAGCGCGACATCTTGCAGCTGCGCTTTGGCCTGCGCGATGGCCAGCAGCGCACCCTCGATCAGGTCGGCAAGCTATTCGACCTGTCGCGCGAACGCATCCGCCAGATCCAGGCCAAGGCTTTTCGCAAGCTGCGCCGCGTCCGCCAGCGCCAGCGCCTGCAAGACTGGATTGGCATCTAGACTGTCCGGCGGCACGCTAAGCTCAATGCATGCCGCCAACTATCACCATCGTCGGTCTTGGCCCAGGGTCGGCCGAGCTTTTAACCGAACAGGCAATCCGCACCCTGCGCTCGGGCGCACCGGTCTATCTACGCACCGGCGTGCATCCGAGTACCGAGGCGCTCGAAACGATGGGTGTGCGATTCGAGACCTTCGATGCACTCTACGAGACCCACGAGCACTTTGAATCCGTCTACTCAGCCATCGTGCAGGCGCTCGTCGCCCAACTTGCCGTACATCCGCACCTGATCTACGCGGTTCCCGGCCACCCGCTTGTCGCCGAAGCGACCGTGCAGGCACTGCTCGCCCGGCCCCGCGAGTACGACGTGAAAATAGTGGCCGGATTGAGTTTCCTGGAGGCAGCTTACGCAGCCCTCGGTCTTGACCCGACCAATGGGCTTAGCATCCTCGATGCGATGCGCTTACCAGGAGCGCTGCACCCACACCAGGACCTGCTCATCACCCAGGTCTACTCGCCCTTTATCGCGAGTGAAGTCAAGCTCCGGCTCCTGGAAATCTATCCGCAGACCCACCCGGTCAGGCTGCTCAGGCATCTGGGTAGTGAATCCGCCGTGATAGTCGAGTTGCCGCTCGTCGAACTGGACCGGCAGAGTGACATCGACCACCTGTGCAGCCTCCTGGTCCCCGCTCTGGCTGACCTGCCACCCGAGGACTTTGCGACGACCCGCGCTGTAAGCGAACTGGTGGAAGTGATCCGTCGCCTGCGCGACCCGGAGGGTGGTTGCCCGTGGGACCTGGAGCAGACTCCCCTGAGCCTGTGCAAATACATCCTGGAAGAAGCCTACGAAACTGTCGATGCCATCGAGTCCGGAGAAGTCGAGGCAATCGAAGAAGAACTCGGAGACCTGCTGCTGCAAGTTGTTTTGCAGGCCCAGATCTTCAGTGAAAGCGACGACTTCGGGTTTGCCGAGGTTGCCCGTGGCCTGACAGGTAAGCTGATCCGCCGTCACCCTCATGTTTTTGGCGATGTGGAAGTTGCTTCAGCCGACGAAGTCAACCGCAACTGGGAAGCAATTAAAGCGCGCGAGAAGCAGACAACCGATCCGCGGCTGAGTACGAAGCTGCGAGCGCTGGCACGACAGATGCCGGCCCTCCAGGCGGCGGCCGAGATTTCAAGGCGAGTGGCGAAAGTGGGCTTCGAGTGGCCTGACGCCGCTTCAGTCTGGGCCAAGCTCGAAGAAGAACTGCAGGAACTGCGCGAGGCTCTGGCCCACGAAAGCAGCCAGCGCCAGGCAGAAGAACTGGGAGATGTGCTCTTCACGCTACTCAACGTCGCCCGCTGGCAAAAGCTTGATACAGAAGCGGCTCTGCGCGAGACCAACCGCCGCTTTCTAGAACGCTTCGCCATCGTCGAGCAGCTTACAGAGCGAGATTTAGCCACTTACACTGCTGCTGAACTGGAAGCCTACTGGCAGCAAGCGAAGCGCCTGTTGTCTTGAATTCTTGCCAATCCTAAATTGCCCAGACTGATCAATATATCCGTGTATTCACTCACAAACTGAAAGGCGTAGTCCCGGAGTTCCGTAAGAATACTGACTCAAATATGGTTACTTTTCAAGCTGATTGCATCACACTGAAGGCTGGCGCAAATCAACTATTCAGTGAGTAGTTCCAATGTTCTACAAAAATGCTCTAGGCCTACTGGCATCAGCAGCAATCCTTCTTGCCGGTACATCAGCGCAGGCCGTGACACTCAGTCTGTCACCTGGACAGGCTGGACCTGGTGGCGAAACCACTCAGGGTCTCTACAGCGACACAGCCGGTGCGACTACGATTGACTTCAACTCTGGAGTGGCACCGACGACCGGCTTTGCCGTTTACTCCGGTGGGGGTACCATCACAAGCGACGAGTTCGCGCCGTTTGGTCCGGGTGGTGCGGTTAACACTTCCCCTTACCTCACCTTCTTCCAAGGTAGCGGTGTTGTCGAAATTAACTTTGCTACGTCGATCAGCTACTTTGGCTTCGACTGGGGATTCATCGACGGCAGCAACACCGTGCAGATCTTCAACGGCTCAACGCTGCTTGCCAGCTTCACCGGTGCAGACGCGTTCGCCCTCGGCGCTACATTCGGCAGCACCGCTTTTGCCAATTTCACCTCCAGCGGCCCCGGCGACACCTTCAACCGGATAGTACTGCTTGAAGCGGCAGGTGGCGGCTTCGAATCAGATAACCACGCCTTTGTGAATATCCCCGAGCCCATGCCACCGACCACGTTCCTCGCACTGCTCTTGGGAGTCGCTCTAGCGGTCAAGCTGCGCAGCACCAAACAGGTTAGAAAAGCGTTTTAAGGGCTGATTCTGGAAGGGGAGTTGTGCTGTCGGCAGCGAGTAGCCCACGGATCGTTTCGATCGCCTGGGCTGCTGCCTGGCGGCCGGTGTAGTGGGCTTTGACCGTCAGGTCGCGGTCCACGACAAATACCTGGGCCTGACTTCTGAGCTTCTGCTGTTCGCGTTCGAGCCGTTCGCGCTCGAAACGTGATCCTCGGTTTGGCTGCCGGAAGACCCCGTATTCAGGCAGGGAACTATTTTGTAGCCAGGTGAGGGTGACCTGGCCGCTCCAGTCCGGCAGGTGCAGCTTCAGGCCCGGTACAAAGGTCTGGCCTGACTGGCTCACACGTTGGGCCAGGGCAGCATCGGCCTGGGCAAGCCGGTCGCGAATGATGCCGACGGTCAGCCCCTGGGCAAAAGACGGTACCACCGCCAGATCGATGAGCGCCACAAAAGCGAAGCGAGGCTCAGCGTTCAAAGCGGCGACGATGTCCTGGCTGACGGCGGTCGCTTCACTTTCGTTTGATTGACCTGAGAGCACCACGGCCGTCACCTTACCGCGCAATAGCTCCAGTCCGGCCGGTTTTCCTTCGTAGTCGGCCGTGGGCAAGCTTCCGACTGGGGGCGGAGTCTGCAGGAGTGGTGGGGAAGCAGCCCCGAGCAGCAGTGACAACAGTAGACAGGGCAGCAGGATTAAAGCGCGCATAGTAGAGTCCGTCGTCAGGGTGAAAAGCAGCGTGGCTCTCATCCTGTTTTGACATACGCACCGGGCTGAAGCCACGACGGTTCCTGGCGCTTCGAGCGAGTGCTGCCAGGCAGGCTTACACTCCCAGCGCCCGTTTAGAGTCGTGGCAGTGCCTGATTCCGATGGATGTTTGTATTTTTGGCTGTGGTTAGTTCCCATCTGAAGACAGTTTTCGACCGCTTCTTCCCCATTGCGGGTAAACTAACCCTGAACTGTGCGCCGAGTGAATGGATGCTGCGCCGATTGTTGCTCTGTGCTTTGCTGCTGGTCAGCATCGCCACTGCTGTCCCCGCGAGCGAAAACCCACAACTGGCTGTCTGGCGGCAGGTCTCTTTTCCGCTCGATAGTTTTACACGCTTTTCATCGCGCTTTGGCTGGCGGACCTCACCCACCGGCGGCAGGCGAGGGGAGTTTCACAGCGGCCTGGATATGCCGGCGGCGACAGGTACCTACATCAGAGCCTGGGCCGATGGCCAGGTGCAAAAAGTCAATTTCGACAACCGCTGCGGCTGGCACGTGATCGTCGCCTCGGGAGCCTGGACAAGCGTCTATTGCCACATCAGTGGTGTTGCTGTGCAGGTCGGGCAGATTGTGCGTGCCGGAGAAGTGGTGGCGGCGGTCGGTAGTACCGGGCGCTCGACCGGGCCGCACCTGCACTGGACCTTGCGCTATCAAGGCAAGCTCGTCAACCCCGAACTGGTGATCCAGGCGATGCAACTGGCCTGGCAGGGTGGCGAGGCTCCCCCGGTTGCCCCGGCAACCGATGTTCCGGCCAGTGCCCAGCAAGACCTCGTACCTAGCGAACCTTGAACAGACTATGATCCGGTAGAAAAGCCTGACAAGTGGGGATCATGGCACTTCCGGACGGTGGGACGCCCTTCTGCATCTTCTATCACGAGAAGACCAAGTACTCGCCGGAAAGCCTGGCCCGCCGGACCCGCGGCCTCGATTGGGGCTCTCAGCCGGGGACGAGCAAAGCCTACAAGACGGGCGAAATTCTGGACCTCAAGCCTTTTTTGCCGGGGCAGCCGCAAGCCGACGCTGACGACGAGCGGACCCGCCTTGCCCGGTTGCTCTATCTGACCTATGGCGTGACTGCTGTTGTCTCCTACCCCGAGCAGTCTCTTTACATGCGCGCCGCGCCCTCGGCCGGGGGGCTTTATCCAGCTGAGGTCTACGTGCTCAGCCGGGGTACGGGGACGCTCCCGGCCGGGTTGTATAACTACCAGGTACAGTCCCATAGCCTGGTTCGCTTCTGGTCGGGGGAGGTCTGGGCTGAGGCGAGTGCTGCCTGCTTCGAGCACCCGGCTTTTCGCGACAGCTCGATTGCGATTGTCGTGAGCGCCGTCTTCTTTCGCTCTGCCTGGCGCTACGAGGACCGCGCCTATCGCCGCATCTTCCTCGATAGCGGTCATCTGGTCGGCAACCTGGAACTTGCAGCCGCACTCGAACGCTACCATGTGCACCTCGTCACCGGTTTTTGCGACGATGCCCTCAATGCCCTGCTCTTCTTGCCCTCACAGGAAGAAGCCGTGATCGCCGTCGGCGTCCTGCGCGACCGGACCAGTGAACCAGTCGCGGGCTGGACGGCTCTACCTTCTACAGTTCAGACCGACTACCCACCGGTGCCGGAAGGCCAGCGGCTCACCTACCTGCACGAATGTTCCAAGCTCGACGCAAAGCCGGTACCGGCATCGCCGTCTGCCGGTGAAGACAAGTACAACTTCCCGTTCTGCCTGAAGGTACCGGTTGAGACGGCTCCCCTCGACTGGCGCGGTAGCCTCGATGAGGCAATTCTCAAGCGGCGCTCGACCCGCCAGTACGCAGATGAAGCCCTGACCCTGGACGAATTGCGTGCTCTGCTCGACTTTACCTATCAGCCTCAGCACTACCGGGACCAGCGGCTCGACCCGGACCCCGAGTACGCGCACCTGCACCTGCTCTCCACTTTTGTCGCGGTCCTGGCCGTTGGCGGGCTGGAAGAGGGTTGTTATTACTACGCACCCCAGGCCCAGGAACTGCGCCAGATGCGCTTTAAAAATTTCCGCCGCGAAATCCATCATCTTTGTCTTGGTCAGGAGCTTGGCCGCGACAGCGGGGCCGTTGTTTTTCACACGGCTGATTTACCGGCGGCGGTCGCCCTATACGGCGAACGGGTCTACCGCACCTTGCACCTCGATAGCGGCCACCTCGCCCAACGGTTGAACCTGGCGGCAGTGCATCTCGGCTTGGGAGTGAGCGGCATCGCCGGCTTCTTTGACGACCAGGTCAATCAGCTACTCGATATTCCCGCCCAGGAGGCCGTGCTCTACATCACAACCCTCGGCCGACCGTCACCGGGAGCAGCCTGATGGGGAAGACCGGTTTCATCAGCCTTTTGCTGTCGCTCGGCCTTGCCGGTCCGCTATTGGCCCAGCCCGTTCCGGTCGAGGGCTCGCGGCCGATTACTCAAAATGACCTGGAGCGGGCCAGCCCGACTTTGCGGCGGTGGCTTGCCAATCCTCCCGACCTGCTCGAAGACATCGAAAATGGCCAGGCGTTTCCGACCCGGCTCGGTATCGGCATCAGTCTTGCCGGTGGCCGCAGCGAGGCCGAATATTCTCTCACTTTGCAGGATGTTGTGCTCGGCGGCACGCGGGCCAGTTTCTCGGCAGATTTTTATCGCAGCGGCGTCACCAACCAGCAGTGGGGAGCAAACGCCCGCTACTACATCGCCCCGCTCGGCTCCTACTTCAATGTCGCTCCGCTCGTCGGCTACCGCAGCCTGGTAATCGACGGCAACGCTCGCAATGGAGCCGAACTTGGTGCCAAGTTGCTGTTCGCCCTCTCGCCCCGTGCTGCCGATATCGCCGTCTCTCAGTCGTGGGTGCTACCCGCCCAGGGGCCTGAAATTGGGCGAACGCTCCTGGAATTTGGCTACACCCTGAGCCCGATCGTGCGCCTGACCGCCGTCATCCAACTGATCAATTCAAACTTGCGCCAGGAAACCAGCTTTGGGATGAACCTGGAATTGATCGGCTTTTAAGAGCAGACAGACTGTCAGGGCGTACTGGCACCGGGTTGCATTTTGAGGCGGATTTTCTCGGCCAGATCGGCGGGAATGAGCACTTTGTCAATTTTGTGGATGACGCCGTTAACGGCCAGGATGTCTGGTTGGACGACGCGGGCGTCACCGGCGTAGACGCCGCCGTCTTTGAAGCGGACCTCGAGTGGACTGCGCTGCAGTGTGCGCAACTTCTGGCCGTCTTTGAGGTCTTTGCTGGTGTACGGGTTGGTGTCGGCGACCGCGTGGTAGCTCAGGACCTGGGCCAGGAGAGCGCTATCGCTGCGCAGAACGCTCAGCACCTCGGACGGGACCGCCGCAAAGGCGGTGTCGGTGGGTGCAAAAATCGTGAACCGGCCGAATCCCCGGAAATCTTCGGCGATACCGACCTGCTTGAGTAGCGCAACCAGGGTCGTCAAAGAAGGGTCGGCAGTCGCTTTTTCGACAATGTCTCTCTGGGCCTGGGCGACCGTGATCACCGGTTGAGTGGTTCCTACCGGGGTCGGCAGTGCTGCTGCCGGGGTCAGCGTGAGGGCTGCGGCAGTCGCCGCACTCGCCCAACCGTAGAAGTTCCAGATGCGCATGAATGGCCTCACTCCTGTTTCAATGTCGGTTTTCTACTCTCTTAATTGTGATGGTTCGCGTTCAGTTTGGGTAAGTTGATCATTAGCCTCGCTCAGGGTTTTCCGCGTTTGCCTGGCCCTGTCGGTTGCATTGTTGTCTCGGAATTCAAGTCATTTTCTCTCTTGATGAGTCGCCAGAAACCGAATCACGATGCCCCCACTTTTAGGTCAATTGGTCTACGTGCAGTCTGCTGAACTGCACGGGTTATTCACGAGTCCCGGTATTCCAGAATCGGTGCGCGAAGCCTACCGGACCGCCGTGGTCGAGCGCTACGGCCCACATCTCAAGCGCGGCGACCAATATGGCTTCGTGCACCAGCCCACGCCGACCCATACGCTCTTCGGCTGGCTCTACAAGCGGGACCACGGCCGACCGCAGGCAGAGCCTTATTGTCTTGCTTACCATCTGCCCTGCTCGCTTGGGGCCGTTGAATTGGACATGGTGCTTGCCCTGCTGGAGCGAGGACCGGTGGAACTGCCGGGGTACACAGGTCTGAGGGGCGGCCTGCAAGCTTTTGAAGCACCCAATTTCTGGGATTACCGCCCGCTCCGGGGAGGTATCGAAATCCCGGTCGCCGTCCGCGAGCAGGGACAGAGGCAACTGGAACGACGGGAACTGGTGGATTTATTTGTCGCTGACCCGCCAGTCAGTGTCGCACCGCCGGAATCAGTAACCCCGATCTCGGCGGTGCGGCATTACCCAACTCGCAATGCAGTCGAGCGCGTACCAGCTGGGCAGTATCGCTATGGGGGGTCGCCTGAGCAGCTGCCGCTACACGCACGGCAATTTGGGCGCTGGCTGACCCAACCGCACCGGCACTTTGACTGGCAGTGGGTCTCGGTACAAGAAAGCGCGAGGGGTCTCGAATGGCTGCTCCGGGACCAGATTAGCTTGCTGTACTTGCACCGGTCTTTGACGGATGAAGAGCGCCGGGGGGCCAGTGCAAGCGGAGTAACGCTTGTGCAGGTGCCGGTCGCCTTCGAGGAGAACTGCTGGTTCACCCAGGAGCAACTGGGCGTGCCAGGACTGTCGCTCACCCAGCTGCAGGCAATCTGGAATGGCGAGATTGTCAATTGGCAAGTGCTCGGCGGTCCTGCCCTGCCGGTCGTACTTTTTAGCGCCGCCAGTGAACTGCGCTCACCGGGCCGACACGTACAGATCGTTGCTGACACTGGCGAAATGATTGCCGGGGTACGCTCGACTCCGGGTGCCCTGGGCCATGGCAGTGTCTGGCAGGCATCAGGCAAAGCCGGCATTCGTACACTGGCGCTGACTACTGATAGCAGGCCGCAGGCAAAACTGATCCTGCCGACTTCGCGCGTACTCTTTGTCGTCTTTCGCGCCGACGACAGCCTGGGTACTCAGGCCGCCATCGCCCATACGAATTTGCTGCTCACGACCGAGAGCCAGCTCCAACTACCGACCGGTTTTGCTCCCCTCCCTGCCATCAGATCTACCAAAGGCGAGCGATTGCACCGACCGGCTACTGTGCCCCTTGGGACTGGGTGCAAGCCTCGCCCTTCCAGGGCGACTTTTCCTGATACACTGAGCGGAGTTGATATTCCTGGACACCAAAGCAAGCATCATTTGCTGCACCGGTTCTCTAGAAAATCGACCAAGGGACGTTGTCCCAACGCCCCCAAGAAAGCACAGTCTATTGCTATTACAACGGTCGGGCAGACCGTGGTGAAGCTCGTGGAGGGTAAAGTCAATGGACTCCCGCAGAAACGAGAATCCCCGCGCATTTATGCCGGGGAGTGTCAATACTCCTGATAAGCAATTAGTGGCCGGGCGAGGACCAAAAGGGTAGGTACACGCTCAGACTCGCCGCGCCGGGTTGCTTTGACAATTGCGTTTTGCCGCCCTCGAGCCGAGGGGCAGGCTGGTGCCGGTCCTCCTGAAGGCTTGCTTTCTGACATGCCCAGGTCGGCGTAATGAAATTGACGAATTAAAAATGCACAATTAGAAATATCGACCGCCGGGGCGGGTCTTAGTTTTTGCGGGGGCACATGTTCGTACTACTGGCTATCGCCGTTTTGGGTTTGCTCATCGTCGTCCACGAACTCGGGCACTTTTTTGCCGCCCGCCTCCAGGGCATTCGCGTGAGCCAGTTCTCGGTCGGCTTCGGCCCGACGCTGCTGAAGTATCAGGGCGGCGACGTCGAATATGCCCTGCGCGCCCTGCCCCTGGGCGGCTACGTCGGCTTCCCGGATGAAGACCCCGATAGCAAAATCCCACCCGACGACCCGGACTTACTGAAAAATCGCCCCATCCTCGACCGCGCCATCGTGCTCTCAGCCGGGGTGATTGCAAACTTCGTCTTCGCCTACGTGGTCTTGCTGTTGATGGTTGCCCTGGGCGGCGTTCCCGACCCGCAGGCAAAGCCCGGCGTCTTCGTGCAGAAGGCGACCGCAGCGGAAGCGGCGTCAAAAGCCGGAATCAAGGCCGGTGATGTCCTGGTCGCCATCGAAGGCCGACCCCTCGGTGAGGGTGAAGCAGGGATTCGCCAGTTGCAACAGCAGCTGGCTGCCAATGCCAGTCGGCCCGTCAACCTGACTATCGACCGCAGCCGTACGCAGCGACAGGTCAGCGTCACCCCCGACGCGAAGGGAAAAATCGGGGTGGCGCTCACGCCCAACGTCAGCGATGCCCGTCGTCCGGTTCGTGACGTCGGTGAAGTGTTCACCACTACCAATACGCTCTATTCGCGGGTCGCCGGGATTACCTTCGGCGGCTTCGGCCAGCTTTTCACCGGCAAGGCCGGGCTCAACCAGCTCTCAGGCCCGGTCGGCATCGTCGCCGTCACGGCCGAAGCCGCCCAGACCAATTTCCTCAACTTGTTTTATATCGCGGCGCTCATCTCCTTCAACCTGGCTGTGCTCAACTTGCTGCCCCTGCCGGCCCTCGACGGTGGCCAGTTGGCCTTCTTGCTGATCGAGGCGCTGCGCGGCAAACCGCTGCCGGAGAGCATTCAGCAGCGCTTTATGCAGACCGGCCTGGTCGTGCTGCTCGGTCTCGGTCTGGTGCTCATCTTCAAAGATTCGATCAGCCTGCTGAACGGGGGCTGATCCCCTCCTCACAAGTTGCAGAAGTGTCGTACCGGGCAGGTACAATCAATCGCACTGAGGCAGGCTACCTACTTGTCCGGCTTCGCAACTTGAACTGCTGCGTATCGAGAGGTTTATTCAGCATGTCCGCGACCAGGACTTCTATCGTCCTTCTGGCCCTGGCTGCGGCCCTCTGGCTGATCGCGTCGTCGGCCTGGGCCGCCCCACAGGTCGAATTTTTTGGCCTGACTGACAACAATACGCTGGTGCGCTTCAGCCTCAGCCGTCCGGCCGAGACCAGGAGCGTCAAGGTCACCGGCGTTAAGGGCGCCCTGCTCGGGATCGACTTTCGGCCCGCGGACCGTCGGCTCTACGCCGTGACCGGCGACAGTCTCTACACCATCGACCCGGCAAGCGGCGCTGCTACTTTCGTGAACAGTCTTTCGGTCGGCTTCACCGGTCGGCACGCCTCGGGGGTCGATTTCAACCCGACCGCCGACCGCCTGCGCCTGGTCGGCAGCGATAGGCAGAGCCTGCGGGTTAATGTCGAACTCGGTGCCACCGCCCAGGACGGTGCCCTCGCCTACGCCGCCGGCGATATCAATGCCCGCAAAAAACCGACCGTCACCGCCGCCGCCTACACAGAGTCGGTGGCCGGGGCCAAAAGTACAAAGCTCTTCGACATCGACACGGGCCTCGATGTGCTGGTGTTTCAGGATCCGCCCAACGACGGCACTTTGCAGACTGTCGGTCCGCTTGGCGTCGATTTTGGTCCCCAGACCGGCTTCGATATCCTCACCGACGCAAATGGCGTCAACCGCGCCTTTGCCGCCTCGGGTTCGGTCCTTTATACAATCGATCTGCTGAGCGGCAAGGCGGCCAGGGTCGGCCCGATTGGCAACGGCTCACTCAAGCTCGTTGGCCTCGCCGTTGTACCCGGCTAATCCACACATCCGCTTCGAGCAGGCGAAATATACATCCAATCGTGGTCTCACAGGCGTACTTGCTGATGGGTTGAGCCTACACTTGAAATCCTTCACCCATGCCCCCCAAGCCCCTGGACAAGCCATCGGCCAACCGACAGCCCAGCTCAGACACAGAACTGGTCCGTGCCCTTGTTGCGGGTCGGCTCGATGCCCTGGGCCTTCTCTACGACCGCTACGGCGCCCTCGTCTACGGGCTCGCCCTTTCCGTCCTCAACAGTCCCCAGGAAGCAGAAGACCTCAGTCAGGAAATTTTTCTGGCTTTTTGTCGAAACTGCAAGTACAACCCCGAGCGCGGAAGCCTCGGTAGTTACTTGATTACCCTGACTCGCTCGCGGGCAATCGACAGGCTTCGTTCACGCGACCGGGCCTCCAAGCTCCTGCGGCGCTGGGGTCAAGTCGCGGTCAATGAGCCCCTGCCGCTCACCCCAATCGAGCACGCCACCCTCAGCGAGAATGCTCAGCAGGTTCGCGAGGCCCTGGCCCAGCTGCCTCCCAACCAGCGTCAGGTGATCGAGCTGTCCTACTTCAAAGGTCTGAGCCAGGCGGAGATCGCCAGTCAACTGAACACGCCCCTTGGCACCGTCAAAAGTTGGGTGCGCCGCGGCCTACTCGACTTGCGGCAGTCGCTGCAAGATTTTGTTGGATGACCCCCCATGCGTAATACCCCAGATCCAGAATTTCCCGAAGAGATGATCGACTACGTCCTGGACGAGTCCCCGGAGGCGGCCGGTGCCTTTGAGGCGCGGCTCAAAGCCGACCCCCAACTGGCAACTGAGGTCGGCCAACTGCGACAGACCCTCGAAGCGCTCGCCTACTCGACTATGACCGCGCCGCCACCAGGTGCACGGCAGGCTCTCCTGAAAGCGGCTCGGCCCCTCTGGCAGCGGTTGCCCTGGAGCCGACTCGCTGCTGTCGCCGCCGCCCTGGTGGCTGTGGTTCTCGGTTTTGACAATGTTCGCCTGCGCCAGGAGCAGCAACTGCTCAAAGAAGTGGCTGTCACTCTTCAACAGCCCAATGTCTTGTTGCTGTTTGCGATGCAGGGAGCCGGTACGGCCTCTGCCGCCCGCGGCAGTATTGCCATGGATTTAGACGAGCAGCGGGCGGCTGTCGCCATCGAGAATCTACCTGCCCCTCCAAACGGTCAGGTCTATCTACTCTGGGCCGCGATGGACAAGGGGCAGGTGCAATGTGGACAGTTGCGGCTTGGCCCTGCGGGCAAAGTCACCAACCAGTTTGCGATCCCTGTCGGTGCTTACACTTCTCCGATTGCTAGACTCTTCGTCACACTGGAGACAACACCCGATGCCCGCACGCCGAGCGGTCCGGCCGTGATGGTTTCTCTATAGCCGTGCTGTTTGCAATCTGGCTCAGGCACGCATCGCGGTCTGTGAAAAAGACTGTTAAAAGTATAGTGATCGTGGGTACTTTCAGGGCAGTATTGGTCAGGCTTCCTTGATTCGGGCGCTGTCCCTTCACTATGCCCAAAACCCCCTCCCCCGGTCCAGCCTCGCCGCTACGACGTCTGGTGCTTTCGCTGCGCCGCTACCCTCTTTTGTGGATGCAGAATAGTAAATTGTACGGGCCTGCTTTCGTCCCTGAACAATGGCTGCAGAAGCTCGCCCTGTCCGGGCTTTTTGCCAGGCCAGGCGGATCGTCTGCCACGACCGAGCACCGCTCAGATCCGACATCGGTTACACCGTTTCGTGCTTGGGTCCAGGCATACTCGCCTTATCTGATTGCTGTCCTAAGCGTGACAATTGCCTTGTTGCTCGCGGTCTGGATCGCCCCGGCACTGGGGTTATTTCCGCTCATGTTGTTGTTTACCGCAGTCGTGATCAGTGCTCTCTACGGGGGTCTGAAGGCGGGCTTTCTGGCGATTGCCCTGACCCTCGCAGGTAGTACCTTCTTTCCGCTCTTCTCGCTTGCCAGTGAGGCCGACCGGCTGCGGCTGGTCCTCTTTCTCTTCACGGCGACGCTGGTCGTGTTGCTCAACTCGCTGGTGCATGGTCGCTCTGAAAACCAGGCACAAATCGCGGAGTTGCAGAAGCTCGACCGGCTCAAGGACGACTTCTTGAGTACGGTCTCGCACGAGTTGCGCACTCCAATTGCCAATATGACCATGGCAATCCACATGCTCAAAAGGCCGATTCCCGCAGAAAAGCGCGAACAATATCTGCGTATCCTCGAAAAAGAGTGCGCCCGCGAGGCGGACCTGCTCAACAACATCCTGGACCTGCAGCGGCTGGATGCCAACAGCAGGCCGCTCCGGCTCGAAGCCATTCTTTTGCAGGACTGGCTGCCGCGCGTCGTCGAACCTTACTTTTTGCAGGCTCAGCAACGTAGCCAGCAGCTTGTCTTGAAGGTCAGCCCCGATCTCGCCCCGCTTACCACCGACAGTATCAGCTTTGAGCGCATCGTCAGCGAACTGGTGCACAACGCCTGCAAGTACACCCCGGCGGGCGGCGTGCTCACGATTCAGGCCAATCTCGGCGGCGAACGGGGACTGCAGCTGGTCGTGAGCAACACGGGCGTCGAAATCCCGCCGCAGGAGTTGTTGTATATTTTTGACCGCTTCTACCGCATTCCGAACAATGACCCCTGGGAGCAGGGCGGCACCGGACTTGGGCTCGCCCTGGTCAAAAAACTGGTCGAGCATCTAGGCGGTACGATCGCGGTCGAAAGCGAATCCAATCGGACTGCGTTCACCGTCCAACTGCCGACAGTTCTCCCCGGCAGCCCGGTACGCGAATCATCCCCGTCGCCCCTCAAGCCTCGCCGTCAGCCGTAGTCAGCACCCCGTAAAGATCTGGGCGCCGGTCGCGGAAGAAGCCGAAAGAAGCGCGGTTGCGCCGCAGCTCGTCGCGGTCGAAGCTCGCCACGATCACCCCTTGATCGGTGCGGCCCAGTTCGGCTACTCTGTCGCCGCGCTGGTCGGCAATAAACGAGTGGCCATAAAAAGTCTGACCACCCTCGGTGCCGACGCGGTTGGCCGCCACCACCGGGATCACGTTCGAGACGGCGTGGCCGACCATTGCCCGCTGCCAGGGATCTTTGGTGTCGAGTTCGGGAGTTTCCGGCTCAGAACCGATTGCCGTCGGATAGAAGAGCACTTCCGCGCCGAGCAGTACCATTGCCCGCGCCGCTTCCGGGAACCACTGGTCCCAGCAGATGCCGACGCCGATTGTGCCGTGGCGGGTCGGCCAGACCCGAAAGCCGGTGTTGCCGGGCCGAAAATAAAACTTCTCCTCGTAGCCGGGACCGTCGGGGATATGGCTTTTGCGGTAGGTGCCCAGTAGCCGACCGTCGGCATCGACGATGGCGATGCTGTTGTAGTAGGTCTGCCCGGCCCGCTCGAAAAAGGACACCGGGATCACGACCCCGAGTTCGGCTGCGAGGGCCTGGAAATGCTCGATAGTGGGATGCTGAAAGACTGGATGAGCCAGGTCAAAAAAAGCGTCGCGCTCTTCGCGGCAGAAGTAGAGCCCCTCAAAAAGTTCCGAGGGCAAGATTACCTGTGCGCCTCGCCCTGCCGCCTCGCGCACGAATTCGCTCACCCGTTCGACGTTCGTCTTGCGGTCTTCACTGAAGGTCATCTGGATCGCGGCCACACTCAAATGCGTCATCTTTCACCGGTCGGCTGTTGTTGGGTAATGCAATGAAACGAGCCGCCCCCCGAGAGAATCGCCTTAGCCGGGATGCCGACGGTGCGCCGTCCGGGGAACAATGCCGCAATTGCCTCCACGGCTTTCAGGTCGTGGGGTGAACCGTAAGTCGGCACGGCGACGGTGCGGTTGGCGATGTAGAAGTTGACATAACTTGCAGGCATCACTTCTCCATCTTCATCCAGGATCAGGCCCGGTGAGGGAATGCGCACCACGGTGAGCGGACGTCCCTGGGCATCGGTAAAGCCGGTCAGGTCGCGGGCGATTTCAGCGAGGACAGTTCGGTTGGGGTCGTCTTCGTCGAGCGCTTCCATGCAGACCACGACGCCCGGCGCGGTAAAGCGGGCAATCGTGTCGATGTGCCCGTCGGTGTGGTCATTCAGAAGACCCCGGTCGAGCCAGAGCAACTTACGCACACCCAGCGCCTCGCACACGCCCGCCTCAATTTCGGCAGCCTCAAGTCCTGGGTTGCGGTTCGGGTTAAGCAGGCACTGGCGGGTCGTAAGACAGGTGCCCTCGCCGTCCACCTCGACCGAACCGCCCTCCAGTACCCACGGATAAGCGAAAGCTTTGAAGCCTGTCTGTGCCGCAATCACCTCTGCAACCTGATCGTCGTGAGCGAGCACGTACTTCTCACCCCAGCCGTTGAAGGCGAAGCGAACCGTCGCGAGCGACCCGGATGGCTCTGTCAAAAAGATGGGAGCCGTGTCTCTCAGCCAGATATCACCAAAAGGAATCTGGTGAAAGCGCGCACCGAGACCGGCGAGGGCTGTGCGGGCCTCGGATTCGCTTTTTTCATCCCCGACCAGGATTTCTAATCGCTCAGCACCGGCTGGATCGAGGGCAATGGCTTCGCAGAGGGCGACAAATTCCGCCTGGGCCTTTGGTAAGTTGTCCTGCCAGAGGCGTTCGTCGCTCGGCCAGGCAAGCCAGCAGGCGGCGTGGGGCTGCCACTCGGCAGGTTGGCTGAAACCGGAGTCGCGGGGGTTCACAGTTACTCGATTCAGTGCACTCTTTCCAGCATGGCATGGGTACCTGTAACCTGCAGGTCGGGTCGGGCACTGCGGTCACATTCGGCGCTAAGATTTGAAAATCATCAGCCGAAGATGCCGTGTACAGTTTTGACTTCGGTACGAGCAATACCGTGGTTGCCCGCTGGAACCGGGCGACAGGCAAGGCGGAAACCATTGCCCTGACTGGGCTCACCCGGCCGGAACCGCCCTATCTTTTACCCAGTGTCCTCTACGTGCAGGACGCTCAGGACGGGCGAGTGTTAGTCGGCCAGGAGGTACTTGCCCAGGGCCTCGACAACAGCGGCGACCCGCGCTTTTTCAGCAGCTTCAAGCGCGGCATCGGCGCGCCGGTACAGGGGTTCGTGCCTTCTCTCGACGGCCGGGAAGTGAGCTTCGATCAGGTGGGCGTCTGGTTTTTGCGGCGCATCTTGAGCACTCTGCGCGCCCAGGGCGAAAAGCCGGACGACATCGTCTTCACCGTGCCGGTCAGCAGCTTCGAACTTTATCGCCAGTGGTTGCTCCGGTGCAGCGGCGAACTGGACGCCAACCGCATCCAGCTCCTCGACGAATCGACGGCGGCGGCCCTCGGCTACGGCCTGGAGAATGGCGAAACCGTGCTGGTGGTCGATTTTGGCGGCGGCACACTCGATCTATCGCTGGTGCAGCCTGCCATTCCCGAAGCCATGCCTGATGGTTTTTTGCTCAAGTGGGGGCGCAAACTCTTCGGTAGCCAGGAGCCCGCCCGCACCCCGACGGCCCGCGTGATTGCCAAAGTCGGGCGCAACCTGGGCGGCATCGACATCGACACCTGGATTGCCGACGCCCTGGCCCGCCAGCAGCAGTTGCCAAAAGGGGCTCTACTGCAGCGGCTTGCCGAACGCCTGAAGATCCGGCTCTCAGACGAGACCGTGGCAACCGAGGTCTACTTCGACGAGGAGGCTCTGCGCACCTACAAGCTCAGTCTGGAGCGCGAGCAGCTCGAAGCCCTGCTCAACGCCCGCAGTTTTACTTCCCAGCTCGACGAATCCCTGGAGCGCCTGACCAAACAGGCCCGCCAGCGCGAGGTTGAACTAAAAGACGTGGACGCTGTGCTGCTCGTCGGCGGCACCTGTCAGATGCCGATTGTGCAGTCCTGGGCACAGGATCGCTTTGGCCAGGACAAAGTGCGCCGCGACAAGGTCTTCGAGGCTGTCGCCCACGGTGCTTTGCGCCTCGGCCAGGGCCTCAAAATCGAAGACTTCCTCTACCACGGCTACGGTGTGCGCTACTGGGACCACCGCCGCTCCCGCCACGGCTGGCACCCGATCTTAAAAGCCGGCCAGGCCTATCCGACTGCGACTCCCATCGAGATGGTGCTCGGGGCCTCCGTATCAAACCAGCCGGTAATCGAACTGGTGGTAGGCGAGATGGGAGACGAGCGCGATGGGGCAGAAGTCTTTTTTGAAGACGGTCGGCTCACTGTGCGCAGCAGTGTCGGCGAGTCGGCCGTGCGCCCTCTAAACGATTCAGAAGAGGGGCGGGCGATTGCCCGACTCGACCCTCCTGGTTTTCCGGGCCGAGACCGGGTGCGGGTGCGCCTGCGCGTCGATAATCAGCGCCAACTGCGCATCACCGTAGATGACTTACAGAAACAGGAGACCTTGGTGGAAGACGAGATTGTAGTCGAGTTGCGCTAGAGCGCTGCCCCAATATTTGGTTGGCCTATATTTTTGTTGGCTTACTACGTGGATCAAGACCCCGCAAAGAGAGCTGTACGAGCAGATAGGAGTGCGAGAGTACTGGGTGGTGGACACTATCAGCGGACACGTCAGCATGTTCGGGCGCGTGGAGAACGCGGCTGAACTTGTTCCTATCCCCAGCTCAGCTATATTCAGGGGTCTGCTCCCAGCAGTGCTCGAAGAGGCATTACGGCTGGGGTCGAACAAGGGAGACACAGAGGCAATGCGATACATCCTGGACCTGCCGCAAAGCTAATGGTCTTCGAGGAATGATCGGCGGAGTCTCGTATCGTCGAACCTTCTTAGCCAGTCCTGCCCGCCTGACCAGCGAAGAGCAAAAGGTCGGTGACAGCAGCACTCGACTTGCCTCTCGCCCCACCCAACAAAGGGCAGGCCTTCGTGAGCGCGCAAATCAATTGAGCGTGGTACCATAATATATTCAGAGTCCTTCTTAGCTAAGGTCAGCTTTCACGAGGTTTGCCATGGAAGTTCCCAGTAGCCGCATCGAGTTATTTCTGCAGCTTTTGATTGTTGGTGCGTCGGTGCTGTTTGCACTGCTCGTCGCCCAGAAAGTGCAGTCACTGCCGCTATTCAGACGCCCCGCCCCGCAGCGCATCGAGATCAAGGCTCCATCGAGGGTTGTAGTCTCTACTCCCTGTTTTTGGGGTAGAAGCGTTCAGTATCAATAGAGTTCGTACTTGAGCAAGGTGCAGGACAGGGGACCGTTGTAGACCGGGATGCGGCGGGCGGTCTTGAGGCCGATGCACTTGGCCAGTTCTTTGTTGCCGGTGAGCACGAAGGCGGTCCAGCCTTTGAAGCGCTGCTTGAAGACGTCGCCCAGGGTTTTGTAAAGGGCGGGGAGGTCTTCCGCTTCGCCAAGGCGTTCCCCGTAGGGCGGGTTGCAGAGGATGACGCCGCGGTCGGCGGGCGCTTCGAGGTCAGCCAGGTCAGTGTGCTTGAATTGCACCTGCCGGTCGAGGCCACAGCGTTTGGCGTTGTCGCGCGCGTGCTGCAGAACCTCGGGGTCGTTGTCACTGCCGAAGATTGGCGCAATCAGGGCGGATCTGGGGCTATTGAGGGCTTCGTCCTGGAGTTGTTGCCATAGTGCCGCGTCGAAGTCGAGCCAGCGCTCGAAGCCAAAACCTTGTCGAAAAAGACCGGGAGCAATATTGAGGGCTTTGAGGCCCGCTTCGAGGGGCAGAGTTCCCGAACCGCAAAGAGGATCGAGAAACGGTAGAGACGGATCCCAGCCGGTGAGGTCGATGAGGGCGGCGGCGAGGGTTTCTTTGAGCGGGGCGGTGCCCATGGCCGCCCGGTAGCCGCGGCGGTGCAGGCTTGACCCGGAGCTGTCGAGGCTCAAGATGCCCAGGTCCTTATGAATATGCAGGTTGATGCGCAGGTCGGGGTCCTGGGCATCGACGCTGGAACGTTCACCCACGGTGCTGCGCTGGTAATCGACGATGGCGTTTTTGACCTGGAGGGCTGTGAAGTGGGTGTGGTTGAGCTGAGGGTTGCCGCCGGTGCAATCGACGGCGAGAGTCTGTGCGGGGCTGAGGTAGGTTTGCCAGTCGAGCTGCTGTACACCCCGGTAGAGCTGGTCTGCGTCGCGACAGGGAAATTCGGCAAGGGGTACGAGCACTTTAAAGAGGGTCCTGGCCCACAAATTGACCCGATAGAGCAGGGCCTGGTCGCCGCAAAAATGGACACCGGCAAACTCGGAACGGACCCGCGACGCACCGAGGTGTTCGAGTTCAAAGGCGGCCACGGCTTCGAGGCCGCGCGCCACAGTGGCGAAGTAATCTCTCACAGGGTTTAACTCGCTACTCGATTTTGCGGGCGGCGGGCAGGTCAAAGCCATTGCGCCGCAGAACAAGCCCGTTCACCCGATCCTGCTCGTCGCGCAAAAACCGCACCTGCACATCCACTTCTTTGAAGAAAAATTCGCCGTCCGGCCGCAGGTAGATCTGGCTTTTGGGGAAGCCGCTCACCTGGCCGAACAGCACGCCATCTTCGCGGGTGATGGTGACCACGATGGGCGGGATGATCTGATACTTGCCAGGATATGGGTCGCTCGTCATGGTCACGATAGGGCGAGGGCAATCCTCGCCTCCTCCACTACGGCCCTGAGCGCTCCGGGGGCAAAAGGCGACACCAGGCCCGCCGAGCGGGTGAGTTCCTGAAAGGGTGCTTCGCCGCCCCGACGGCAGAGAGTGACATAGTCTGCAAGGGCCTTTGCATAGTCCTGCTTGGCTTTGACCCAGAACTGCAGGGCGCAGCAACCAGCAAGGGTGTAGTCGATGTAATAGAAAGGGGCGCAGTAGATGTGCCGTTGCCCCTGCCAGAGACCGCCCATAGCCGGGTAAGTCAGATCTCCATACTGCCGCCAGGGCAGGTAGCGCGCTTCCATCTGCTGCCACATCGAACGCCGCTCGGCGGGAGTCGCCTCGGGGTTTGCGTAGACGAGGTGCTGAAAGTGATCGACGGCAACCCCGTAAGGCAAAAACAACAGCGACTCGGTGAGGTGAATTTTGCGAAAGCGCTCGGCGTCCGTGCCGAAGAAGCGCTCCATCTGGGGCCAGGTCAGAAATTCGAGGCTCATCGAGTGAATCTCGCAAGATTCGAGGGTCGGCCACAGGTAGTCGTAGAGGGGGGTTGCCCGACTCTGGTAGTTCTGAAAGGCGTGTCCCATCTCGTGGGTGAAGACTTCGACGTCGCCCTTGGTGCCGTTGAAGTTGGCAAAGATATAAGGCAATCCATAAGACGGGAAGCTCGTGCAGAAGCCGCCGCCCGCCTTGCCGGGCCGGTTTTGTAAGTCGAGCAGGTGCTGGTTGACCATCAGGCGATAAAATTCGCCCAGTTCACCCATCGCATCGAACATCTCGCCGGCGCGCTCGACCATCCAGTCGTGGTCGCCCAAAGGAGCCGGGTTGCCTTTTGGGTCGAATACGGGTTCATCCCAGTAGCGCAGATCCCCAAGCCCAAGGGTCTCGGCCTGCTTATCGACAATTTGCTGGGCGAGCGGCACGACTTCGCGGACGATGGCGTCGCGGTAGCGCTCGACGTCGGCCTGGTCGTAGTCGAGGCGCTGCATGCGCTTGTAGCCGAGGCCGATGTAGTTGTCGTAGCCGAGCTTGCAGGCCATGCCGTGACGCAGGCGTACCAACTCGTCGAAGAGGCGGTCAAGTTCTGACTGGTGGTCGCTGAAGAATTGCCAGCGGGCCTGTTGGGCACTGTAGCGGCGGGCGCGCTCGGCGTCCTGGGTGTATTTGCCGAGGCCTTCGAGGTTGAGCTTTTCGCCCTCGAAGTCGATGTCGGCTGAAGCCAGTAACTCGACGTAGAGACCGACCAGGCGCGCTTCTTCCACCAGGTCCGCTTCGATCACGGGGTCGAAGGTGAGCACGTCCGCTTCCCAGAGCTTGAAAGCGTGCGAGCCAATAACAGCTTCGAGGTCGGGCCGTTGCGGGTGATCGAGGAGTTGTCGCTTGAGCTGCACTTCGAGGTCGGTTAAGCGGGGCGAAAGGGCGTCGCAGTGGTCGCGGGCCTGCTTGTAGTCGCTGTTGCGGGTGTCCTGGCTAAAGCGCAAGTGGGTTAGAGAAGCCCAACTGGCGAGGCGGCGGCGCAACTCATCCCAGCGCTCCAGGGCGGCCTGCCGGGTCTCCGGGTGCTCGATATCGGCACGAATCTGCGCGTATTCGAGTGCCACCGCTTCGTAGGTCGGCACTTCTGTGCGGATTTCAGAAAAATCGACAGTGGACATCGGCACGGCCTCGACAGACAGACCTCCAGGCTATCTGCTCTGAGTGCTAACTCGCCACCCAGCGCTTGAGGAGTAGTGCAAGATCTTCTTTCCTGACCGGCTTTGAGATGTAGTCGTCCATCTTCGCGGCGAGGCAGCGTTCGCGCTCGCCCTGCATGGCGTTCGCGGTCATCGCGATCACCGGTGTATAACAGGCAGGGCTTTTCAGGGCGCGGATCTCGGCTGTCGCCTGAAAGCCGTCCATCTCGGGCATCTGGCAATCCATCAGCACCACGGCGTAAGACCGATTGACCATGGCCGCGAGGGCCTCCCGCCCGTTTGAGACGACGTCGGCCTGGTAACCAAGCTTCTCGATGAGTCGCAGGGCAACCACCTGGTTGACTTTGTTGTCCTCCGCGATCAACAGGCGGGGGAGGAGTTTACCCTTGGGGCGCGGGGCAGTGCCGGGCGGGTTGGAAAAAGAGCGGTCGGCCGGTTCGGATATCTGGGAAGACATCGAGTGCAGGCTTTCGTAGAGCTGCGATGGGCAGATGGGCCTGGTCAGGATGGCTGCAATGCCGGAGTGTTGGCTGGCGGCCCGGTCAATTTGATGATGAAAGGAAGTGAGCAACAGGAGCCGGGTCGCGGCAATTTGCGGCTCCGCCCGGATCTGGTCTGCAGTCTCGAAGGCGCTCCGACCGGAGACGTGCGCTCCGAGAATGGCGATGTCGTAGGGCGTCTTTTGCTCTGCGGCGGCTATCAGCAACGCGAGTGCCTGGGTGGGATCGCTCGTGCGGTCGTAGCGCAGGTTCCAGGCGAGCATCTGGGAGCACAGTGCCGAGTGGGCAAACGGGTTGGCCTCAATGAGCAGCACCCGCAGTCCGGCGAGCAGGTTGGGAGGTCGGTCGGCCGGGGGGTAAGCAGCCGTCCTTCGCTCGGATAGGGGCAGGCGCACCGTAAACCAGAAGTTGGACCCGAGATCGGCGGTGCTCTCGACGCCAATTTGCCCGTTCATCATCTCGATCAGTTGGCGGCAGATGGCAAGCCCCAGACCGGTGCCGCCGTAGCGACGCGTAGTCGAGCTGTCGGCCTGGGTAAAAGGCTGAAAGAGTCGCACCTGGACCTGCTCATCGATGCCGATGCCGGTGTCGGTGACTTCGATGCGCAGTGGCACGGTCAGATCGCAGATCGTTTCGTCGCCTCTGTCGATGGTGAGCAGAAGGTTGACGCTACCCCCGCTGGTAAATTTGATCGCATTGCTGATCAGGTTGATGAGCACCTGCTTGAGTCGTCCGGGGTCGCCTTTGAGCAGCCTGGGAATGCCCGGATCGACAAAGCAGCCGAGTTCGAGCTGCTTTTGCTCGGCGCGTTCAGCAAATAGAGCGATCACTTCCTCGGCGACCTGCTGCAGATCGAAGCTGATTGCTTCGAGTTCGAGCTTGCCCGCTTCGACTTTTGAGAAGTCGAGAATATCGTTGATCACATTGAGCAGTGCCGAGCCCGAGGAACGCAGGATCTTTGCATACTGAAGCTGCTCAGGGCTCAACGGAGTTTCAAGCAGCAGGTCGGTCGTACCGATCACACCGTTCATCGGTGTGCGGATCTCGTGGCTCATGTTGGTGAGAAATTCGCTCTTGGTCCGATTGGCGGATTCTGCCAGTTCTTTGGCCTGCTGCAACTGGATTTCGACCATCTTGCGCTCGGTGATGTCGATTGCCGTGCCGGCCAAAAAGCGCTGGCCTGAGTGGTCGCGGATCAAGAATTTGAGGGTCAGCCAGTAGCGCTCGACGCCGTTGGGACTGGGCAGGACCTCGACCACTTCATGGGATGTCCCTTCGTTGAGCACGGTCAGGTCGTTGTTGCGTATCTTGCGGGCGACCGCCTCCGGCCAGATTTCGAAGTCGTCTTTTCCCTGCCAGTCGGCCAGATGCCCCTGGAAGTGCTCCTCAAACAGCCGGTTTACATAGACGATGCGGCCCGCCTCGTCTTTGATATAGGCTACGGCCGGGCTGTGGTCCATGAAGGATTTGAAGCGTTCTTCGCTAAGCTTGAGCGCTTCCTGGGTCTGCTTTGCAACCACGTCGGCCCGCAGCAGTATGACACTCGTAATAGCACTTTTGAGTTCGAGGGCAGCGTCGATCTCGAACTGGCTCCAGGGCAGCGATTTGAGCTTGACTATTTGCTTCCACAGCTCGAAAGATTTGCGTGGATGCAGGCGCAGACTCTCTGCGTCGATCTCGACGGTGTGGTTGGGGTCCCCTCCCCAGTTGATTGTCTGAAGCACCTCGGGTCTAAACCAGATCAGACAGTTTCTCTGGGCTCCCGAGATCATGACGGCGAGCACACCGCTCGCCTTGTCCTTGAAAGCTTCTGCCCTGGGAAAGAGTTTTGGCAGTGAGTCGGTGACGACAAGATCGTCTTTAGCCGTCTGGTACAGCCAATCGACCAGGTGCTCAATTTCCGAGGCCGGGGGCGTCTCACCGAGCAAAGTGGACTCTCCGTTCAAGAAAACGGCGACCCCCCCGGAATCGATCGAACCGAGCAGATTGGGCTCGGACTCGCATAAACTGTCAATCAAGTTCTGCTCAGTCGAGATCAGCTCAAGCATCCTTATTTGGCTCGATTTGAGGTTTGCAAGGTACTGGTATTCTTTGAGGTCTTCTTTTGCTGAAAGCTCGAAAGACAACAACCGGCTGATCAGGTGGCAGGCGACCCGCATCTCGTGGGGGACGCGCCTCGGGGAGCGGTGATGGCAGGCGATCAGACCCCACAACCGACCTTTGCGAGTCAGGGTCAGGGTCATCGACGCTCTCATTCCCATGTTTCGCATATATTCGAGATGGATTGGCGACACGCTGCGCAGTGCTGACAGGCTCAAATCGAGTGGTTCGCCGTTCAGTGGGTTGAGAGTCGGCAGGAGGTCGACGGCTACGTAGTCGACATCCTCGATAAAGCGAAAGCCATTGAGCAAAAAGAGAGCGCGTGCCCGAGCGGGAATATCGGTGGCCGGAAAATTCAAGTCCAGAAAAGTGCCGATTTCCTCGGCTTTTACCTCGGCTATCACCGCTCCGTTCCATTCCTGGTCAAACTGGTAAACCATCACCCGGTCGAAGTGCGTCAGACGGCGAATTTCGGCTACCGCCATATTGCAGACATTTCCCAGATCAGTTGCACTCTGAAAGCGACCGACCGATGTCTGGATGAGATGATAGATACTCGAAAAGTTGACTCCTTCGCTCGCCGGTTCCAATTCCAGAACCACGGCGCCGCCACTGCGGTAGACCAGACTGTCGAAGCGCCGCTCTTCACCATCTACCTTCAAAGAAAATTTCTGGGGCTCGATCGCCTGCAAGTCCTGCATCACCAGGCACTGCTGTAGATAGTTGATCTGTTGAGGCTCAAGAACCGCGCCGATTTGCCGACCGAGCAGGGCCTCGGGCTTTATGCCCAGGATCGACTCTGTATTGGCACTCACCTGGATGATCGTCAGCTCGGGTTCTCGCAGTGCAAACAACAACCCGTGCGGCTGGATAGAGCCGGGAACGTGAATCGGTTCTTCATCGTACTCAGCCAAATTGAATTGCTGGACTACATCTTCAAGCACACGAGCACCAGGGAAGATCGCTACACCTACCAATGTTCCCTTTCCCGGCTGATTTGTGCGTACTGCATCGTGTTACGCAGTGGGTTTTGATGAAGTGTTGACTGAACCTCGACTCTTGAGTGGGCAAATGAATGCCTGTGACCAGGAGTAGATACCCGAGCGCGGCCCGCAGTGTTAAACTGGTGACGGTTGTCCACAAGCAGTACCATGAAATTCGCCGACAAACGCCAGACCGAGCACAAAGTGCTGCAAACTATTTATCACCTTGCGCTTGAGGACCTTGAGCACGCCACCTACTTGCGAGATGTGCAAAACGCGACCGGGCTCGGTGCCAAAGAACTGCAGGACGTCTGCAAGGTGCTCCAGAAGTCGGGTTACATCGAGCGCAGCAATTTTCGCGTCACGATTACCGACGACGGGGTTGCCTACGCCGAGAAGTTAATCGAGCAGGCGTGATCCGTAGGACCGGTTCTCAGGCACTGAGCACCGGGGCTTGCAGGTCAAACTCGAAGCGCTCAAAGCTGACGCCGACGAGAGGCTTGCGGACATTCAGCACGGTGTATGGGCTATCGCTCGGGGCAGTAGTGGTGATCTGAAAAGTGACGGGGACAAATTTGCCCTCAAGGCGGGTAGCCGTTCTATAGAAGCTACTGCCCTTGCGGGTAATCAGCGTATAGCCCGCCGTATTGAGAGGCACGGTGAGATTTTTGAGGGTCGTTTCGACGCTTTCGAGCCACTCCGGCAGGTCGATGTCGCTCAGGGGCGATTCTGAGTAGCTTGCCTCGATGAGGGCGGCACTGTCGGCGGTCTTGACTTTAAGCTGTGCTCCGTGAGGCTGCCAGGCATATTCAAACTGGCGAATTTTCTTGGGTAGCCCCCAGTTGAAGCGGCCATTGCGGCGCGAGGATTCCGAATCGACGTCGATTGCAGCCACCCAGAGCGAGAAGTCGTCGCGGTGTCGCACCAGAGCCGGGGCAATCACCACTTCGTTGTAAGGCCCGACCGGCGTGTCGTCGTACGCGATAAAAGCAACGGCACCGACGGTATAGCCGGGCCAGGTCTGCACGATGTCGATATCGGCGGGGACGTAGGGCCTGACTGATTCGAGCGGGTACTGGGCGATTTCCAGGGTAGCGCGGCCGCGAACGTGCCAGGGTGGCGCAATCAAGTCCGGGTCGTCACGGTTGACATCGAGGGTCGGGTCGAGTGGTTCTGCCGTACCGCGCACGGCAATGGGCGGGATCGGCAGGGAGCGCAGGCTGGAGAAGATGGAATCGAGCATGGTGGGTCGCAGAAAAAAAGCTAGGCCGGCAGTTGAACCAGGGACACCGCGATGGGGCGGACACTATTCACCGGTTTAAAAAGCAGTAGCGTGGCCCCGAAGGCGATAAAGGCAACGGCAAGGCCAATCGAGATACCGATCAGCAGTTTGCGGCTCACGGGCCGGTCCGAATATTGAAGCAGGTCGTCGAACCAGGCGGGGTTGCCGGGCGGCGTGTCGTCGTCGCGCTTGCGGTCGCGCATGGCAGTCGTCCTGGAGGTGTGGCGGGTCTCCATTGGAGCATAGCGCAGGTTTAGGGGCCTCAGCGGCGCGGCCCGCTTCTGGTGCCCTCAGAACGCATCGAGAGAGCAATCCGTTTAAGGGCCACGTTGACATCGAGCACCTGCACCCGGACCACCTGGCCGACTTTGACCACTTTTTTCGGGTCGTCCACGAAGCGGTCGGCCAGTTGTGACACGTGCACCAGGCCGTCCTGGTGGACCCCGATGTCCACGAAGGCGCCGAAGTTGGTGACATTGGTGACCACGCCTTCTAGTTCCATGCCGACAACGAGGTCTTTGACCGTGTTGATGCCCGTTTTAAAAGTGGCGTAGGCAAAAGCCGAGCGCGGATCGCGGCCCGGCTTTTCTAGTTCTGCGAGCAGGTCGCGCAGGGTCGGTTCACCGATGGTACTGGTCGTATAGCGGGCGAGGTCAAGCGTCTTCAGGCGCTCGGGCGCCTGGCTGATCCGGGCAAGCGGCACCCCGAGGTCGGCGGCCATCCGGGCCACAGTCGGGTAGCTCTCAGGGTGGACGGCGGTATTGTCGAGTGGGTTTTTACCGCCCGCGATCCGCAAGAAGCCGGCCGCCTGCTCGAAAGTCCTGGCTCCGAGCTTGGCCACTTTTAAAAGCTCGCGCCGGTCCGCAAATTCGCCATTGGCATCCCGGAAGGCCACGATATTCCTGGCCACAGCGGGGGTGATACCTGAGACGAAGGCGAGCAGGTGTCGGGAGGCGGTATTGAGATCGACTCCGACATAGTTCACACAGCTTTCGACCGTTTCATCGAGCTTGCGCCGGAGTAGTTTTTGATCGACATCGTGCTGATACTGGCCGACCCCAATCGACTTCGGGTCAATCTTCACCAGTTCGGCCAGCGGGTCCTGCAGGCGGCGGGCGATACTCACAGCTCCGCGCACCGTCACATCCAGGTCCGGAAATTCTTCAATCGCCACTTCGCTTGCCGAGTAAATCGACGCACCCGATTCGTTGACCATCGCTTTGACGGGCTTTGGCTCAATGGCCTCCAGGACTTCCGCCACAAAAGCGTCCGTCTCGCGTCCGGCAGTGCCGTTGCCGATGGCGATAAAGCGGACGCCGTGCTTCGCAATCAGTGCTTTCAGGATGCGGCCCGCCTGGGCGCGTTCGCCCGCCGACTGGTGCGGGAAAATAGTCGCGTTCTCCAGAAATTTGCCGGTGTCGCTAATCACGGCCACTTTGCAACCGGTCCGAAACCCCGGATCGAGGGCGAGTGTAGGCGAGCGCCCGGCGGGACTTGCGAGCAGCAGGTCGCGCAGGTTCGCTTCAAAAGTCTGAATCGAAGCGAGGTCAGCGTCGTGCTTTTTCGTCTGGCGCACTTCGCCGGTGAGTGAATCTTTCATCAACCGGTTGAAGGCGTCTTTCAGCATGTCCCGATAAAAGCTCTGCACTTCGCGGTCCCTGGTACGGATTTCCCGAGATTCGAGGTACTGGAGCACGGCCGCCTCGTCAAAGACGACCTCCAGGCTGAGCACGCCTTCTGCTTCGCCCCGCAGGAGTGCCAGTAAGTTGTGGGGAGCGACGGCCTGCACGCGGACCCGGTAGTCGCGGTACATCTCAAACTTGGTCGTCCCCTCGGGGTGCGCGTCTTTGATGCGGCTTTTGAAACTGCCCTCGCGGGCGATGTAGTCGCGCAGGTAAGCCCGGTAAGCGGCCTGTTCGGCCACTCCCTCCGCAAGAATATCGGCAGCCCCGGCCAGGGCCTCGCGGGCCGTCTCGACCAATGGCCCGAGGTAGCCCCCGGCCAGTTGCGCAAGCCCGACCGCCGTCCCCGAGCGGTTCCCCGCACGAATTTTTTCAGCGAGGGGTTCAAGTCCTTTTTCACGGGCGATTGTGGCGCGGGTGCGGCGCTTTGGCCGATAGGGCAGGTAGAGGTCTTCCAACTCGGTCTTGAGCGTACAGGCGGCAACCTGGGCTTCGAGCGCGGCGCTCAATTGGCCCTGGGCCTCGATTGAAGCGAGGATCACAGCTTTACGCGCTTCGAGTTCGGTCAGGTAGGCGTGCCGCTCCCCGAGGGTGCGCAGTTGCACTTCGTCAAGACCACCGGTGCGCTCTTTGCGGTAGCGGGCGACAAACGGGACGGTTGCCCCTTCAGCAAAGAGAGCGAGTGCTTCTTTTACCTGAGCGGGTCTGAGTACAAGCTCATCGGCAAGCAAGCCTGGAATGTCGCGCATGGCGTCCACAGTCGTAGCGCCTCCAGCTTGCCATGCCCGACAGTTGCCGCGAACCGGCTACCTGTGTACAATTGTCCTTATCAGGCTCGGTGTCGGCTCGGATGCCGAGATCGGGTGCACTCTGCGGGTAAAACAGCGATGATAGCCACAATCCATAAGCCGAACGTGCAGGAGCTTTCCGTGCCTTCGTCCTCGACCAGCAATGTCGATAGTGCTCCCTTGACCAGTAGTGTCGAAAGTGCTCCCCCGGCCGGCGATTCTACCGATAGTGCTACCAAGCGCCAGGGCAAATCCCGCGAGACCAACACCGAAAAAGCGATCAAAGAGATCAAGAACCTGGTCACCTTGAAGCTCAAAGTTCAGCAGTACCGCAAAGAAGCAGCCCCGGTCAAAGGCTCGCTCGGCAAACTCTTCTCCAACGAAGAAATCACCGACGAGGAAGCCGAACAGTTGCTCCGACAAATTGACGTGCTCGCCGAATACATCCGGCTCAAGCAAAACTACGTCGCCGCCCGCGAAAAAGCGCGCCCCGCCCTCTCATTACTTGAAGAGAGCGAAGTCAGCGAAGACGAAGTGCTCGAATTCGAGTAGTTTCCGCAAACGTTCGGGATACAGGGCCGAGCCAATCCATCGGGAGTGCGACATCAGGATAGACGGCGCAGCGTTGGGTCGCTACTGTGGAGTGCTCTCGGTCAGTGGGTCGCGCAGCCGGTCATATACGACATAGCCGCCGTTCCAGGCCCGCAGATAAACTTGTTCGGGAGGACGGCTGTCGCCGGCAACAAAGATCAAGTTTCGCCGGAAAAGATAGCCGGAACTGGCCGGTTTGAGGTCGGATGCCAGTTGCTTATCGGTACGCACGTAGCCAAGGCCGTTCAGGCTCACCCACTCGGGTGCACTATTAAATTCGAGATGGGTAGCGAGCAAGGTGCGGTCTTTGAGCACTGTGCGCAGCGAAGCGGCCCACTCTTCGGCGAGGGCCTGCGCCGAGGTGTTGTGCTTACCGGTGTCCTGGGGTGTCAGGGTGACGAGGAGTTGATCGTTGAGCTTGAGTGTCCAGCCGGCCGAGACGCGGCCCGTGCTTACTACCGGTTCAGCGGTCGCCTGCGCACTCAAGATCCGGTTGAGGCGGGACTGTACCAGGGCCGTGCGGGCTGCCAGATCCTGCTCACTGATACCGCCGAGGGTGAAAATGCCTCGCGAGTCGATCACGACCTGACCGGGAGAGGTCACCTTCTCCGCGTAGTCAAGTTGGGCGGCAAGCGGTAGGACACAGGCGAGGAGCAGGCCCAGGCCGGTCATGAGACCGGCCAACTGTCGGCGAACCCTGGCAGAATCTTGTAGATTGGTGGGCATCATCATTCTCCATTGCTCGGCCTCCATTTCAACTTTACGGCGTTGCTGTCCCCTGTGCGGGAGGCTTTTGCCCAATCACCTCTCGAAGAACCGGTATGTTTGTCGCGGTCTATCGCTGGTGTCTGAAGCCCGGCTACGAAGAACAGTTGCGCCGCGGCTGGCGTCAGATCACCGAAGATGACCACTTTGCAGAACTGTTCTCCAATCGAGGACAACCTGCCCTCTCCCCCTGGCGGTTGGCTCTAGTCACCCTGATGCAGTTTGCCGAGGGACTGACAGACCGGCAAGCTGCCGATGCGGTGCGAGCCAGGCTCGATTGGAAGTACGTGCTCTCACTGGAACTCGACCACCCTGGCTTCCACTACTCGGTACTGAGCGAGTTTCGGGACCGCCTGCTACGTGGGTCGCCGGAAACCCTGCTGCTCGACCGGCTTTTGGAACTGTGTCGTCTACAAGGATGGTTGCGCACCCGCTCTCGACAGCGCACCGACTCCACCCACATTCAATCCGCTGTGCGTACCCTTGCGGTAGATGATGGTTGCCTTTCAGATTTATTGCCTGCGCAAATCGAGATAGATATAGAACGGACGCGACTATGGGCAGCTGGCGGGCGTGCGCAGGATGCGGGTCGCGACACCGGTGCTGGGGTATTGGACCTCGGTGATCTGGCCGCCCAGGTTCTGCTGAACGAAGTCGCGCAGGCCCTGCTGGTAGGTGATGCCCAGGGTGGTGAACGGTAGGCCGCGGAAGGGGTATTGGTCGCCGCCGCGGGCTGAGAAGTCGTTGGTGGCGATGCCAATCGGGTTACCGGACACCAGGGCACCGTTCTGGACGACGAAGGTGCCGTTGGCCAGCTTCACTTCCTGCACGCGGCTGCCCGGGGTGGTGACAGTGCCGTTGTCCAGGGTCACTTGAGCGGTGCCTGCCGGGTCGAAGACCATACAGAAGCCAGCCACCTGGGGGAAGCGGCCGTCGGCTGTCGGGAAGCGGGAGACGGCGTTTTCGAGGATCTCCTTGAACTGGGAACGGGGCAAATCCGGCACGATCGACACGAAGTTTGTGAAAGCGGCGATGTCGAAGGTGTTCAGTTCGGTGAAGTCGCTCGGGGTCACCGGGGTGGCCGTGCTCAGGTACAGGGTGTTGCCGCGGATGCCGCCGCTGTTCTGGATGGCGACCGTGGCCGGCTGGACGCCGAAGCCCGGGGCCAGGACCGTGCTGCGCAGGAGCAGCGAGTCGGCCACCAGGTTGCCGAGATTGGTCTCGCGTGTGCGGACGTTGGCGTTACGGGCGTCAAGGGGCACTTGGCTGGAGGCGATCACGTTGGCGGCCAGGGCCGCGACCGCAGCCTGCACCGGATCAACCACCTGGGTCTTGACATCGTCCGCGGCGGGGACGGCGTCGGGGTCGCTGCTGTTGCTGCTGACGCGGAACGGGCCACTCCTGGCGGTGTCGATGCTCGTGATTTCGCCCAGAGTATCGAAGGTGGCGTTCAGGCTGCCGACGTACTTGTAGTTGCCGTCGGTGGTAATCACCCGCACCGGCTTGCTGTCGGCACCGCCCAGGACAATTGGATAGGTGGGGTTGGTGATCGTCGTCGGCGGGTTGCCGGGCACGGTGTAGGTGATCGAGGTAAGCGTGCTGTCGCCGGGGACGAGGGGCTTGGCATCCGGGGCCGGGGTGTTCAGCAAGTCGGAGCCGCCGCCGGAGATGGCGATGTCGATGCCGCGCAACTGCGGGATGAGCGCTAGATCCTCGCTGACACTCTGCAGGTGACTTGTGAGAATGACGATGTTGGCACCGTTACGCTGCAGGCGGTTAACCTCGGCCTGAATGTTGCCGACTAGATTCGGGTCGGCGACCACGTTGCGGGGGCTGGAGATGGCCGGTAGCAGCGGTGTGGTGGCCCCGACGATGCCGACGCGGCGATTGCAGACGCGGACGATCGCGCTTCGGGCGATTTGGCGCCGCTGGGCCAGCGCTAGCAAAGCCGGTTCGGCGGTGACGTCGAGGTTGGCGCTGACGAAGACTGGGGAGGGATTGTTGACGCCGAAGCCAGCGATGAAGCGGGCGGTAACATCCGGGCCGAAGTCGAACTCGTGGTTGCCGATTGCGCTGGCGGTGAAGCCGATCAAGTCGAGGGCAACCGTGTCGTAGTAGCGCTGGTCGACCGGCAGGGTCAGGCTGGCGTTGAACTGAGCACCGGCCAGGAAGTTGTCACCCGATGAGATCAGCACCACCCCCTGATTGGCGGCGCAGTTGCTGGCAGCGGTCCGCAGGTTGCGCACGAGGGTGGCGAAGTGGTCGACGCCCCCGTAGAGAGTCTGGGTGCCACCGGCGTCGAGCAGCCGGGTCTCGCCGTCGTTGCTGTGCAGGACGGTCAGGGTGAAGCTCTGGGCGAAGGCCGGGGCCTGAGCGGCGAACACGGAAGTGGACAGCGCCAGCAGGGAGCCGCGGAAAAACTTGCGAAGCACGGAAATACTCCTTGTCTACAAAGCAGATGCAGTGGGCCGAGAACGGGAGCGGCCTTCAGGCCTGCGCCGACGGCGGTAGAGCGCAACGCCGACGATGCCTAAACCGACGACGGCCACGGCGGTTTTGGGTTCGGGTACGAGGGCGTAGGAGCTAGCCGAGTTGAGTAGCGAAAGCTGACTGTTGCTCAGCGTGCCGTCCGGTGACGTACCGAGGAAGTCAGCCAGCGTGGCAAAGCGGGCATTGCTGCCAGTCAGGCCGTTGCCGATGCCGATGGTCACCTCTCCGTCGCTGCCGAGGATGTCGCCGTAGCTGAAGAAGACCGTGCCGTCTGCGCTCAGAACCGCCTGGGCGGTCACCGCCTCGGTCGGACCGAGGAAGATGTTGAGCTTGTCCCAGGTGACGACGAACCGGCCGGGAGTGCTGAGGTAGCTGACGCTGCCGCTCGGGCCGACCACTAAGTCGTCGTAGAACGGGGCGACCAGCGGGAAGGTCACATCGACACCGAGGCGCGGGTTGAGGCCACCTGGGTTGCTGCCGCCGAACGTCAGGTTGCCGTTCGTATTGATGTAAAGCTGTGAATAGCTGGTTCCAAAAAAGTTAAAGGCGAATTCGAGGTCGAGCGGACCGGAGGAGCCTTCGTCTAGATCGTCAAACGTAACCGTGGTGCCGCCGGTAGGATCCACCAGGAGAGCGGCATGAGCAGGAGAAGCAGGCAACAGGGATCCTGCCAGCGCAGCCAGCAGTAGAGCAATGGGTCGCATCGGCAAAGTCCACAACACCTATCCCTGAACTTTATAAACTTATGCTTAAGAGCTGTTTAAGCAGACTTTCTCACGAGATGCGCCGCCGAGTTCAGCCGGGATAGTACTGCTGCTGAGTGTGAAAGCAGTTGTATCGTACAGTTGCTCGTATCTACACGATTCGGAAACATGGTGCTCTTTGCTGCAATGCAATGGCTCATCCGCCAACGGTGGGCCTGTATTCTGTCTCTGGTGACGGTGGCTGTTGCCTGCCCACACTCCGCTTGGACACAGCCGGCACTGTCAACCGGGGCACTGGCAGACGCGCAGCAGATGGACGAGCAGGGAGTGAAGCTGCGCGAAGCGGGTCGCCTCCGGGAGGCCCAACCGCTGGCTGAACAGGCCCTGGCTATTCGTGAAAAAGCCCTCGGACCTGAGCACCTGGAGGTGGCAAAGAGCCTTCATAATCTAGCAAATATACATTTATTTCAGGGTGAATATGCTGCTGCGGAGCCACTGTACAGGCGCGCCGCAGCCATTCGGACGAAATTCCTGGGAGCGGAGCATCTAGAGGTCACAAAAAGTCTCAATAACCTGGCCGCGTTGTACATCCGTCAGAGCAGGTATGTCGAGGCAGAACCGCTTTTTACGCGCGTCCTGGCTGTGCAGGAAAAGATCCTGGGACCGGAACATGCGCTTGTGGGCATGACCCTCGACAATCTGGCCGTTGTGTACTCCAGCCAGGGTCATTACACCACCGCCGAGCGACTGCACAGGCGTGCCCTGCGGACCCTGGAAAAAGCTCTAGGACCCGAGCACCCGAGTGTCGCCAGAACCCTCGATAACCTGGCAATTGTATACTCTGATCTGGGCGATTATGCTGCTGCTGAACCGCTCTACAGACGCGCTCTGCAGGTTTCCGAAAAAGCCCTGGGATCCGAGCACCCGGATGTGGCCACCACCCTCAATAACCTGGCTGTGCTGCATACCGAACGGGGCGACTTCATGGGAGCTGAACCGCTGCACAGGCGTGCTCTGCAGATCTCAGAAAAGCTACTGGGACCAGAGCATCCGGATGTGGCCCTGAGCCTTCACAATCTGGCTGGTGTCTACGAGGACCGACGGGAGTTTACAGCAGCCGAACCCCTCTATCGCCGGGCTCTGGCCATCCGCGAAAAAGTTCTGGGGCCGGAGCATTCGGATGTGGCTGCGCCCCTGAGTGGCCTGGGTGTTCTGTACTGGTTACAGGGCGATTACGACCGGGCCGAACCCCTCTATCGCCGGGCTCTGGCCATCCGCGAAAAAGCCCTGGGGCCGGAGCATCCGGATGTAGCCTCTGGCCTTGTCCGACTGGCCAATATGCACCGGGACCGGGGCGAGTACGCCGTGGCTGAGTTGCTCTACCAGCGCGCCCTGGGAAGTCTGGAAAAAACCCTGGGATCCCAGCATCCGAAAGTGGCAGCCACCCTGTTTGAGCTGGCCCTTCTACGCCTTGGCCAGGGCAGAACCGACGATGTGCCTGCGGCTTTGCAACAGGTCCGCGACATTCAGGAGCGCAACCTCGGCCTGAACCTGCCGGCCACCTCCGAACAGAACCGCTACGCTTACCTCTCCCTGGTCAAAGACAGCATCGATCTCAGCCTCTGGCTCCATCTGCACCGACTGCCGGGCAACCCGCAGGCGGCCCGCCTGGCCCTTTCCGCCGCACTGGGGCGCAAAGGAAGGGTTCTGGAGGAGGCGACCCTCACCCTCACCCGCCTGCGCAACCGTCTGCCGACTGAGGAACAGCAACCCCTGCAACAACTGGCCGATGTGCGCGCCCAACTGGCCCGCCTCGTACTCAAAGGACCTGCTGAGTTGACTCCCGAAAAGTACCAGGCACAGATCAGTGCGCTACGCACCCGGGCGCGCCGTCTGGAGGACGATCTGGCCGAGGCTGGTGCCCGACTGCGCGATCTCAGCCGCCCACTCACGCTGCAGGCCGTCCAGCAGGCCCTGCCCCAGGACGCTGTGCTCGTCGAGTTCGTGCTCTACCGGCCCTTCGATCCCAGGGCGCGCACTCCTGCCCAGCGCTTCGGAGTGCCCCGATATGCCGCCTACCTGCTACCGCCCCAGGGAGATCCCTGGGGGATCGATCTGGGTGAAGCCAGGCAGGTGGATGCGCTCATTCGGTTCTGGCATTCCTGGTTGCTCGATCCGGGTGCGCCTGCCGATGGCCGTGTCTTTAAACTGGCCCGTCAGTTGCACCAGAAACTGCTGGCTCCCCTGGGTTTCCTGCGAGGAGTCCAGCACCTGCTCATCGCTCCAGATGGCCAGCTCAACACCCTGCCCTTCGCCGCCCTTGTCGGTGCCGATGGGCGTTCTGTGCTGCAGAAGTACACCCTGACCTATCTGGTTTCTGGCCGCGAACTACCCCTGTTGTCCCAGGCTGCTCCTATCCCTCGCTCGCGTCCACTGGTGCTGGGTGGTCCCGACTTTGCCCGAGCACTTCCTTCTCCAGCGCCCACAGCCCCGAGCAGTGTAGTCGCGCAAAAAATCCGCAACATATCGGAAACACAGACACGCGCTACAGAAAACTTGCACTCCCCGGCTCTGAACGGTTTTACCGTTCGGCCTCTGGCGGGGGCGCTGGCGGAGGCGACGGCTATTGCCCAACTGCTGGGTTTGCCTTCCACCCAGCTGCTGACCGGGGCACGGGCTACAGAAAATGCCCTCAAAGCCATCCGCTCTCCCGCCATGCTGCACCTGGCCACCCACGGCTTTTTCCTGGCGGATCAAGACGGCCTACAACCGCAAACCGGATTCCAGGAGCCGCTGCTGCGCTCCGGGGTGGCTCTAGCCGGTTTCAATACCCGCTCCTCCGGTGCCGAAGACGGTGTGCTCACGGCTCTTGAAGTTCAGGGGCTGGATCTGGAGGGAACGCAACTGGCAGTGCTCTCGGCCTGCCAGAGTGCTGCCGGACCCATTGTCAGCGGCGAGGGAGTGCAGGGACTGCGGCGCGCTCTGGCACTGGCGGGTACCAGAAGTCAGGTGCTTGCCCTGTGGCCGGTGGAGGACCGCACAACCGCAGGGCTGATGGAGCAGTTCTACCGGAAGCTGACGGCGAAGCTGGGCCGCTCCGAGGCCCTCAGGCAGGCGCAACTGGCCGTAGCCCGTCAGCCAGGCCACTCCCACCCGTACTGGTGGGCGGCTTTTGTGCTTTCTGGGGATTGGCGGACGGTGCGATTGACTGAGCGGTAACAGGTGGTGCGCCCTGTTGGAGTTGTGCCAATAATTTGCAGGGCATCTGCCGACTAGATAGCCTGATATGAGCGAGACCCGTCAAAATAGACAACTTTTACATTTCGACAAATTCTGAATACCTGAGCGTCAAGGGCCACCGCCTTATCAGCAATGCATATATTTTTGCCATGTCTTCCTAGAAACTAGCGATGTGAGCACGGCTTGCGACACGCACGACAACACCTCAAGACTGTCAGAAACCTACTGCCTGCAGCCCGCACCACGAACGACCGCGACCGCCCTGGCGAGGTAGCCCTGGACCTTGAGTAGCCCGAACAACAGGATAACCGTTAGAAAATAAACCATGCTTATTCGACCCGAACAAGAACAGGATCACGACGCCATCGCTGAGGTGACCGCCATGGCGTTCGCCGCTATGGAGCACAGCAATCAGAACGAATCGGCAATCGTCGCCGCCCTGCGCGACGCCGGGGCGCTGGCAGTATCACTGGTGGCTGTGGATAAAAATGATGTGATCGGGCACATTGCACTCTCACCAGTCACGATCGACGGCGAGCACCAGGGCTGGTTCGGGCTTGGACCGCTTTCAGTTCGTCCCGACCGCCAGGGCGCGGGCGTGGGTAGCGCTCTTGTCCGCCAGGGCCTCGCTCAGATTCAAGCGCAAGGTGCGGCCGGATGCGTACTGCTGGGCAACCCTGCCTTCTACCGGCGCTTTGGCTTCGAGAACGACAGTGCCCTGCGCTTTGAGGGCGCTCCGCCGCGATACTTCATGCGGCTCTCCTTCGGCACCAGCACTCCCGCCGGTCGGGTTGAATTCCATTCAGGCTTCAGATGCCTGTAGAGCTTCTTCAACTGCGGCACCCAGCGCAATAGCGACGGTGAGGCCATCATCCGGATTGATAGCGACGGCACCGGCGACATAGACAAGGGCGAGGAGGCCCAGGGCGAGAGCGAGGACGGCGAGGGCCTCGACCTCAATGACCCCGAACACCGCGAGGCCATCGAACAGCACATCAAAGACGCCCTCACCCACGAGTACCCCGAACATAATCACACCTGAGTTCGGGATAAGAAAAAGCCAAAAGCCTTACCAGACAAGGCAACCTCCAAAACAGATTGCCTAAACTTCCTTCAGATAACTCGTTTGCCAGGGTTCTAGGCCACATTTCCCAGCCTCAAAAAATGGAAGGCTTACTAGGCAAGGGTTTCAGCCAGAGCTTATCCCGAACTCACGTTAATCACGGACATTTGGTCGTGCTCGTTCTCGATTGCGAGCCAGTGCAGACCTTAGAGGGAGAAGGGGAAGAGGATGCGGGATCAAGCTGAGTGCACGGAGCCGACCGCGAGCTGGCGAACCGAACGGCGACTGGCGGAAACGACCAGGTCCTCGACGACGAAAGGGCGAGGGGCCAACGGCGAACGGCAGGTGCAGATGAGGACGAGCAGCCAGTCACCGTTTCAAAGGATCACCGGCACGCACTCAACAAGAGGTACAGCACTGGCAAAGGCGTAAACGACCACGGGCACAAGGCCGCGTGGCTTTCAGAAGCCCTCCAGACCGCTCGCCATAGAGCAAGCCATCCAGGGACCGCGAGGCAGGTCTACAGACTGCCCCAGTTGAGCAATGTTCACTGCACCATTGAAATCACTATCCCCATGCCACCCACAACCGTCCTTACACCTGAAACGCTTGCCCTGCCGGTTGCCAATGCGATGACAGCAGTGACAGGACTGCGAGGTGTAGGCCGGGTTGACCAGTATCAGAGGAACGCCGAACTTAATCGCTTTGTAGCTCAAGAACTGCCGCAGTTGAAAAAACGCCCAACTGTTCGACCGTCGCCGCTCCGTCTTGCCCCTTATGCCCGCCTTCTTTTGCCCGCCTTCCGGGCGGCAAATGGCGGCAAAAGGCTTCTGGTTAGTCCGTTCCCGAATGCCGCTCAAGTTCTCAAGAGCAATGCTCCACCCGAGAGCTTTAGCAGTCTGGACGATGCGATAGCTAATGGTGTGGTTGATGTGGGCCTGCACTCTAGACTCTCTACCCCGAAGCCGTGCCTGCAACTCCCGGATTCGACGCCGAGTGCTGCGTGTGCCTTTGGCAGAGCGATGCTGCAATCCGGCTCTCAGGTGAGAGAACCAGTCTCGAAGGTGACTCAACTGCCGTCCACAGAACTTTTCTCCTGTCGAAGTGTGGGCAATGTCGGTGCGGCCAAGGTCAACACCAATGCATCCAGTTGGCTCACCCCCGTTGGGACAACGGGGGCTAGGTGGCTCTGGCGGTTCAGATTTGACCTGAATCTGAATATAGTAGGCACCATCTTTGCGCTTGCTCAAAGTGGCGGAAGTCGGTTCCTGGCCTTTCAACCGATGCCGCTGATAGTCACCAATGGCAAGAGCTATGTACTCTCGACCACCCAGCAACTTGACGCCGACAGACCAGTCTTGCTCGCGCAGAGCAAAGATTTTCGAGTCGTAGTCAATGCTCGTCGGCGCAAACTTTTTGACCAATCGGCCGTTGAGGTTTGCTGCTTTGCGGTTGGCACAGACGCGGGCAATCGCCCTGACAGCAAGATTGGCGGACAGTCCAAAAAGAGCGCGGCACTGGTAGTAAACGAGTCGATGCAGCTTGAAGGCATTGGTCAGTTTTGCTGGTGCGGTGTAATTGATCCAGGTACAGGCATCGGCGAAGGCTTTGAGGGTTGCCTCGATCCTCTGGACTTGCTCGGGGGAGGGGTCGAGCTTACAGGAGACGGTGAGCACTTGCATCATGTCTGCATTATACTTTGTGGGAAAAAGCCATGCAACCAGTAAAGATAGTCGCGATTCCTCCCCGCCCACGAGGGGACGGGGTGTCCAGCGCTTTGGTGTCCCCATGAATAGAGAGGATGGGTCATCGGGTGCCCCTACCCGGATCACCAAAAGCGCCCAAGAGCCTATTAATTCTGAGACGCAACAGATTCGAGCAGTTTCGTCAATTTTTCGCTACTTCCGACATCCCCTTGTGCTCGATAGAGGACGATCGCCTTTTGCCAATCCTCCCGAAAGTCCCCCTGTGCCAACAGGCGAACTTCTCCCCGATGAAAGTAAGCGTCGGCACTCTTGGGATCAAGACGAATAGCCTCGTCGAGATCAGCCAGTGCATCTAGTTTGTCTTCTTGCCAGAGGTGGGCCATCCCCCGGTACAGGTAGGCAACTGTCAGTAGAGCCGGCTCATGCAGTCGAGCGATGGCCTGGTTGTAATCCTCTATAACTCCCTGGATCTGCTGCTCACACCAGTGATATTTGAAGTTCCTCGAACGGAAAGCACAATTTCTTCCTTTAACAAGGCTCTGTCTGGCCTGACCGCGACCGAGGTGAGCACGACCATCATTGGGATTGAGCAGCAGAGCCTGCTCGAAATCGGCGATGGCAGAAATCGGTCCTGGGAACCAGAGCAGGCGTATCAGACCGCGATCGACGTAGGCCTGGGCGAAGTCCGGCTTCAAAGCGATAGCAATATTGAGCGCTTCAGTCGCCATCTGATAACGCTTGAGTGCAGACTGGGCGACGCCGAGATTGTAGTGAGCCAGAACAGAGCCAGAATCAAGACGAATAGCCTGGTCATACTCAAGGGTGGCTTGCTGGAATTTGCCTTGCCCTTGGAGGACTTTGCCGCGGCGGATATGCTCTGCTGCGGTGGTGGTGGCGACGGCTGCGCCTGGGACAAGACCGCTATCTGGAAACTGGGCGAGTGCTTGTGGAGGGGACAAGACCACTATCAGGGAAAGCAGCGGCAGAATAGCCGGAAACTGTTTCATGGGTAGCTCCGTTTTAGGCTGACGATACTGCTCGCGTTTGTCGGAGATAGGAAGCTGGGGGCAATTACCACAGGCACAAGACCGCGTGGCTTGCGACTAAAAATAAGTATCTTAGCCATATAGATAGATGCTGTATTTGATTTAAACCGGAAGCAGCACTTTTGTTACCCCGCTATCACACTCAGGCCGGTCGGGGCAGGCGGGCAACCAGGGTGCCGGTAAGGAGCAAGAAGACGATACCGGCCAGGCCCGCGAGCGGATTGCGGCCGATGCCGGTCAGCCACTCGGCGATGCCCGGTTGACCGTAGACCACCAGGTTCTGAGTATTGACGATGTAGTAAGCCCAGACCCAGCCTGCGTGCAGCCCGACCGAGAGACCGAGCCGCCCGCCTGCTTTGTAGCGGGCGAGGGCAAGCACCAGTCCCATCGCTACCAGTCCCGGAAATTGCGGCCAGGTGGCGATGATGACCTCCGGGGCTTTAATAAAGTGGGTCACGGCGAAGAAAATGGCAGTGATCAGGCTTGCCCTGATCGCCCCGTAAGCACGCTCGAAGGTGTGGAGCAAGAACCCACGAAAGAGCAATTCCTCGATAAAGCCGACGCCCAGGGCGACGAGCAACCCTTCGAGGATTGCCCGCCCGACCCCGGCTGTGTTGCTCAAATCCCAGCGCAGCCAGCCGAGGCTCGCCTCAAAACTCATCAACAGGGCGATGCCGGTCGCACCGATAGCAATTCCCAGTCCCAATAGGCCCAGGTTGGTCCGGTCGCGCTGGAGACCGTACTGGCTGAGGGAGCGTGCGTCGAGGCGGTGAGCGATAAACCAGAGCACCGACAGAATTGCGGCGTAAAGAATAATCGAGGCACCGAGCAACTGGTGGGTCTGAAATTCGGCTCCCGGACGCCAGCCGGTTGCGAGCATCCAGACCAGAGTGACCGGCAGCCACAGCCCGATCAAGCCCGCAATGAAGAGCAAAATACGTCCGATAGGACGCTCCGAGGACTTGGCAAGCGACTGCATCGGCTGTCAGCATGAGGGGATCGTCGGGTTCTATCGTACCAAGCGCGTCGTCCAGGAGCATCTATGCACGAGCGTCTCTATGTGGGTTGTCAGGGTTGGCGCTATGCCGACTGGCGCGCCGAATCACCTGACGGGCAATTGCCTTTGGCGTCTCCTTTCTATCCGCCCACTCTCAATGCTGCTCAGGAACTGGCGCATTACAGTCGCACTTTCGATCTGGTGGAAGTCGATTCAACTTTTTACGCGATACCCCAGGTGAAAGTGGTGCGCAACTGGGGTGCTCAGACCCCCGAGACTTTTCGCTTTACGCTCAAGCTGCCGCGTACGCTCACCCACGAGTACCGTCTGCGCCGGGGACGCGCGACCCTTGAAGAATTCTGTCACTGCGCCCGCGTCCTCGAAACCCGGCTCGCGGCTATTCTCATTCAGTTGCCGCCTTCATTTGGTTTCGACGAATTTTCTGTGCTGGAGCGTTTTTTACCGCACCTGCCCACCGATTTGCCGTTTGCCATCGAGTTTCGCGACAGTGCCTGGCTGGTCGATCAGACTTTTCAGCTGCTCAAGACCCACCGCGTTGCCCTGACCCTCGGCGACACGCCCTGGATTGCAACCGAAATTGCTCTGCCGCTACTGGACAAGTTGCCGACCGACTGGCTCTACTTGCGCTTCATGGGTCCGAAGTCAGGAGAGATTGAGCACTTCACCCACCGGCAGCTCGACCGCGAATCGGTGCTCTCGGTTTGGGCGGAGGCACTTGCTTGCTTCGACTCCATCCGGCAGGTATATGCACTATTTGATAATCATCTGGAGGGCTTCTCCCCTGGAAGTGCCACGCTGTTCAAGCGCAAGCTTGGCCAGATAGAGCGCCCCTTCCCGCGCGACCAGCCGCCGCCGGTTCAGCAGTTGGGTTTGAACCTTTAATCTCAGGAGCCCTCACCACCAGACGTTACATTCACGCGCCGCAACGGCATCCTCAGAGTACGCAGATTGCACAGATGCCTGGGAGTTCTTCGATGCGTTATCTCGCCACTGTCGAGCGCAAAGGTATGTTCGGTTCGCCAGTTTTGCAACTCCTCTCGAAGCAGGTCGATGAACTCTGCTGGACCGGTGCCCACGGCGAGGTGAGTGACCCTAATCTCACAAAAGGCCACAAGACGGGCGACCTCGTGATCGCCCACATCAGTGCCAGCCAGAAGCTATTGCGCCTGGAGGCCGTAACGGAACCGCTACTGGCTACCCTGCACGAGCTATCCGATTACATCCGCCACAGCATGGCGAGGATCGAAGAAGTCGAGAACTGGAAGCAGTCCATTGCGCTCCAGAGCGAAGAACTGCACCGCCGCGAGGCGAGTATGACCGAGGTCGTCAATCAGTTCAACGCCAAAGAACAACTGCTGCTGCCTGCCAGGAGCGATGATGCACTGTTTTCTCGCAAAAACAACGCTGCCCGCCGCCGCAAGCAAAGTGTCAACGTTATGGAGAAACTGGTCATCCAGGAATTTGAAGTGCAGATTTCCCGGCTACCGGGCTCGGTGCAGGCACTGATCGACCGCACTGATGTCGAGGTCTGGGCACTGAACCGCCTGCCCGCCTTCTACGCCACCGGCCTGCGGGGCACGCGCATGATGGAAGAACGGATCCTCGAAGGCCACCGCGAGCAAATCGTTCAGACCGTCCGCGAGGGCATCGAAGTCATCCACCGCAACGAACAGCCCCCCGACGAGCCCTCTCACCCCGAGGCTGCACCGGAGGAAGCTACCCCGGCTTCACAATCAGCAGATTCCCTCAGTAGTAGCGAAATTTAAACAATGCCAGGCTATCCCCCGTACCCATGAACCTTCTGGCTCCCTGATACCGGGCACGGTCACTATGTCGGAAAAGTTACAATAGAATACCTAGACGTGGTGTAGCTGCGATGACGACCACACTGCCGATGCGTCCCGCAATTGACCCGAGGCTCGACTTATTTTCTGAGATTGAGCGCCTTAAGCGCGAACTGAACGCCGTCATCCTTGCCCACTACTATCAAGATCCGGACATTCAAGATGTGGCCGATTACATCGGCGACTCGCTCGGACTATCGCGCCAGGCAGCTTCGACCGACGCCGACGTGATTGTCTTCGCAGGCGTGCACTTCATGGCCGAGACCGCCAAGATTATCAACCCGACCAAGCAGGTATTGCTACCGGATCTGGCGGCCGGTTGTTCGCTTTCCGACAACTGTCCTGGTGACCGCTTTGCCGAATTCTGCAGCCGCTACCCCGACCACCTGGTCATCTCGTATATCAACTGCTCGGCCGCCGTCAAAGCCCTGAGCGACATCATCTGTACCTCGGCTAACGCCGTCGCCATCGTCAACCAGATCCCGGTGGGCCAGCCCATCCTGTTTGCCCCCGACCGCAATCTTGGCCGCTACGTAATCGAGCAGACCGGGCGCGACATGATGCTCTGGCAGGGAGCCTGCATCGTGCACGAGACCTTCTCTGAGCGCAAACTGATCGCCCTCAAAACCCAGTACCCGGATGCTCTGGTGATTGCCCACCCCGAGTGCGAACCGCCCGTCCTCCGCCACGCCGACTTCATCGGTTCGACCACTGCCCTGCTCAACTATGCCGGTAAGAGTGAAGCCAGTGCGTTCATCGTCGTCACCGAATCGGGCATCCTGCACCAGATGCAGAAGCTACACCCGCAGAAGACTTTCATTCCCGCCCCGCCGCTTGCCAACTGCGCCTGCAACGAGTGCCCGTTCATGCGCCTCAACACCCTTGAAAAGCTTTACCTGTGCCTGCGCGACCGCACCCCAGAAGTCACCCTCGACGAAGCGACCCGCCTGCGCGCCCTCCAGCCCATCGAGCGTATGCTGGCGATGAGTCCATAGCTTTACTGTTCCTGCTGGTGAGACAATCGGTACGCAAGCAACTGTCGGCAGTCTGACCTCCCGACCGCACTCATGCTCGAATCCGATACCGTTGTCCAGGGGCGCTACCGACTCGTCCGCCCCTGAACCGCAACCCATTACGGCAAACCTGGCTGGCAAGAGACGACCAGGAGGAAGTCGTCCTCAAGGTCCTGGCGGCGGCAGAAGGCAACTCGTTCACCGTGGTCGGCACTTACGGCTACACGCCGATGGAGCAATTTGGCGGCCGGGCGATACCCGCCTCCGACCTCTACGCCCTCGGGGCAACTCTCATTCACCTGGCCACGGGAAGCGCACCAACCGATCTGCCCCAGGTGGATCTGCGCGTCAGTTTCCAGGACCGCACCAGCCTCACTCCCGCCCTCGTCCGCTGGTTGGAGCGGATGACCGAACCGGCACCGGAGCGACGTTTTCCGTCGGCTCGGGCGGCTTTGGAAGCGTTGGTCGAGGCCAGAGACAGCGCTCCTGCCCCTAATCCTACGGATCTGTGGCGTTGCTGGCATCTGCTGGAGCACCGGGATATCGTCCACGGCCTGGCCTTCGGTGCAGGCGGTAGCGTGCTTGCCACTGCCAGTTGGGATAAAACCGTGCGCCTCTGGAATGCCGATGGGGAGCCATTGCGGGTGCTGACCGGCCATCGTTCCCAGGTGCTTTGCGTCGCTTTTGCGGACGATGGCCGGACGCTGCTGAGTGGCGGTGCCGATCGCCTGGTCGGCGTCTGGGACTGGGAGAGCGGTCGCCTGAGGCGCATGCTCAAAGGACCGGCAGAACCGATGCTCGTCGCCCACGGTCAGAAGCTGGTGCTGGCAGGAGACGGACGGGCCTCGCTCTGGGATCTAGGATCTGAGACTTTCCGGGATCTGCCCGGCTGCAAGCCGGCCACGGGTAGCCCGCTGGCTGTCAGCGATGTCCTGCTGGCGTTTTGCAACCGGGAAAAACGGATCGAACTGTACAACCTGGAGACGGGAAAGCTCTGGAAAGAACTGCCTGCCTACACGTCGTACTCAGGCGGCCCGCCCAGTTCTGCTATCACCCTCGCCTTCAGCCCTGATGGTCGCACCCTGGCTGTCTCTGTGCTGAGGATGCGGTCGCCCGTGTCGCAGCCCGGCTCGAACCTCTGGAGTGTCCCGGTGGAGACGTTTCAGCCTGACCAGATTTACCTCTGGGATGTGCATGCGGGTAAGCTGCTGCGCAGCATGCCGGGCCACGGCGACCACATCTACGCAATTGCCTTCCACCAGGGGCGATTGGCCACGGGCAGCGGCGGGCAGGACAAGACGATCAAATTCTGGAACCCGGATACCGGGGAGTTGATGCCGAGCCTTGCCGGACATGCGGGGGTTGTCTACAGCCTTGCTTTTTCTCCCGATGGCCGTACGCTTGCCAGTGGAAGTGGCGATAACACCGCCCGCCTCTGGAAATCTGATCCCTCGGCTCGGCCGCCTTTTCATACTCAGGACGGGAATGACACGCCTTCGTAGAGTGCTTCTAGAGAGCCTGAAAAGTTGATGCTCTGAAACTCGAACGTTCCTTGTGCTGGGGCGAAAGCTCTTAGCACCCACAACCCCTCGTCGTTGAGCCGGAAGCACTGAACCAGTTGGCGTTTTGAGCTGATAAGCACGTACTCGCGCAAGCTCTCCAGGGTTTGATAGTCCTCGAACTTATCGCCCCGGTCAAAAGCTTCGGTGGAATCAGAGAGCACCTCGACGAGTAAGCAGGGGAAGCGCTTATAGTACGCTTCTGCCCGGTCACGCTCATCGCAGGTCACCATCAGATCCGGGTAGTAGAAGCGATTGAGCGTCTCGATCCGGGCTTTCATGTGGGAGAAATACAGGCGACAGCCGGAACCGCGCAGATGGCCGTGCAATAAGGCGACGAGGTTCCCGGCCACGGTGTTATGGGCATCGCTGACACCCACCATCGCGTAAATGCGACCGTCGATGTATTCGTGCTTGAGAGGGCCATTTTCCTCAAGCTGCAGATAGGCGTCCGGCGTGAAGTGAGACGGCTGTGGAGTGGCAATCATGCGGCGCGACTCGAAAAGTCTAGATTCCGATTCTAAAGTAGCGCGACTGAGCCCAAGACCTAACTGACCCCGGCCATTTCCGGCTCGACTGCCTTGATTTCGTAGCGCAAGAAGTCTTCCGCCGCGAGCACGTTTGGGAAGATGGCCCGCGCCTCGTCGAGCATCGCGGCGACGCCCGTTTCGTAGCGGGGGCTGAAGTGGGTGAGGATCAATTGACGCACTTTTGCCAGATACGCGACCTGGGCGGCCATCGTCGCAGTCGAATGCATACCGCGCTCGGCAAGGGCCGTGTCCTCAGCCAGGTAGGTCGATTCGTGAATCAGGACGTCCGCCTGATAAGCCAGTTGAATCGCCTCGGGGGCAAAGATCGTGTCTGAGCAGTAGGTGAGCTTGCGTCCCGCCCGTCCTGGTCCGACCAGTTGCTTGCCGTCGATAGTGCGTCCGTCCGGCAGCGTCACGGTGTTGCCGGCTTTCAGGTGTCCGTAGATGGGACCAAACGGGATACCCATGGCCTTTGCCCGCTCGGCGTCGAAGTGGCCGGGCTGGTCGGCCTCGATCACGCTGTAGCCAAACGCCGGGATGCGGTGCTTGAGTTGTTTGCACTCGACGGTAAATTCGTGGGCGGTACAGACGACTCCCGGCTCGATAGTCTGAAAGTTGAGCGGGTAGCTGAGGTGGGTTTCTGAATACTTGAGGGTGGCGCGCACGTACTCGCGTAGCCCCGGTGGTCCGTAAAGCGTGACGGGCGTTGTACCCGCGGAGCCGAGGGCGCGGCTTGCCAGCAGTCCGACCAGGCCGAAGATGTGGTCGCCGTGCATGTGGGTAATCAAGATTTTCTCCAACTGGCTGAGGCGCAAGGGCGACCGGAGCACCTGGTGCTGGGTACCCTCGCCACAGTCAAAAAGCCACAGCGCCGCCCGCTGAGGCAGTTGCAGCGCAATTGAAGTGACGTTGCGCGCCCGAGTGGGCGTACCGCTACTGGTTCCTAGAAATGTCAACAGCATCCCTCTGTTCTAGCGTTTCAGGCGGCGGCCTGCCGGAACTCTCAGGGAGCGGCTCTGCTGCACGAGGCCACCGAGATCGACCGGCACACGGTGAAGTACGTCAATGACAACATCGCCGAGTACCTGATCTCTGTGAACGCGGACATCCCAGCAGTGGAGGTGATCATGATCCCGGAAGACGACCGCGAGGCGAACGCGCTCGGCATTCAGGTCGTCGGTGAACTGGGCAATGTCGGCACAGCAGCGGCGGTCGCCAACGCCGTCTATTACAGCAACCGGTAAGCGGGCGCGCGACCTGGCCATCCGCATCGAGGACCTGCTTCCGGTGGCAAAAGCGTGAGCACCGAACCAGGCTGGAAGGGTTCTGTTGCTACCCACTACCGGGACAAAGCGCTACCGGTACCGGCGTAACCGCTCGACGGTTGGGGCGTCCGGCCGGTAGGGATTGGCCGCCGGGGAGCGCACGAGCAATTCGTGGGTGAGTGCGAAGGGCGTACCCAACAGTTTGCGGTTGTAGGCGAGCGTCAGCAGGACCTCCAGACTCAAAACGTCCTGCACGTTGTAGGCGAGCAGCGTCTCTAAGGTCCGCTGGTCGCGGCGGCGAACGTAGTCGCGCCAGAGGACAACCGCAAAAAAGCCGTCGAGGCCCGTCAGGTCGCCACGGTCGATGCCCACCTGCTTCTCGCAGCCCTTGAGGCCCCCCTTGAGACCGAGGCTCGCAAGCACATAGCGCAGGTCGATGTGCACCTGGTCGAGGCGGATGCCGAAGTAGCGGTTGATGAAGGGAACATCGAAGCACTTGCCGTTGTAAGTGACGATCACCCGATAGGCCTGCACATCTTCAACGAAGCGCTCTAGATTGTCGCCGTTGACGTAGCAGCGTACCTGGCGGCCGTCGTAAAGCGCAATAGCGGTGATCTGGTCGTCGGGCCTGCCTGTGCCCGTGGTCTCGATGTCCAGGTAGGCGAGCGTATGCCGAAACTCCGGGAAGAGTCGCCATTGCAAGGCATTCGGTAGAGTCGCGGCGAAGGGGTGCGGGTCGCCCGCTTCAAGTAGGGCAAGTGAGTGCTCAATTTTGGGGCGCAGACGAGGATGGAGTAGACCGTCCTCCCAGGTAGTGATCCCGTTAGCCCAGAGGTCGGCCTCATCGCGCCCGCTAATTTCGGGCAGGTGACAGAACGTGTTCGTGAGCACGGGCGACCTCAGGCAGGACGCGGGCATTGTACAACCTACTCCGTCCCTGAGCGCACGCAGGTTTTCTCCTCAGTCAGCCGAGGCTTCAGCAGCGTCCATAATGCGGTGCGCTGCTCCCGGTCCATGCGGCTCACTGCCTAAGCCTGAGATGCTTGAGAGCACTTCGAGTCTCGTTTCCAGCTTAGACAACGCTTGAATAATACTGTGGTAGTATAAATGTAGTGTCGCAAGTATATTCGTATGTCCTCGTTCTATCTATTGTTATATTTTCTACAGACGTTATGTCATAGCTTGTTCACAGCTTGTGAAGCATTCAATGAATGGCCAGACGAGTCGCGGGCCATGCTTTCGGTGAATATGCATAGTAAGTTTTATCTGAGTGGTACGGGGACAATTCTGTTTACTAACGTGCGGAATAGGAAGCGGTAAACCTTGAGTTTGACTGGCCTCCGAACCCCGCTTTTGTGATGCAAAGCGGGGTTCATTTTTTGGAATTGGTCAACATCGCGCTGGAGGCATGAGGCAATGAGGAGATCTGCTACAGACGGACTACGCGAACTGGGAGTGCTGGTTCTCTGCCGTAGCATGCTGCCTATTGGCCGGGTCAGCATTCGCGATGCGGCTGTCTTGCTTGTCCTCGGGAAAGCCCAGCCGGTTGACCTCGAAGGCGGGCGGAACTGGGTGATCCGTTCGGTACGGTTGCGCGTCGAGGTGACAGAGCAGATCGTGCTGGTCGGTGTGACGGCCCGCCACTTGTGGAAGTCGCCGCCGGTGAGCCGCAAAGAGATCTTGCGGCGCGACAAACACACTTGCCAGTACTGCGGGTCTTCGCGGGGAGTCACCATCGACCACGTTTTCCCAAAGTCTCGGGGCGGCAAGGATAGCTGGACGAACCTGGTAGCGGCGTGTGCGGCCTGCAACGGCAAAAAAGGAAACCGGACTCCCCAGGAAGCGGGCATGACCTTGAGGTGCGTACCCAGATCTCCAGTGCACCCGCTACTGAAGCTCGCCGGGGAAGAACAGTTCCTCAGCAAAGATCTTCAGTCAAAGGTTTCCTGCACAACCCCTTGACGGCTTGTCACACAGCGTAGTATATTTGTAGTATAACGCAGTGAGCCAGGAGCCGCGCCACTGTTGAAAGCCCTGAACCGCACCTTGAAAATCAAATAAGGACGATGTTGATAAGAGAGGGGAAAGCCTGACCGGGATTTCCTCTCTTGCTGACTGGATAGCCAAGCTGGCAAGGCGGTGGCCTGCAAAGCCACTCATCGCGAGTTCGAATCTCGCTCCAGTCTTCTTGCCGCTCTGGTATAGGGAGTACAACTGTCTCCAAAACAGTTTGCGTGGGTGCAGGCACGACTGACCTACGATTCCTACAACCGGTGCTGCAATCAACTTGCCAGTGGAGCCAAGAAGTAAGGCACTCGCCTGATAAGCAGGCCAACCAGGGGCAGTACCTGGCACCGGTAGAAATAGAAAACTGCATTCCGAGTTAGCTCAATTGGCAGAGCGCCTTGCTGTTAACAAGGTCGTTGCAGGTTCAAGTCCTGCACTCGGAGTTTACCTGATTAACTCAGTTGTAGATGGCTCTTACACACGGAGCCGCTGGCAGTTTGAGTCTGTCATCAGGCACCTGGTTTGGTCCTGTGGTGTACCGGCTGTGCACGGTTGATTGTCAATCAACAGGTATGAGTTCGACCCTCGTCAGGACCGTCAAACTATTGGGTTCGTGGCTCATTGGCTGAGCAAGCGGCTTTTAACCGCTGTCAAGGGAGTTCGATTCTCTCCGAGCCCACTGCTCAAAACCTTGGGGATGTAGCTCAATCGGTAGAGCACCTGCTTTGCAAGCAGGGGGTAAGCGGATCGTAACCGCTCATCTCCACCAAATTTTATTGCTGTCGTCGTCTACCGGTTAGGATTCTAGACTTTCACTCTGGAGGAAGGGGTTCGATTCCCCTCGACAGTATTGCTTGGGTGTGCTGCCGGGATGGTGTTCGGCACCGGTCTGTAAAACCGGCGTTCAAGGAACCTGGAGGTTCGACTCCTCTCACACCCATTACGAACCATAGCTCAGACGGTAGAGCGCCAGGTCGAAGCCCTGGTTGCGGGGGTTCGACTCCCTCTGGTTCGGTATCTTTTGGGGCAATGGTGTAAGTGGCGACATGGCTGACTTCGAATCAGCAGAGTGCAGGTTCGATTCCTGTTAATCGGGTTTATGTGGCAGCGTGGCCGAGTGGTGCAGGCACAATCCTCATAAGATTGCCTACCCCGGTTCGAATCCGGGCGCTGCTATAGGATGCGGTACAGTTTCCCGTGCGAAGCCAAATTGGAGTGGCACCGGTCACCGAAGCCGGTCTTTGGCGGTTCGAATCCGTCCGTGCGGACGTGGTGGCTGTAGCTCAGATGGGAGAGCGCCGGACTGTGACTCTGGAGGTCGTGGGTTCGATTCCCACCAGCCACACTATTTGTTGCTGATGTGTGCAAGTTGGCAAGAAGAGAACCGCCGCTTACCTAACTTCTGGTTCGGATACTTCCATCGGGCATAGTAGTGTTCTGGAAAATAGCTCACTTTTCCAGAATCAGTATTGTGTCCGTTTCTTCAATGCCCCAAATCGAAACAGTTTACGGGCTACCCGATCCAGTGCTCCGGCCCGGCATAGATGCTGCCGTCGGAGAAAATGGTATTCCAGACGAAAACACTGCCCCACTCGCCCTTGAAAATTCGGGCACCAGTGAAGTTGGTTTCGGCAAGGTTGGCGTGATGGAAGCTCGTTTCTTCCAGGACCGTATTCTTGAGAATTGCTCTCTCGAGGTTGGCGAGCGTCATGTCTGCGTGGGTCAGATTGGCCTTCCGCAGATTGGCTCCGCTGAGGTTTACGTTCCGCAGATCGGCATGGGTGAGGTCTGCTTGGATCAAAGCGCTGTAAACCAAGCAGGCACCGAAGAAACTAGCACCGCTCAAGTTGGCCCTACTGAAATTGGCGCGATACAGGTTAGCACCCCGCAGGTTGATGTTCCTCAAATCTGCGCCCACCAGATTGACTCCCTGTCCAACGAAAAGCTCGTCATCCTTGATAAAACTGACCCCACTGAAGTCTCTTTCGCCAGCGGCATAGCGGGAGAGCAATTCTTCAGAGGTGATGAATTTGACCATCTCGCGTTCCCACAATGTAGAGAGGCAAGTGTACTTGCTTCGAGCCTTACCAGCAGTACTTTCGATATCCCTCCGATCGGCAATTTCAACTACACGTGGAATATTCTTGGCCGGACGATTAGGGCGAGCTGATGCTGGCCGATGAAAACTGAGTACGAGTGCGGCGTCTGGACGGCGGCGTCCGGCTCCTACCTCTACCTGACCTGATTGGTTGTATCGCTACTGACTTCGCGGCACAATACCTGGGCTTCTGCTCGATTGCCATGACTCAACGTCGCCCTTTTGACACTGGATTGCGGGGCCTGGCCACCCGCTATAGTCGCGACTTCCTCTCCTGGATGCTGGGGACTCAAGCGGTCTTCGAGCAGAACCTCGACCCTGTCCTAATTACCCAGGAACGCCGCGCGGACTTTCTCGTCCGCTTTCGCGACGGCCAGGGGCAACCGGCTCTGCTGCACGGGGAATTTCAACGCCAGGTCTTAGAATCGGGACCACTCGGCGAACGACTGCCCTTCCGCATGCTGGAGTATGCGCTCGCCATCTACCGACGCTATGAGCTGATGCCACAGCAGGTGCTGGTGCTCCTTCAGCCCAGTGCGGCTGCCGATCGACTTCCCAACACCTTTGAGGCAGGCACGACCCGCTCTCAGTTTCAGATCCTCAGACTCTGGCAACTCGACCCGCAACCCTTGCTTGCCAGTTCTCAGGTCGGCTTGCTGCCCCTGATATCCCTCATGGGCGGTGCTCCGGCTGAAGAATTGCTGGACACCTGTGTGGAGGCAATCAACCAACAGGTAGAATCGACTCAGCAGCGCGCCGAACTGTTGAGTGTTGCCCTGCTGCTCGCTTCGATCCGTGTCCAGCCCGACTTCCTCACCGCTTTTTTGGAGAGTCACGCCATGTTCGATCTATTGCAGGACACGCCCCTCGGTCAACAACTGATCCGAGAGGCCGAACGACGTGGAGAGCAACGCGGAGAGCAACGTGGAGAGCAACGCGGAGAACAACGCGGACGAGAGCAGGGCATACAACAGGGCCGCGTCGAAGGGCTACAGCGGGTGCTGGTCAGGCAGTTGACTCATAAGTTTGGACCGCTACCAGACCAGTTGCTCACCACTGTACAAAGCATTACAGACCCCGAACAACTCGAACAACTGCTCGAATTACTCCTCGATGCATCAGACCTGCAGAGCTTCCGTGATCAAGCGCAGCTCTCCTAATTGCTCCTCCTACGGCCCAAGTCGAATCCAGAATTTGAGCACCATCTTGTCAGGGCAGCTTCAAGTACTGATAGGCTCCGGCACGCGAGCCCCAGGTCTGGGTGCCGGTGGTAGAGTCGAAACCGCGATCGAGGGTGATAAAGCGGTCAGCCCTCAATTCAAGCTCGATTTCGACATAAGCAGTGTCCTGGCTGGACAACCGACAACCACCCCCCGGCTGCATGCGGCCGAGATAGCTTTCGGAGTGCTTCTCCAGCAAAATCGTGCAGCCTGGCAGGAAGTCGAGGTCTTGAGGAGTGAGTTTCAAGAGGCGTTCGGTGGCAAGGGCGGCCCCGGCCCAGGCGGGCTGGTCTTTCAGCCGGTAATTTTCAAGGCGCAAAGGTTCGTCGAGCAGCTGTAGCACCCGGCTGCGGTAGGGTTGGTCCAGCAGGTGTTCGCTCACCTGCTCCGTAAAAAAGCCGATGCCCTCAGGAAATAGTCCCTCGACCGCGACATACCAGAGCCGGACCGGGATGAACCAGACCGGCTGCTCCATCGCCTGAGCGCGGCTTGTGTAGGTGCCTGCGAGCCAATCGCAGACTTGCCGCAATTCAGGGTTCAAGAGCTTCTCCAGGGTGGGCTATCTGGGCGAGTTGCTCGGGCGTCGTGAAGCGATAGAGCAAGTAGGCATCGCGGAAGCTCCAGCCACCGTTGACGTGGTAAAGCCGCCCCAAGTCGAGGAGGTAGCTGCCGAGCACGACTGCTTCCTGGCGAGTGATCTGCAGCAATTCTGACCAGAGGCTCACCGCGTCGAACCCGGCAAACGTATCAGGGTAGCGGACGGAGCCGTAGACGCGCTCTTTAATGCCGAGGCCGGGAGCGCGCCTGCACTGGGCGATAAACGTGTCGAGGTCGCCGATGCCGTAGCCCTGGATGGCCTGTCTTGCTTTGTGGTAGCTCTGCTCGGGGGTGAGCACCTCGTCGCGGTACTCGTCGTCGTAGAAGCGGTAAAAAAGCTGGTCGTCTTCAAAGTTTGCGCTGTCGAGGACGTGGTGAAAGACCCGCAAAGAAATCAGTGCGTTGCCGAGGGCAATCGCCTGGGCGCGGTCGAGCTTGAATCGCCGCTTGAACCACTGGACCGCATCTTTACCGATGAAGCTGCGGCGATAGACCCTGAGCCGGGAGCGGTGGTCCTGCACGCCGACGGCCTGGTACATCTGGACGACCAGCGAGTCGAGCTGCACGATATTGAGCTGCTTGAGGACGTCGAGGGCCTGTTCACGCGAATAGGGAGCGGCTATCTTGTCTTTTTCGTCACGGTAGAAGCGATAGAACAAATATTCGTCGCGGAAATCCCAGTCGTCGAAGACATGGTGAAAGACCGACATCTCAATCAGCGCGTTACCGATCATGGTCGCCGCTTCCCTCGGGATACTGAAGCGGCGGGTCAGCCAGGTCACCGCCTCACTGCCTACGAAGCATCGGGGGAAGGGGTAGAACAGGTACCAGCGGTCATGAATATCGAGACCCGAATACAGTTCAGAGATCAGCTGGTCGGGCTCGCAGCCGACGGCCCGGATGCGCTCGGCAGGGTCACTTCTTCTTTTACGCACAACCATGCCGGTGAGTCCTCAAAAGCTTGCCCCAATATCCCGGACCGAGCCGGTGCATTAAACTATGGACGTGAACGGACAGCATAATTATCGTCTACTACTGGCAGCGGGACTCTGGTCGGTTCTCGGGATTCCGGTGTGGGCTGCACCGGTAGTACCGGCCGAACCCGCAATCTGGTTGCAGGTACTCATGGCCCTGGGGGTACTGGGCCTCGGCGGGCTGGGCAGTTGGGGTTTACAGCTCGCTTATCGCCAGTTGCGGTTTTTCATCGGCGACCCGGCCCTCGGGACATGGGTCAAATTGTCCTTCGGTTTATTGCAGGCTATCTACTGGTTTTTTGCCCTCTGGATCGCCGCGAGCCAGGTGAGAAGCCTCGATCCGCTGCGCTTTCTGGTCTCCTCGGTGCTGGGGGTTGGGACCGGGCTTGCCGGGCAGGTGTGGCAGGCCCCGATCATCACCGTCGATAAGATGCGCTTCTCGCTCGGCACGCTGCTGGTGCTGCTGGTGCTGGCTCTCGCCGTCTTCTGGGCCTCGCGGGTACTCGCGGGTCTATTTAAGCGCCTGGTGCTCGCCCGACTCAACCTGACCGTCGGTAGCCAGGAAGCGATTGCCACCGCCTTCAACTACACCCTGAGCAGCATCGGCTACCTCTTACTGCTACCCCTGGTCGGTCTTGACCTCGGCTCGCTCGCCATCCTGTTCGGCGTGGTCGGCATCGGCTTCGGCCTGGCCCTGCAAAACCTGGCGCGCAACTTCATCAGCGGGCTGGTGCTCCTCATCGAGCGTCCGGTCCAGGTGGGTGACTTCATCCACCTGAAAGACGGCGACGGCGTCGTCGAGAGCGTCAACCTGCGCGCCACCACCCTGCGCCGGTTCGACGGTGCCCGCCTCGTCATTCCAAACTCGACCCTCATCGAGAACAGCGTCCTCAACTGGTCAAACCCGGAAGGGCGCGTCCGGCTCTCCATCGAAATCCTGGTTGCCGACAGCAGCGACCCGCAGGTGGTGACCGAGGTGCTGCTCAAAATTGCCGGTGAAGAGTTGCGCGTGATTAGCACTCCCTCCCCGGAGGTCATCTACCGGGGCTGGCAGGAACGAGGAATGCTCTTTGAACTCTGGGCCTGGTGCAACTACCCAAAAGAGCAACTGCGTATCAAAAGCGCCCTCCTCTACAAGATCGACTCTGAGCTGCGCGGGCGTAGCATCCAGTACCCCGTACCGCTACAGGACATCCGGCTTTCCAGGCTCAATAGCCCGCTCAACCTCGAAACAGAGTCCCACGTTCAGCCAAATGGGCGCAGTCAAAAATAAAGACATCTTGAGTACCAAATCGCTGGATGTTCAGGCAATGATCGAGCGCTGTATCACTATTGACCAACCAGGTTGGCTGGAGCTTCGTGGACAGCTTTGGCCCGACTGCAGCTAGAGGAGCAGCCCGCCGCCTACCTGGATCGTTTCTCCTGTGATCCATCCCCCATCCGCTGAGACCGCGAAAGAGACTGCCGCGGCGATGTCGCCTGGTTCGCCGATGCGCCCGAGCGGAGTGCGGCTGATGATGGCGTCAGCCATTTCCTGAGCCATGTCGCTGGTGCCCTCGGTGGAGACGAGTCCTGGCGCAATGCCGACGACGCGGATTTTACGCGGACCCAGTTCTAGAGCAAGTCCTCGGGTCAGCACATCGACCGCACCCTTGGTGGCGCTGTAGACCTGGGCCGCGACCATCGGCGTGATGGCGACACCGGAGCTGATATTGACCACGACTCCGCCTTCAGGCCCGAACTGCTTCGCTGCCGCCTGGGTGGCCAGGATCAGCCCTTTGACGTTGAGATTGAACAGGCGATCGATGTGCTCGGGCGTCACAGCGTCAATCGTTTCGGCAAACTCGTAAATCCCGGCATTGTTGACTAAAATGTCGAGCCGACCGAAGTGTTCCTGGGTAGCGGTGAACAGAGCGGTGATCTGGTCGGGTTGCGAGATATCGGCCTGGACGGCCAGGGCCTGACCACCAGCAGCGGTGACCTTGGCCACGAGAGCATCGGCCTCTTTTTTGCTGCGCGAATAGTTCACGACTACAGCAGCGCCGTCGGCTGCGAGACGTTCGATAATGCCCGCGCCAATCCCCTTCGAAGATCCCGTGACAATTGCGACTTTTCCAGTGAGAGTTGCCATACGTGTTTCCATACGCATTGAAGTCTTCTTGATTTGCTGAAGATTTTCAGCTCTTCGATTATTGCTCAGGCAGTGGTGCGCCGCCTCACCCCCGAACGGGAACGGCAACTACTGGAAGCCTGGGCCGCTTGCAGCCGGGCAGGCTACGAGCCGTGATGGTCACAGCACTCTGATCGATCCGACAGCAAAGCTAGGATACTTGTGATCCCGTGTTCTGCAGGTGCTGGATGACTGCACTGACCCTTACTTTGGATCCGCTTCTAACTTTGAGCAATGAGCAGTTCTGTCAATTGTGCGGGTTAAACCGGGATTTGCACCTGGAACGAACGGCTCAAGTGGAAGGAATTTTGTTTTAGCGGGCCAGCACGGGGGCCTCACCATCGGAGCTCATCCGAGGTTCAGCTTCAGAAACTCGATCGCGACTCGTACCTTGTGCGGCAGATAGGCCCGGCTCGGGTACAGCAGCCAGGC
>JANNPH010000005.1:0-50440 GCA_031399965.1 Gloeobacteraceae cyanobacterium SOY_34_metabat_159 | reverse complement strand
AACACTTTCTGGACCTCGTGCGGGTCGCAGGTGTATTCGTTGGCTAGTAGAACGCGCAGCGTGCCCAGGTCTCGGCCTGCACCCGGATTGATCAGGCCGATAAAAGACCGCATGGCATCGAATGCCTCAATTGGCAGGTGGAGAATGCGTCCGGCCCGGTTGAAAACCTTCTCGAAAATCCGCGGGATCTCGTCACGGCGGAGCGATTCGGGACCGCCGACCGCAAAGGTGCGATTGCGGGCTTCCGGAATGGTGACGGCCTGCACGGCAATGCGGCTCAGGTCGTCGGTACTCACAATTGAGGTGCGGTTATCAGGGCGACCAATCAGTGGATACAAGCCGGTGTACTCGAAGTTGCGGGCAAGAAATAGCAAGTTGGAGGCGTAGCCAGCGGGCCTGAGCACTGTATAGGGCAGGGGGCTACGAGCCAGATGCTTTTCGACTTCACGTTTAGCCTTAAATACCGGGGCGTCGTCGTAGTGGCGGTCGGCACCAAGCACAGAGATATGGACGAAGTGCTCAACCCCACTTTTCTGGGCTGCTTCAATCAGATCGATATTGGCTTGGTAGTCTATTTCTTCTACCCCGCCGCCGTTCGCATTCGTGCCGTGGGCGCTGATTACGTAGCGCACATCGCGTATGGAGCGCTCGATGCTGTCGCGGCGACGCAAATCCCCAATAAAGATTTCAGCACCGAGTTGTTCGATGTCGGAGTAGCGGGCATCGAGGCGGGCAAAAGCGCGCACTGACTCTCCCCGACAGCACAGATTTTTGACAATCCGTCGGCCCAGGTCGCCTGTTGCGCCAGTCACCAGAAACATACGGCCTTCCCTTGGACATGCTCGCACATTGGTTCTAGCACGGGATCTGATTCTGGTGGCTAGGACAGGTAGGTGTACGGGGGTAAGTCTTTGCGGCGTACCCATTGGAAGCCGGCTTCCGGTGTAATCACTGCAATATCGATCGGGCCGCCGCAAGTCTGGGGCTCGCTCACGAAGCGCTGAAACTGTACCTGGCTGGTCGCCAAAAATTCGACGTAATCGACCCCCTCTTGCAGGCTGAAGGCGTAGTAGGGCACGCGCACTTCGCCATCTTTAATTGGGGTAGCGGCAACCAGCGATGCGTATGTGGGTGCAAAACCAAGGAGCAGACGGGTGAGCGCCTCGAATTCTCCATCCCAGAAGATTGCCGAGCTGCTGAGGTCAAAGCGGTTAGTTGCACCAGTTGAAAAGCGGTTGATTTTCCAGATCTGTGCGTCGGCACCACGGGTTGCAGTCGGTTCAAACCCGGCAAGCAAGTAGCTCACAGAACCCTGCTGGGGTGGTGGCAGCTTTTCAGTCAGCGCATCGAGGATTGCATCGATGTCTTGTAGCTCGGGCGCAACGCGGTTGGTAAAATCTTCAAGCCAGCTGCCGACTGCGCGTTCTTCTAGAAAACTGCTGCCGCAGGTGAGAATGCCGACCGGGCGGCCTTTGACTCCGAATAACTTGAAGTTGTTGTCGGAGAGAAAGACAACCTGACCGTTTTCATAGACGGTAAGGCGCGAGTCGGCGGCCAGGACTACGCCGGCTGCAACTTTAAGAGCGATGATGATGGTCATGCTCAAAACGCTATCACCGCGAGAAAGATAAGACCACTGTTTATTGAGAGGAAAGAACTTGTGCTCGACGCCGGTGCCTATCAGGACAGCGAAATTCACCTACCGATTCGACCGAACGACTATGACTACGCAACCTACCTCAATAACGCTGTCTACGTTGAATATCTCGAAGCCGGACGGGTCGATTGGGCACAACGCAACCAACTGAACCTTTTTCAGCTCAGTCTGGCCCCGGCCGTAGTCCGGCTCGAACTCGATTACCTGCGTGGCCTGATCCGCGGGCAAGATGCGCCGGAAGTGTTCGTCACCACCCGGCTTGCCGAACTGAAGCCGGTACGGATGATCTTCGAGCAGATGATCAGCAGTGGAGCTAGAGAGCGCTGTGCGCGAGCGGTGGTGCAGGTCGTGATGGTCAACCTCGACACTAAAAAAGCGGTGCCGGTCCGCGATGCTCTGGCCAAGCTGAAGATCAGCCAACCCTCTCAACCTTAGACCTGTCAGAACTGATAGCAGTCCACTGCTTACTGAGTCTCAGGTAAGCGACTCATCTGCTCCAGGTTCAAGACATCGGCCAGTTGAGCTTCCGTGAGCAAGCCGCGTTCGAGGACAATCTCGCGCAGGGTGCGGCCGGTATCGAGGGATTCTTTGGCGACGGCGGCGGCGTGTAAATAGCCGATGTGCGGGTTGAGGGCGGTAACCAGGGCCAGGGATCTTTCGGCGTAGGCGAGGCAACGGTCTGGGTGAGCCTCGATGCGCTCGATGCAACCGGTGCGCAAGATTTTGAGCGCGTTGGTGAGGATGGTGATGCTGTGGATGAGGTCGTAAGCGATGAGCGGCATCATCACGTTCAGTTCGAGTTGCCCGGCCTGGGCGGCGAGGGCAATTGCCTGGTCGTAGCCCATTACCTGAAAGCAGACCATCGTGAGCATCTCGCACAGGACGGGGTTGTACTTGCCGGGCATAATCGACGACCCCGGCTGTACGGGCGGCAGGCTGATTTCTTTGAGGCCGGTCAGGGGACCTGAATCCATCAGGCGCAGGTCAGCTGAAATTTTCACTAGGTCTTGTGCCAGGTTGCGCAGGCTACCGGAAACCGAGACAAAAGGTGCCATGCTCTGCATCGCCGCCATCGGGCGTGGGGCCGGGGTGAGCGCGAACCCGGTAAGCCTCGCGAGTTCTGCCACCACGCGCACCCGATACTCAGGATGGGTATTCAGGCCGGTGCCCGCAGCGCTGCCCCCGAGGCCAAGGACGGTCAGTTCTTGAAAGGCGCGTTCGAGACGGCCGTGGTGTTCGCTCAAGATCTGGGCGTAGGCGAAAAACTCGTCCCCCAACCGTACCGGAACGGCGTCTTGCAGATGGGTGCGGCCCGATTTGATGATGGGCAGAAACTCCTGGCCTTTAGCCTCAAAGGCAGCGGCGAGTGATGCCACCGATTCGAGGAGCGGGACACTCGCGTAGAGAGCTCCGAGCCTGATGGCCGTGGGGATGACGTCGTTGGTGGATTGACCGTAGTTGACGTGGTCATTTGGATTGAGCGAGCGATAGTCGCCCCGCTCGTGGCCAAGGATTTCGAGCGCACGGTTGGCGAGCACTTCGTTGACATTCATATGGTGGGAGGTGCCCGCACCAGCCTGAAAAATATCGACGACAAACTGGTCGTGCCACTGACCAGCCAGGACTTCGTCGGCCGCTTTTGTGATCGCTTCAGCAATATTGATGTCGATGCAGCCAAGTTCGCCATTGACCTGGGCGGCGGCACGTTTGATCAGAGCACAGGCACGCAGGTAGTCGCCGAGCGGACGGATGTTGCTGATCGGGAAATTTTCGATGGCGCGCAGGGTCTGGATGCCGTAGTAGGCATCGGCCGGGAGAGTGCGTTCGCCCATCGAGTCTCGTTCGATCCGTGACATTTGCTCTTTGTGCGCAACGACGTTGCCGATTCTGGCATAGAAGGATCTGAAATGCCCGAAACACTCGCAGTAACCGCCGAAAAACGGTTATGAATGGATAGGACAGTCATGGGGGTGCGCTCCAGTTGAATCAGACATCGCCGCTCGTATCAATGGTCGCTCCGCAGCGGGTTCAGCGCGGTTACGGCGTTCTTGCTTTGCTGGGTGAATGGGTCAAAGCCCTCGGTTCAAGACCACTGGTGATCGGTGGCAGCAATACGATTTCTCGATTTGCACCACTTGTTGAATCGAGCCTGGCAGCAGCCGGGCTGACCGGGGAGTTTGCCGATTACGGCTCTGACTGTACAGAAGCGAGCTTAGCCAGACTCCGTGAGATTGCGACCGACTTTGATGTCGTAGTGGGTATTGGTGGCGGCAAGGCGCTTGACATGGCGAAGCTCGTCGCGCATCACGCCCGAGTGCCGGTGATTACCGTACCGACTTCCGCCGCCACCTGTGCAGCCTGGGCTGCCCTCTCAAACATTTACTCAGAAGCAGGAACCTGGCTTTACGGGGTCGAACTGGACAATGCTCCCCAGGGTCTGCTCCTCGATTACGAACTGATCAAGACAGCTCCAGTCCGCACGCTTGTCAGTGGACTCGGGGATGCTCTCGCCAAATGGTACGAAGCCTCGATTAGCTCCGGCGAGTCGGACGACCCGCTGGTAATCGCAGCAGTGCAACAGGCACGGGTGTTGCGCGACTTGATTTTGCAGCGGGCTGAAGAAGCTATAAATCATCCCGGCAGCCGGGCCTGGGAGCAAATGGTAGACGCGAGCATCTGCCTTGCGGGTGTCGTGGGTGGACTGGGCGGTGCGCGTTGCCGGACGGTCGCCGCCCATGCGGTTCACAATGGCCTCACCAGCCTGAGTGCTACCCGCCGGACGCTGCACGGCGAGAAAGTCGCTTTTGGGATCCTGGTGCAACTGCGCCTGGAGGAGACGGTGGGGCGGGCGCGCCTAGCCAGTATTGCCCGCGACCAGCTCGAACAGTTTTATCAGCGCATCGGCCTACCACTGGCTCTTGCGGATCTAAACCTGGGGTCTTTAAGCGAAGCCGATCTGCGCGCAGTGGCTGAGCTCGCTTGCAAGCCGGGTTCGGATTTGCACGCTCTGCCTTTCCCGGTGACGAGTGAACAATTGTTGGTCGCTCTCCAGGACACCACGACAGCACGTTTGACGGTCCGCACTCTCAGCTAAGCTAGAGGGGGCAGCGCGAGGAGAGATATGTTTGAACTGATACTTGTGCCGCTGGATACTTCGCCTGAAAGTGAGCGGGCCTTAGAACTGGCCCTGGATCTTTCCCGCAAATATAAAAGCAAGCTGTTGCTGCTCTCAGTAGTCGATCTACCCGACGACATGCCCGAGCGAGCTACCCAACTCGAAGCGGTGCAGGCTCGGGCTGAGCAGCTCGGCAGTACCGTCAAAGAGCGGCTGGAAGGGGAAGGCTTTGCAATCGAGACCCGCATCGAGGAAGGTAGAGCCGCTTTTGTCATCTGCGATGTCGCCGAGGATCTCAAAGCTGGACTGATTGTCATGGGTAGCCGTGGCCTCGGCCTGACTGCCGGTGGTATGCAGCAGAGCACCAGCGACCGGGTGATTAATCTTGCTCCATGTCCGGTGCTCGTCGTTCCCTGACCCGATTTTGATGCAAACTACGGCCGCCGATTTGATGTCTGCTCCGGTGCGGACTATTAGTCCGGCGTCGAGCCTTGCAGAAGCGCGGTCGATTTTGACCCGCTACGGTCACACAGCTCTGCCGGTGATCGATGGCGCGTCGAAGCTAGTCGGGATTATCTCCAGGCGCGATATCGATATTGCCCTTCACCACGGGTTTGAACAGTCGCCGGTCTCCGAGCACATGACTGCCGAGGTGTGGAGCGTCTCTCCAGAAGCTGCCTTCGCAGCAGTCGAAGCCCTGATGGTCAATTATGATATCGGTCGCGTGCCGGTAGTTGGAGAAGAGGGTCAGGTGCTGGGCATCATCACCCGCACCGACATCCTGCGGCACCACTATCAATTGCGTGCCGGTGAAGGACTGGACTGGGGAGATCTGCAGGCGTTGCTGAAGACCCAGTTGCCGCCTCTCATCTTCGAGCGCATGGTACAGGCGGCTCACGTTGCCGAAAGCCTGAACATTGCCGTTTATTTAGTCGGCGGCGCTGTACGTGACTTGCTGCTCGACCTACCGACTATCGACATCGACCTGGTTGTTGAGGGAACAGTTACGGCCGGTGCTGTCGGAATTGAACTGGCAACAGCCCTCTACGGGCACTATCCCGAAGCGCGGCTTGAGTGCTTTGCAAAATATCAGACCGCGAGCCTGGCCTGGCCGGATGGCTTCGCCCTCGATTTTGCGACGGCGCGTACCGAATTTTACCCACGTCCGGGGGCGAACCCGGAAGTCGAAGCCTCTTCGCTGCGACTCGACCTCTACCGGCGCGACTTTACCATCAATGCCCTCGCCATCGGTCTCAACGGCGTACGGGCGTGGCAACTGGTTGATTATTTCGGGGGAGCGATCGACTTGAAGGGGCAGCTTGTGCGCGTACTGCACCCCAATAGTTTTATCGAGGATCCGACCCGCATTTTCCGGGCTGTGCGGTTCGCGGTACGGCTTGGTTTCTCAATTGCTCCCCAGACCGAGACATTTATCGTGCGCAGCCTGAAGAGTGGAATACACGACGGCTACGGGGGCGACCGGCTCAAAACGGAACTGCAATATCTATTGAGTGCGCCTTACTGGCAGGTTGCTCTTGAAACCCTGGCCGGTCTTGATGCCCTACGCTGCCTCGACGCAAGCTTGCGGTGGAGCGAAGAACTGGCCTCAAGCTTGCGGTGGCTGAGCGAAGCTGCACCGAGGCTTGACGTGAACTTGTCTCCAGGGGAATTGCGCCTGGAGCGGCTGTTGCTTGCGGCGACCGAGTCCGCTGATGTCAGGCTTCCCCTCGATGGACAGACCCTCGCCCGCCTGAAACGGGTGCGTGCCCAGCATGGGTTACTTGAATTGGCTATGAGTCCGGCCGCCTTGCACAAACTGCTGCCCCGGCTTGATACCGCTGAATGGCTATTGCACGCAGCCCTGGGGGACTCAGATCTGCGTCGGGCGATTATTCGCTACCTGGAGCAACGCCGCGAAGCACCGCTCATCAGCGGCCACGACCTGGCTGCCCTCGGCTTCAAGCCGGGACCGCGCTTTAAAGAAATCCTGGAGCAAGTGCTGCTCGAACAACTGGCGGGTACGCTCACTTCCCGGGAGCAAGCACTTGCCTGGGTACAGGAGCACTTCCCGTCCTAGAGACCTTCGAGGTAGCGCACGCGGCGGGCCGGGGTCAGCGAATCGAGCAACTGCGTACCGTAGCTGCGGCTGTTGACGCGGCTGTCGAGCAGGGCGACCAGGCCCTGGGTGTAGCGCAGGGGGCTGATTCCGCGCTGGAGTCGTCCCATCGTCTCAGGTAGCAAGTACGTCCGGAACCAGTCGCGCCGCCGATTTTTCAGCCACTGGACACGGGCAGCGACCAGTGGGTCATCGAGGCTTGGAAAGGGCAGGGTGCAGATAGCGAGAGTCGTCGGCGCGCTCATCTGGTGGTGGTAGGTCTCCCAAAATTCCCAACTGCAGAGGACGACGCCGTTGGGGTGGAGGCGTGCCCGGTTAATGCTGACCCGCGACCCCAACTGGGCTGCGAGGTGAGCGCCGAGGCTCGCTCTGAGCGGACCCTCCGGCATCAAGATGACGAGTGGTCCGCTTGAAATGGCGATAAGTTGCGTCAGCAAGGGTTCAAGTTGCTGCTGGTAGAGCGGTGCTGTCGGGTCGGGCAGAGCACTGGGCAGGTAGAGCAATACTTCCTGTTCGCGTGGGTCGGGCGGAAAGCGCAGGCAGGTCATGTCGGGTAGGCCGAGCCGTTGACGATAGAGCGTTGCCTGTCGGTCAGGGTCGAGGGCTTCACCGATCACAACTACGGGTTGGCGAGACCAGAGCCGTTCCTGGAGTACTGTATTCACCTCGATGGGCGCACTGATCAAGCTGAACTGGTTACTCTCGCGGTAATACTCGGCCCAGTTCACCCGGTCGCAGTCAGCTAGCTGATCGCGAAAGCGGGTCCAGATCTCGGCGTCGGCACCCATCAGCAGGGCCTGGAGAGTCCTGGCCTGCTCGTCTGGAACCGTAAGCCTATCCTGGGTCTGGCCCAGGAGGGTGCGGGTGAGGCGGATGCGCCAGTCGAGCAACACCTCGCCCCGGTCTGGCCAGATCTGGCGCAGGGCGTCCCAATCGGCAGGCTCGATGCGGTCGGAAAGCACCGCCAGTGCCCAGGCTTCCAGCTCGTGGGCACCGTCAATCACGACTGCCACTCCTTCTGGAAAGGCTTCGCCTCCCCGCAGGCGGTCTGTGAGAAATGTTTTGGGGTCGGTGACGAGCACTCCCTGCCACTCTGGCCCCGGCCAGCGGTCGCCGCCGCCGATTGCCTTGTCGAAGTGGACGTGTTTGCGCAACAGCGGCAGGTCCACTTCCAACAATTGCTGCTGTACTGCGGCATTTGCACAGATGATCACCGGCTGTGTCGAGCTCAAGGCCGGCAATAAATAGCTGAGGCGGTGTTCGCCGGAACCACTCACCTGGGCGAGGGTAGAGCGTCCCTGCTGGAGCGCGCGGGCGACGAGCCGACCCATCGTCAGCTGATGGGGCCACGTCGGTGGGTGCTCGTGCCGCAGAAGGGCCAGCAACTGCTGGTGAACTTGAACCTCGATACCCATAGGCTCCAGTTTACGGGAGGCTCGCCGGTATGCCGCCCACTTTTAGAAGCAAACGACGTTAGGATTAACGCGGTGACGACTATCTGGCTGACGTAACAGGATTTTCAGGACGCCGGGACGAGCGACTGTTTCCTTCGGGCAGTCCCGGTGCAACTGTTCAAGTGTTGAGGTAATAGAGCTTGATTTTATAGCTGCGGAGTATAGACATGCAATTTTCTGTTCACGAATTACTCGGATTACTAGCTGGCGAGAGGTCTGCAGCCCCAAAAATACTTCAGCAAAAGCTGAATGTTGTACAGCCTCAAGCGCTGGAGCAGTTGCAACTGGTCCTCGACATTCTCGAAAAACTCGGTCTCCTCGAAAAGCTCCAGGGGCGCTATCGGCGCATCGCCGACGAGGAAGTTGTCTCTGGGCGAGTGCGCTGTAGTTCTAAGGGATTTTGTTTTGTCACCCCGGATCTGCCTGAGAGCGAAGAGGTCTTCATCATCGAGGGCGGCCTCAAGAACGCCTGGAACGGTGATCGGGTGCTGGTGCGCCTGATGAAAAAAGCCTCCCGCCGCCGCAAGCCGGAAGGAGAAGTGCTCCTGGTAACCGAGCGGGCCAACCTATCGGTCGTCGGACGCCTGGCTAGTATCGACGGTGACGCGCCCCAGGTGGTCCCGCTCGACGACCGATTAGGCGGCACGATTGAACTTGTCGGTGAGAACGGCGCTGTCGATACAGAGCAAATTGTCGAGGTTGTCATCACCCGCTATCCACTTGGCAGCCGACCGGCCAAAAGTCGGCTGCTGCGCATCCTCGGCAACGCCAACGACCCGCAAGTCGATATCGATCTCGTTTGCAACCGCTATCGATTGAACTTCGAATTTCCAGATGCCGTACGCGAGGCGGCGAGCACCCTGCCTGCAGAACTGGCGGAGACCGACCGTGAAGACCTGACCTCCCTGGACCTGCATGTGCTGGGCAGCGACCCTGCGCAGATGGCTGTCTCGCTGGTACCCCAGGCCGAAGGCTGGGAACTGGGTCTGCACATCCCGGACTTGACTTACCTGGTTTCAGTCGGTTCGGTGCTCGATATTGAAGGACGCGAGCGCGCTTTTGGTACTCGCCTGCGTGGCCGACTGCTCCAGTTGTGGCCGCCGGAACTGATCGAGCGGGCTTGCCTGAAGCCTGGGACAGTACGCCGGTCCTGGTCGGTCCTGGTCCAGCTCGACGCGGCGGCCCAGGTGCGCACCTACCGCTGGAACGCCACACTTGTTCGCGCCGGAACCCCATTTGAGGGACCGCTCCCCGAATCCTATGCCCAGGTAGCGGAGGCTCTCACCCGTCAGGGAATCGCTCTGCTCTCAGAACCGGGCGACCCAAGGGTATTTGTCGAGTTGCTCGAATCACTCATGGGTCAGCACCTTGCCCACCTGCACCTACCGGCTCCATTCCTCGCACAGCAACCCCCGCAAGGTAGCGAAGTGCTCGACTGGTTGAGGCTTGCGCGCAGTTGCGGACTGAATGTCCCCGACGCCGAACCGCCCGTCGAGCTGCAGGCGAGCCAGTATCACGACTGGCTGGTCGCGCAGCCGACCCGCACCGACAACCCGGCCCTACGCGAGCTGTTGAAGGCAACCCTCGAACCGAGCGAATTTGGGACGGCTCCAGCCCTGCATTTCAGCCGCAATAGCGGAGCGGTGGTGCCGTTCGCAGCACCGCTGGAGAGCTATGCCGACCTCGTCGTGCAGCGCATCCTGGCTCAAGTCAGCGAGGACGGGCGCGACCGCAAGACACCGCGCTCGAAGGTCAACGTCGATCTCAAAGCCTCCAGTGCCCACGGCCTGATCGACTGGCCCGTTCTCAAGCCTAAACAGCAAAAAGACTGGGAAGAGCTGCTTCCTGCCCTGGCAAATCACCTGAGTACCCGCGCCCGCCAGGTGGTGCAGGCTGGAAAAGACCTCGAAGGCTTCGAGAAAATAAGCCAGCTCAATGGACATACCGAGCCTCTACACGGCCTCATCACCGGCGTTCAGTCCTACGGATTCTTCGTCGCCGTCGAAGAACCGTTCGTCGAAGGCCTCGTCCACGTCAGCGGACTCAAAGACGACTGGTATACCTATCAGGCCCGCGAGCCCGCCCTGGTCGGCCGGCGTAGTCGCAGGCGCTTTCAGATTGGCGACTCGGTCAAAGTACAGGTCAAAAGCATCGATTATTATCGCCAGCAAGTCGACTTGATGGTCCTACCTGGTGAACCGGAAGCAGTCGAGGAGCCGGAGGGGGAAGCAGTCACATCGTGACCGGAGCATCAGCTAGAACCTGAAGTAGACCGGAAGGGGTCTAGAAAGGCTGCAATCTAAGGGGCGATAACAGTACTCGTGGACAGGATACGGCTTTCGAGCGTCTTTTCGATGAAGGGACGGATGTCGTTGAGGTCGATATAGCGGTCGGAGGCGTTGCGCAACTCGCGGGCAATCATACCTTCGGTGGAAACGACGGTGATGCGGGTATCTTTGGAGCGCAGCAACTCGACGGCCCGCTCGAAGTCGCCGTCGCCGCTGAAGAGCACTGCATGGTTGTACTGCGCAACCGTGTTGAACATATCGACGACGATCTCAATATCGAGGTTCGCCTTCTGGGTCATCTCGCCGGAAAGACGGTCGTAGTACTCTTTGAGAAACTTTTCGCGCACTGTGAAACCCATGGCAATCAGGGCGTCGCGGAAGCCGCGCTGGTCCTGCGGGTCACGGATGCCTGTGTACCAGAAAGCGTTGACCAGAGCTTCCTGGCGGTTGAAATATTCGAGCACCTTGCGCGGGTCGAAAAACCAGCCGTTGGAGCGCTGGGCGTAAAACATGTTGTTGCCGTCGATAAAAATCGACACGCGGTCTTGGCGGTATTGGGCAGCCATGAAGTCTCCTAAAAGCAGGTATATCTAAGTCACGGCAAGCAGCGGGAAGCCTAGTGCTTCTCGTTGCCTGGCGTAGGTTTGGGCAATTCGACGCGCCAAGGTGCGAATCCGACCAATATAGAGGGTCCGTTCGGCTACAGCAATAACGCCGCGCGCGTCGAGCAAATTGAAAGTGTGCGAGCACTTGAGGACGTAGTCGAGGGCCGGAAGCACCAGGTTTTGCGCACTGAGCGCCGTCGCCTCCTGCTCGTACAGTTTAAACAGGGTGAACAACAGCTCCGGGTTCGCCTGCTCGAAGTTGTAGACGCAATGTTCGATTTCGCCCTGGCGGTGCACCTGACCATATGTGGTCTGTGGCCCCCAGCGGATATCGAAAATTGAATCGACTCCTTGCAGATACATGGCAAGACGCTCGATGCCGTAGGTAATCTCAATCGATACCGGATGACAATCGATGCCCCCACACTGCTGAAAGTAGGTGAACTGTGTAACCTCCATGCCGTCGAGCCAGACTTCCCACCCGACGCCCCAAGCGCCGAGGGTCGGTGACTCCCAGTTATCTTCGACAAAGCGGATGTCGTGCTCTTCAGGACGGATCCCCAGCGCCTGCAGCGACTGGAGATAAGTCTGCTGAATATGAGCCGGTGATGGCTTCATCAGCACCTGGTACTGGTAGTAATGCTGCAGACGATTAGGATTCTGCGCATAACGACCATCCGTCGGTCGGCGGCAAGGCTCAACATAAGCAACGTTCCAGGGTTCCGGTCCGATTGCCCTCAAGAAAGTATGCGGGTTCATCGTCCCCGCTCCTTTCTCAAGGTCGTACGGCTGAACGATCAAACAGCCCTGCTCTCCCCAGAAGCGGTGCAGTGTCAGGGTTATGTCTTGAAAGTCCATCGCCGGGATCACCTGAAAAGTTCTACTCCAGGTTAGCGCATTGGTGTATCGCACTACACCAGCACGGGGATCGCTTCTAGAAAATTAACAAGTTAGCCGGTTTCGGGGATCAAAAGGATACAGAAGTCATTTAGTGAGTTTGCAATCCGTGACAATGCGGAACTTTCAACTCAAACTAGGCGGCAATCAGACGCGAGAAGCGCAACCGGGCACCTTCGATCTCTACGAGGCGAGCTGCTTCCTGGGCTTCTGTGGGGGAGAGCCAGCTTGCGATGGCATTTGTCTTCGGCGATGTAAATAAACTGCGCAAGTAGTAATCAGCCATCACTGGATCGGTGAGGCCCATCTCGGCGAGGTGAGAGGCTACTAATCTAGAAATGTTTGTATTGTTGTCCATGTTTCCCTCCTGATTGGAAGTTAGAGGATGTGCGCCTTCTCCAGGCCCTGTTTACTCCAGGTATCCCGTGCTGTTGACTGCCATAACGCAGTCAATATAAATTAATAAACTTGTCGCTTGACTTCGCTGATTACATATGTAGCAGCAACAGCCGAGATTCGCGCACCATCTGAGGAGGGAGCTTTTTAGTAAAGATGGGGCGAAGGCCAGCGAACTGCTTGACACCCCTGGCAAAGACTGACTAGTCCTGCTGGAAGCTGATGTATGTCGGCTGCAGGATGACACCGCCCTTAGCTATTGTTTGTAAAGTTTTATGGATTATAATGAAGTTGCTGCAACATATCTTCGTCTTCTATCTTTTGGGGGTCCACTGTGAACAATACCGATATTGACAACGAGCCGAAGCTTGGCTTTACGCCCTATGCCGAGATGCTGAACGGCCGTCTTGCCATGATTGGCTTTGCTGCGGCACTGGTGATTGAGCTGTTTTCCGGCAAGGGCGTGCTTGCCTTCCTTGGCCTGGCCTGAGTGCTGATTTGCTGCCGACGGGGTACCTCCGAGCTTCGGAGGTACCCCGATTTTTGTGGTGTGTGATAGACCAGAGTCGATGTAGTCCCCAGATATGATGCAGTCCTGGTTGCGTGTGCCGCTCGACCGTCTCGAAGATCTGCCGGATGAACCGGGGGTCTACCGCTTTTTTAACTGTGAGGAGAAGCTTCTTTATATCGGTAAGTCGGTGCATCTGCGCACGCGCGTACGGTCGTACCTGCGGCAGGGGGGTGGGCATTCGCGCCAGACCGAGCGACTCAAGTTTGAAGCAAAGCAAGTCGAGGTACTTTGCACTGGCTCCGAGCTTGCCGCCCTGCTTTTAGAAGGCCGCCTGATCCGCGAGCACCTGCCGCCCTTTAATCAGGCCCAGAAGCGTTACCGGCAGTATCCGTTTTTGCGGCTGACGGTACAGGAAGAATACCCGCGCCTCCAGGTAACGCGTATCCTGGCCTCTGATGGAGCCGAGTACTACGGGCCTTACCACCAGACGCGCTTCGTCCACTGGATGGCCGAATTATTGACTGCGAACCTCGGCATTCGCACCTGCTCAGATTTCTCAGCGATTCAGCGCGGTTGCCTGCTCGACCAACTGGGAAAATGCCTGGCCCCCTGCCGGACACGCAGCGTGCGCGCCGAATACCTCGCCCAGGTCGAGCGCCTGCGCGCCCTGCTGCGCGGTGAGGAAGCGGGTGCGGTCCTCAGACAATTTGAAGACCAGATGCACCAGGCGGCCGAGCGCGAGGACTTTGAGCAGGCTGCCCGCTGGCGGGACCGCTGGCAGGCTCTGGAAGGTTTTCTCACCCACCAGGGGTTCCTGCGCGAGCGGGTCAGCCTCGATGCGGTCGCTATTCATCCGGGACCACCCGAACATCCTGGTAGCGTTCAATTGTTCTGGATCCGCCAGGGCAAGCTCGCTGCCAGTCAGAGTTTTTCTGCCGCCGAGTCCTTGCAGACCATCCACCAGAGCCTCCTGCAAACCCTTGCCGAAAATTACCTGGGAAGCACCCCGGCGCCGCCAGTCTTTGTACTGCCGCAGCAAGATCTAGACGAAGTACAACTGGTCAGCGGCTGGCTCTACCGCCACCGCAGCGACGACAATTTGCTATGGCTTGCCGGGATTGACCCGGAGCGCATTGCCGGGCTGGTGGTTACGATGATTGAGCAGGAACGTCAACCGTCTTGACGTCGGGGTCGCGGCTCACGCCTTGCGATATTGGCCCCGGGCTAGTAGTGGGTCCATCGAGTGCATAGCGTTGCCGCGCCCAGAGCACTGCGCCAAGGTGTACGAGGGCAACTACTGAGAGGTCGTCGAGGCGACCGACCAGCGGAATAAAGTCGAATAGCACATCCAGCGGCAAAACAAAGTAGAGGGCCGAGAGCAACAATACCCCGGCTTTGAGTGGCCTCGGCACCCGAGGACTGGTGTAAAAGCGTACGACGCTTCCGCCCAATTGCCACCATTCGCGCGGGGATGCGGGCAAGATTTTCACAGTGCTTCTACTCGCTTACTCACTAAATCTATTTTAGCGTTCCTGGCTCAGGTTTTGCTGCCGGTTCTGCCAGGGCTGATCCTTCCTGTTAGATTAGTCAGAGCGTGGTTAAACTGGCGTGGCAGTCGGTGGGAGTGCAGTCGTGAGGGATTTATTGCGTGCAGGAGTCGCCCTGGCTCTGGTGGTGCTGCTGGCCGGTTGCGGCCGCTCGGGTATCAATGCCCCCGAGGGGTTTCAGCGCTATCAAGATTCCAACAGTACTTTTACGCTGGTCTACCCGGATAACTGGGCTTTTCAGACGGACCCCAAAGGTGCGATTCGGCTCTCCGATCCGGCCGACCCGTCTTACCAGGTCTCAGTCCTGGTGAGCAATGCACCTGCTGACCCGACGCGCAAGGGTGTGAAGGATGTGACGGCTTTCGGTACGCCCAAGGCTGTTGCCGACCGCTTCGCAAACGAGGTACTGAAGAAAAAATCCTATCCCGATGCGGTTATCGAAGTCTCCAACCCGGCTCAACGCAAAGATAACAAAGGCATTACCTATTACACCTTCGAGGTCGTGCTCGCCGCTGGCGGCAAGGCAAACCACCAGATCTACTGCATCGCCGTCAACCAGGGTAAAGTTTACACCCTCGTCACCGGCTCCTCGGCGATTTCCTGGGGTAGCCGCCGCAAAAAGATCTACCAAATTGTTGACTCCTTCACGGTCAGTTGAAGGCTACCTGCTGACCGTGATAACCTGGATAGGCTCTGGAGAGGTGACAGAGTGGTTGATCGTGACGGTCTCGAAAACCGTTGAGGCGAAAGCCTCCGGGAGTTCGAATCTCCCCCTCTCCGTATTACTCTCAGCCCCCAGAGCCAGTTCTGGATCTGAAGACCAGACCGCCCGTCTTCATAAAAACCTCAGCTGAAAACGCTGGAGTAGCGCCTGTAAGTTTGCAAGAATCGCGAAAGGCAGCAAATGGACTTCGATGCCCTGAAGGCCCTACTCAAGCGTGAAAACCTGGGTGTGGCGGTCGTCGTCGGGTGCGTTTCTGTACTCATGTCGGCTCCGGCGCACGCGAGTAAGCGGTGACGAGGACGACAAGACTGCCCGGCTTGTGCCGGGGGAACTCTTTTGCGATGGCGTCGGCGAGGTGGCCTTCGAGCCATGCGCGCCGTTCTGGGCTCTCGCAGCCGAGGTCCAGGCACCCGGCAGCGTCTTCGCCGTCGAGCCCGACGAGGGCGTCGCCTTCGCCGGTTTGTCCGGTGTCGCGGTCGATGAAGCGGTAGTGGACGGCAAAGTGGGACATATTCTCGGTTTTTCGGTTTTCCTGATGGGTGACCTGTCCAAACGGCTGGCTACCCAATCAGCCTACAATTTGCTGAGGCTCCCCTCGGTCGGGCAGATCGGGCAACCCACGGCCGCGGGCGCTGAAGTGCCAGCGGCCCGCCTTCTGAGTACAAATGTTCATGCTACACTCTGTCTACCGCAAGAAAACCAGGATGAAGTGGAGACAGTATGTCCGATATTCCGAACATCGTTAACTTAAACCAGCTCGAGTGGACGCAAAAAATCTATTCTGAACACTATTCCAGTCTGTCCAAGCGGCTCTCGCCGTCGATGTCTCCCGAGAAATGGCACATCGGCGTGGTAGTTGAGCGACTGCAGCCAGGAAAAAGCTCCTGTCCCTTTCACTTCCACCTGCACGAAGACGAATTCTTCCTGGTCCTCAAGGGCAAGGCGATGTTGCGCCTTGGCGAGAAGACGGTGGAAGTGCAGGAGGGCGATGCAATTTCCTGTCCACGAGACGAGCGCATTGCCCACCAGCTCTACAACCACACCAACGAAGACACAGACATTCTGATGGTCGGTGAAAACCTGGCACACGGGGTCTGCTACTACCCGGACTCCGACAAATGGATGTCGAATTCGATTGGCATAGTCGGTAAATTCCAGGCGACCGATTACTGGGCAGACGAGCCGGACCCGCCTGCTATCAGGTCGCTGTCCAACTCCTGAACGTCGGCAGCGCCAATGGGCGAGGCCGAACGATCTGGTGCTGCTAAAAGCCTCGCGCTGCTTTGTTTCCAGCCCGGCTGAAATTAGATTGGTATTACACTCGTACCGAAAAATAGAAAGTAAACGACCACGGGCACAAGGCGGAGGTAGAGACCTACATGAGCGCATGGCTTGAGCAGTCAGAGCGGCGGATGGCTGAACAGGATCGCAACCCGTCGTCGGGTGTGGTGCGGCTTAGAATTCTCAAAGCCACTCGACAGGTGCGGCAGGGGACTATGTGAGCCTGCGGTTCCTCATCGATGAGAACCTGTCGAACCAATACTGCACCCAACTTCTTCTCCGTCGCCCACGCTTAACGGTTCTGGCGGTCGGACAGCGTGAAGCGCCGGGGTACGGCGCAGCCGACCCTGAGATCTTGGAATGGTGCGAGGCGAATAATTTTCTGCTTGTTACGGACGACCGACGCTCGATGCCCGGCCATTTTCAAGAGCATCTGGAAGCGGGCGGTCATGTTCCTGGCATTCTGGCTCTGAGACCCAATGTCAGCATGGGTGAGGTGGTCGAGAGTAATCAGCGTTTTTCTTGCTGTAATGTATCTAGCTTGGTAGTCAGGTAGCTCCTGATTTCATCTAAGCGCTTCATTTTTTGGGCAATTTCTTCCAGTTTGCGCTCAATCACTTCAACCTGTTCATGCTTCGGCATCGTGCCGTCGCCCCATTCGTTGATGAGTGGTTTGATTTCGCTCAGGGTAAATCCAAGTCCTTTTCCCTGGTTGATCAACCGCAGCCGTTCGGCAGTCTCCTCGCTGAACTCTTTATAAAATCTTGTACCGGCCTGCCGTTCCTGGGCGGTAATCAGCCCGAGCTTTTCGTAGAAGCGGATGGTGTCCTTCGACAAACCTGTTTTGCTGGCCATTTCGCCGATCAACATGACGAGCCTCCAAATTCTCTCGACCCTCTTGACTGTGGAGTGTACTCCACAGATTAGGCTTCTGGTGACGGTGACCCTTCAGCGAACACGCTAACCCCGTTACTCACTATCACTGCGTTCGGAGTGGAACTGGGATGATTAAAACAGTGCTGATTACCGGTGCCAGCAGCGGCATCGGCCGGGCGGCAGCCCAGTTATTCGCGCTCAAGGGCTGGAACGTCTCGGCCACTTCGCGCTCCGGCCTTGACGTCCCACTGCAACCCAGGGGTGGCCGCGTCATTGCCCCCTGTCTGGATGTCACAGATCCACAGTCGATCCACGCTGCTGTCGAGAAAACTCTCGAAATGTTCGGCACCGTCGATGTACTGGTCAACAATGCCGGGTATGCCCTCGGGGGACCGCTCGAAGGGTTTACCCCCGAGCAACTGGAGCAGCAGTTTCGGACCAATGTCTTCGGTCTGGCGGCGGTCACCCGCGCTGTCCTCCCGGCGATGCGGGCGCAGGGGAGCGGGGTCGTGGTTAACATTTCGTCCATTGGTGGCCGGATGGCCTTTCCTTTTTCCTCCGCCTACCACGCCAGCAAGTTCGCTGTCGAGGGACTGACGGAGTCGCTGCGCTTCGAGTTGGAGCCTTTCGGTATCCGGGTGAAGTTAGTCGAGCCTGGCGGCATCCGCACCGATTTTATTTCCCGCTCCCAGCAGTGGGTATCTCACCCGGCCTACGAAGAACCACTCAGCCACTTTCGGGCTATGACCCGTTCCCTGGATGCCAACCTGCCCGGCCCCGAAGGGGTAGCCGAGGTGATCTTGCGGGCTGCCACCGACGGGACCAGGCGGCTGCGCTATCCGGCTAAACCTGGCCCCTACCTGTTGATGCATTCTCTTTTGCCGGACAACCTCTGGCGCACCCTCATCACTACTGCTCTCAGAAGCCAGGCAGGGCAAAGAAATGCCGAGAGTGGTGGCGCTAAGTCTTGAACTGCCCAGGCTGTGTCCGGGTTGCCCTGGTGTTGCGGTTGGCCGAGCCGTCCTGCCTGTTGCCTGTGACCTGAGCCGTCCTGACAAAAAGGCGAAGCTTTGTCTTTTCATTGGGGCGTAGCTTACAAAAGCGAGAATAGCGCGGGGGACGGATGTATTGCAGACTGGTACACGAAGCGATAGCAGGAGGGGAGTATGTCCAGGCGGCTCACGAACATTTTGCGAAACCTGGCCCCCATTGCAGTGGCAGGGCTACTGTTCACAATCTCTGTGCAATCGGCCTCAGCTCAGCGCCCTCTCGCCGAGACGAGAGCGGCAGCTGGGGGCTTCGTCAACAAAGTCTGGAAAGTCAGCAAGCGCTCCGACGGCACGAGCGGGGTGGGCACACTCTATGTCTTCCTGTCTGGCGGCGCCCTGGCGATTACCTCGCCCAACAGCAAGCCGACGTTTGGAAGCTGGAAGTACACGAGTGGTGTACTGACGATGGTTGAAGACGTCCCGTACAAAGTAGATGTGCTGAGGCTGACCCGAAACGAGTTCAAGATCAGGATTAAAAGCCCCCGCGAGCCGCTCACGATCACATTCGTACCGGCAGCGCGGCTCAGGTAGAAGAACCTGAATAAAAGCGGAAGCTCTACCTGTCCCGCTCAGTGCGGATGAGTTGTGCCGTTGCCTCTGGATTTTCGAGTGGTAGTAGATGTCCGGTACCAGGCACGGTTACCAGCCGTGCCCCGGCGATGCGGCTCACGACTTGCTCTTTGATCAGGCGGGGCGGGAGGACCGGGTCTGCTTCACCGACGATTACCAGGACGGGGACGGTAATCTTGTCCATCGATCCTGCGAAGTCCTCGCGGCTGCCGTACTTCAGCCAGGCCCGCCAGGCTGCTTCAGAAGTGCGCAGGTTGTCTGCGACGACTTGCTCGAACTGCACGTTCGTAAGCGGGCTGACGGCAATCTTGCGGGCGGTCTCCTCGGCGGCGGCTCGTTCGCCGTGGGTGCTGAGGAGCCGGGAACGCTCCGATTCCGGCATCGGCTCGTGACTGGGCGGTGAGGGAGCAATCAAGATAAGCGATTGCAATCCGGCCGGTTGCCTCATAGCAAAGGCGAGGGCAATCTTGCCGCCCATCGAGTGGCCGACCACGATATAGCGGGTTAGACCGAGCGCCTCGACCATTCCTTCTAAGTCGTCGGCGTAATCGGCCATCGCGTACTGGCCGACTGCCTCCGACTCTCCAAATCCCCGCAAGTCCGGTGCGACACAGCGCGCACTATCCGCGAGGCGGTCGATTACAGCAGTCCAGGTCTCAGACGAACCGCCAAAGTAGTGCAAAAATACCAGGACCGGTTCGCCTGCACCCCGCTCCAGTACGTTGATCGTCGCCGCGTCCTCCGGTGCCAAGCGCTCAGACCTCCACTTTCAGGCTGGCGGCACGGGTGGTCACTTCAAAGAGTTCGCCGTGGGGCACGATGGTAATCTGGCCGAATTCTTGGAGCAGTTGCCGGTAAGCGACTGACACCGGACGCGGACGGCGCTCCAGGTCGAAAAGGCCGCAGGCGTTGACCGTCCCGCGCAACTCAGCAAGCTCGACGTCCCAGTCGATCTGGTCGATCAGGCTGTACCAGGTGAAGCCGAGCACCGGTACGCCGTCGTGGCGCATGCGCAGGATGTTGACCCACTGCTTCCAGAGCCAGCCGGGCGCTTGTGCGGCGTCGAAGACGTTGGTCTCAGTGTGCATGACCGGCTTACGGTAGCGGTCATAATAATCTCGGGTGATCTGATACCAGCCCATCACGTCTTCGACCTGACACATTGTGCCGTCCGGGAGCAAGATGCGCTCGTTGCGCCCGTAGTAGTCGTTGCCCATTACCTGGTAGCCGGGCGGTTCGCCGACCATGAACCAGTCGTACTCAGCGCGGGTGAGACCGTTATCGCACAGGTACATGCAGACATCCGAATCCATCGGGTGGGCGTAGAGCAGGTCGAGGGACAAAAAGCGCAGCTTGTTGGCGAGCGTCACTTCCCGCGTGGGTTCGGCGCGCATCTCGTGGGTGTATTCGGCGCTCTCGCTCTGGATGATGACGAGGTCGGGCCGCTGCTGGGCAATGCGCTGGGTACCGAGGATGCTCGCCGCCACCAGGTGCTTGAGGGCAGTCACAAAGCCCTGGTCGCTCTTGAGCTGTTCGTTCCAGAGGCCGTCTTTGCCGCTGACGCGCGCTGTGACGTAGATTTCGTTGACGGGGGTGTAGTAGCGCACCCACGGGTAGCGCTCGGCGACGGCGGCGCAGTAGTCGGCAAAGTGCACGGGCAACTCGGGGTTCTGGAAGTTGCCGAGCCAGTCGGGTACTCCAAAGTGCAACAAGTCGAGAATCGGGGTGATTTGCAGTGCCTGCATTTCGCGCATGACCGTGTCGGCAAAGCTCCAGTCGTAGCGCCCCGGTCCGAGGTGGGTGAGGTGGTAAGGGAGGCCGTAGCGCAGGACGTTGAGGCCAAGTTCTTTGACCAGTTGCAGGTCTTTTTGCCAGTGGCGGTAGTGGCCGCACTCGGCAAGCAGGTCGCGCCGCACGCGGCCGTGCTCGATAGTCGGGTAAGAGCACTCGATGCCGGTTGCAAACATGAAGTTGCGGGGGCTATTGGTCGGTAGGCCGCGCCCGTCTGAACCGGCTGCCCCGCCGTACTGGTCGCCCGGATAGCCACCGTCGCCGTAGCGCGCCTGGATGAGTTCGAGAAAACCCTGTGCCACTTAAGATTCCCCTCGTGTGCGTTCGATAAAGCGATCGGCTATTCGCAGTGAGAGCGCCATCAAGGTGAGGGCCGGGTTGACGCTCAGGGCGCTCGGGAATACCGAGTTGTCGATGATGTAGAGATTGGGTACGTCAAAGGCGCGGCCCTCAGCATCGACTACGGCCCGCCTGGGGTCGCTGCCCATGCGGCAGGTGCCGATGGTGTGGGCGCTGCGCTCGAAAGCCCAGATTTCTTGTGCCCCCGCCGCTTCCCAGATGCGGCGCATGAGCACTTCTGCGTGGTCGCGCATGCGTCGCTCGTTTTCACCGTTGGTGAAGTGGATGCGCGGTTTAGGGAGTCCCCGTACGTCGAGTTCGTCCGACAGTTCGAGGTAGTTGTGGGTGTAGGGCAGGCAGTCGCCCAGGATGTTGATGCCGGCTGTGTGGTTATAGCCTTGCATGTGGGACTGTAGCTTTTCGCCCCAGAATCCGGGGCCGCGCGCTACCTGGCTTGCGTAGGTGACGGGCATGACGCCGATACTTTGCAGCAAGTAGCCGCCTGCGAAGTTTGCATCTTTGGGGCGATGGGTGTCCTCTGAAATCAGGCCGCCGGGGATGCCTTTAAAGGGCCGGGTCGCCTCTGAAAATTGACCCCAGATCTGTAGACCCGGATGGGCCATGAAGTTGCGGCCGACCTCGCCACTCTGATTGGCAAGCCCATTTAGCAGGAGCAGACGCGGCGTCTCGATGGCCCCGGCCGCCAACACCAGTGCTTTGCAGCGCTGGCGCTCTTCCCGGCCTTCTCGGTTGTAGACGACACCCGTCACCCGCCCTGCCCCGTCCGTCTCGATGCGCGCCACAAAAGTGCCGCTCCTCACCTCCGCTCCGTGGGCTATGGCGAGGGGAATAAATGTGACATCCATGCTTGCCTTGCCCCCCGTCGTGCAGCCCGCCTGACAGAAGCCACGGTTGGTGCACGGATTGCGCCAGCCCACCTCGGGCTGAAAGTAAGGAGCGGAGAGGGCGGCATTGGCGGCGGGCGAAGTGCGCAACCCAAGAGCCGCACAGCCGCGTTCCATCAGTTGGGCGGCGGCGTTGAGCGGCAGGGGAGCGAGTGGGTAGGGTGTGCGGGCCGGTCCCCACGGGTAAGGTGAGGGACCGGAGACACCCAAAAAGCGCTCCACTTCGTCGAAGTAAGGTTCGAGGTCCGAGTAGCCGATAGGCCAGTCTTCTCCAACGCCAAAGTCGGTGAAAAGCTGAAAGTCGTCGGGCTGTGGCCTCGGGACGTAGGCGGTGTAGTGCAAAGTCGAGCCACCGACGCCGATGCCTGAATTATTGCGGCCAAAGGCGAGCGGGTCGGCACCGGCACTCAGCCGCTCGTCTGACCAGAAAAGCTTATTTTGCTCTCGCTCGTCGGTGGCAAAGTCTGTGGCCGGGTTCCAGTAGTTTCCCGCTTCGAGAGCAATTACTTTCAATCCGGCCTGGGCGAGGCGGGCAAGCAGCGGTGCTCCCCCAGCCCCGGTACCGACTACCACCACATCGACCATTTCTTCCCGGTCGCGCCGTTCTGGGATCCGGGGAGGTTGGGCGAGCCTTTCAGGCTCCGCCGCCGCTGCTGGAATAGTGGGTGGGGAATCGGGCGCGGGCTCCCAGCTTTCGCGCTCATCCAGACCAATCTGTTGCCAGCCTCGGGCGTCGGCCATCCCCGCGTAGCCGATTTCTGACTGGGCGTCGGGATGGCTGTAGTAATACTCGGTCAGCTCAGTGAGCAATTCCTCAAAGTAGCGCCGGGCGGGTAATTTTTCCCAGGTCGCGCCGGGCGCTTTGGCTGATTGCACGGCACTGAGCACCGCGTCTTGAGAGGTACCGTCAAGGGCGGTAAACCCGGCACCAAATAGCAGACGCGCACTTTCATCGAGACCGGCAAGCCCCGCCCGGTGGGCTTCGAAGTCACCGGGCATCTCGTCGTAGCGCCAGCCGTCGCCCGTTCCACCGGCGAGCCGTTCCTCCAGGTCTTTGGCCAGGTCGATGTCCTGCCGCTTTTGTAATTGGGGAAAAAACCGCGCGGCGACGGCGCGCAGAGTGGCAAGGGCTGCCTCATCAAACAGGTGTACTTCCGGTCTGGCGGTGAGTCTTCGCTTTAACACTTCACTGGTCTTCGCAGTGACCAGGGGAGTATTCAGCAGGCTGCGCACACTTTCGGGGGGATAGGAGTCCGGTTGCATCGATTGCTCTCTAGTTGGTAAACAGGACACGGATTCACCGCACCCGTTACCCGCTTGAGAGTTTGCCGCCGGTCACCTCGAAGATGCTGCCGGTGACGAAGCTCGCGTCTTTTGAAGCCAGAAATACGTAGACCGGTGCCAGTTCTTCCGGTTGTCCGGGGCGCTCCATGGCGACCTCGTGGCCAAAGTTTTCGACTTCCTCAGCAGGCATCGTCGCCGGGATATTGGGCGTCCAGACCGGGCCGGGGGCGACAGCGTTTACCCGAATTTTGCGCTTGGCAAGGCTGAGGGCGAGGGCCTTGGTGAAGGCGTGGATTGCCCCTTTGCTGGCGCAGTAGTCGACCAAGATTTCGTTACCCACCAGACCGACGATGCTGCCGGTGTTGATGATTGCGTCCTCGGCATTCAAGTAGGGTAGAGCTGCCTGGGCCATGTAGAAGTAGCCGAAGATATTGGTTTCAAGGGTGCGGCGAAACTGCTCTTCTGTGATGTCTTCAAAATTTTCCTGGGCCTTCTGATAGGCGGCGTTGTTGACCAGGATGTTGAGACTGCCCAGTTTGACGACTGTCTGCTCGATTGCACTGCGGCACTGCTCGGGGTCACGCACATCGCCTTTGATCACCAGGCACTGACCGCCCTGGCCTTCGACCATGCTCGCCGTCACGTTTGCGTCGTTGTCGTTCTCGTTGTAGAAGATGGCGACGTTTGCCCCTTCCATTGCAAAAGCCAGGGCAACAGCACGGCCAATTCCCGAATCGCCGCCGGTGATAAGCGCTGTCTTGCCTTCGAGCTTGCCTGCCGGCTTGTAGCTTGAGAGGTCTGTATCGGGGGCAGGCGTCATGTCTTCCTGGCTTGCCGGGTAGGGCAACTGTTGAGCCGGGATCTCAGCTGATGTCGGACGAAATTCTTCAGTTTCCATGTCGAAACTCCGTGGCGATGGACGGTTGATTCGCCGGGCCGTGCGCCGAGGCTGAATACCCGCCGACAAAAAGCCAGTCGTGCGGACAACACCGATCGTGCACCCCGCCATACTTGTGTGGACTCTACCCCTGTGTAGAGATGCCGGAACCTGGCGGTAGGGAAGACAGCCTGCCTCTTTTTTGAGCGCGGCGGCGGGCGAAGTGTAACCGCCATAATGCTGCACGAGTATACTTTTAGGGCGCTGAGCGCTCCCCGTTCGGGCCGGGAGCGACCTATCTCAATCCAAAGAAAACCGATTCGGATAATGAAGGACGACCGGGAGAAGTTTTCGGATAGTTCTGGCGCACATCAAGTGCAGTGTTTGTCTCGTTGGACCGCTAGAGTTGTTCGCGAAAGCGCTGGAGATCGGGTGCATCCAGGACCGCATCAAGCAGCTGTACGAGACGCTCGGGGTCGTCAATGCCTTGCAGAATAGCAGAATAGATGAGGAAGAGAATCCACAGTAAAATGGATTCTTTTACCCAGCTCGTGGAGGTTTCATGCCTGCAACCGGCTTCAAAGACTACTACGCCGTTTTAGGGGTCGATAAAAGCGTAGAGCACGAGCAGATCAAGAAGGCTTATCGCAAGCTGGCACGCCAGTACCATCCCGACCTCAACCCCGGCGACCAGGCGGCGGAGGTGCGCTTCAAAGAGATCAACGAAGCATACGAAGTCCTCTCCGATCCGCAAAATCGCGAAAAGTACGACCAGTACGGACAGTACTGGAAGCAGGCCGCTGAGGGAGGGGCACCGCCCGCCGGAGCTTACGAAGGTGCTGGCTTTGAGCAGTACGGCAATTTTGACTCGTTCGTCGATGCGATGCTGGGCGGTTTCGGCAATCGCCCCTCCAGCGGACAGCGCCGCTCCCGTACTCAGAATCCAGGCTCGTTCCAGGGTTTTGAAGATTTCACGGGCGAGCGCACCCGTGCGTCGGCCAGCGATATTGAGGGCACGCTGAGCCTGGATTTCTCGGAGGCCTTGCGCGGCACCCAGAAACAATTGCAGGTTGGGGAAGAGTCGATGGCCGTGCGCATCCCGGCCGGTGCAAAGGCCGGTAGCCGCATCCGCGTCCGTGGCAAGGGCCGGCCCAGGCGGGCTGGTGAGCGCGGAGACCTCTACCTCACCCTCGAAGTCCAGCCCCATTCCTACTTCCAGCTCGAAGGCGACGATATCGTCTGCGAGGTGCCGATTGCCCCCGACGAAGCGGTATTGGGCGCACAGATTCAGGTACCGACCCTGGAAGGCCCGGTCACCCTCACCGTACCGCCGGGAGTGCGGTCCGGCCAATCGCTGCGCCTCAAAGGCAAAGGTTGGCCGCGTGCTAACGGCAGCCACGGCGACCAGCGCGTCAAGCTGCAGGTCATCACGCCTAAAGAGAGCAGTCCACAAGAGCGGGAGCTGTACCAGCAGATTCGACAACTGCGCAGTTTCGACCCGCGCGCACAGCTCAAAGACATCCGGCTCTAGCCGGGTGCTATCTGGCTAGCGGGGCTTGTCAGTGAGGTTTTCCGAGGCAGTAGTGACCGACCAAAAGCATTTTGGGCAGGCTATAAAGGTGCCACCGGGCAGGAAGGGCCATTTTAAAGGGTACATCTAATGAGCGATCTAGCGAGAGTTGAATCTACAGAAGGTCTGAAGCCAGTCACCAGGCTCAAAGACGGCGACCCCGAATATGCCAACGCCGTCAGCTGGGGAACGAAGCTTGCCCAGGACCTCGATTACAGTATTTTTGGCTCTCCCCGCTCACTATCCAGCCAGGCAACGCCCCTCTGTAAACAGCGCAACTGCGTCACCGGGCAACTGGAAGCAGACCTCATTTTTATCCTGCGCCGTCACGGTTGCCTGCTCAAGAGTGCTCCCCAGGTTCCCTTCTGCACCGTGCCGGTCCTCGAAGAGATCCTCGGTGAGGCCCTTGAAGCGCTACCCAATTTCCCAATCTGGCTTGAGGACCGGGCAGTCGAGGTTCGCTATCGCCTCGGTATCGACGCAATGCGCAGACAGGTGCAGGTACTGCTCATCAAGGTGCCCAACCCCGAGCGCATCGCCCGTGAACAGCGCTCTCAGGAATTGCTGCAGAAGTTTGTCGAAAGAGCCAACGGTTCCCAAAACCCGGAAGGCCAGAGCAGGGCCTAGCGCCAGGACACCCGCCCTGTCGCTTTGCTGTCTTGAGCGCGCATTTTCAGTCGGCTGAGTCCCCAACCGCCGATTCCAAATAGCAGCACCCCGGCCTGCAACCATTGGGGAGCTGCAACCAGTGACGCCCCCAATCCGGCGGTGCTTGTCAGGAGCGAGAGCCGGGCGACCGGGAGGGTACGGCCCGCTCGAACCAGAGTGCTCTGGTCTGGATAGAGCGAATAGATGAAATCTAGCTGCGTATTGCCGTCCTGCTGATACCACATCTCCAGCGGATACCAGTGCGCTTTGAGCGGAAAGCCCGCCCTGGGCAAGACTTTGACAGTCTTTTGAGGGCGAAAATGCAGGCTGTAGCGCCAGCCGACCTGGGTGTCCTGCACCTGCAGCACCAGTACGAAGTCCGGGTAGCGGACAGCGGCCTCTTGCTGCCAGGCTCGAATCTGCTCCGGGGTAGGCGGGATGGGTGTAGGGCGCATCGAAGCTCAACCAGTCACCGGCTACCGACCGGCGTGTTTCGATTTTGCGCCCGCAAGCGAAATTTGCCCACCCTCAAAGCACATAATCCAGGCAGTCGGCGTTTCCAGAACCTGGCTGCGTCGCTTAGCTGACATAGCCGAAGCCGCAATTGTCCTGTGCGATCAGTTTGCTGAGGTCCGCAAAATCTTCTGGCTACCCAGGCCGGTCACGCCCCACCGGTCGAGGAAGTGCTCGAATGGGTCGAATTTATCGATCTGCGCTGCCACGAGTGCAGTAGCCCGCTCTGGTAGCCCTAAGGCGTCACTTCCGGCTGCCCACCGTAGTAACTGCCGGTTTGCCGCTGTTGGAATCGCCTTTGCACATAACCGTAGACCTCCTCCGTGAGCGGTACGTAGTTTGCCTGCCTGACCAGGGTTGGTGCCGATTGCAGGTAATATTCGACAAACTCGTTTACCTCCGGCCGGTCTGCAGATTTGGCGTTGATGTAAATAAACAAGTAGCGCGAGAGCGTCCTGTAGGTGCCGTTCGAGAGGGTTTGTTCTGATGGAAGAACCGGACCATTGCCGCTGTCGATGGCTACCGCCTTCAGCCGGTCTTTGTTTTGAGCGTAGTAGCCATAGCCGAAATAGGTCAGGCCATTTCTGTCGGCAGCCACCCGCCGCACCAGAAAATTGTCGTCCTCAGAAGCTGTGTAGTCTTTGCGGATTGCCTTGTATTTGCCCACGATCCGGGCAGTAAACTCTTCCAGATTGCCCGAACGCAAGTCCGGCCCGTAGAGCTTTAAGGGTGAATTCGGAAAACTGGCACGCACCTGCTTCCAACGCGTCACTTTACCCTGGGCTGCCGGTTCCCACATCTGTTTCAACTCAGCGACTGTGAGACTGGTCGCCCAGGTGTTGGCCGGGTTGACGACTACGGTGATGGGGTCGAGGGCAATCGGCAGCTCGAGAAAATCGACACCCGCTCGTGCGCAGGCTTCGACTTCGGCTTTGAGGATGAGCCGCGAAGCGCCCGAGAGGTCAGTCTCGCCGCGACAAAAGCGCTCGAAGCTGCCGTCGGTGCCCGAGTTGCCGATGCTCGTCTTGACGGCATTCTGTTTGCGCTGAAACTGGGTTGCGACGATTCGAGTAATCGGCGTCACGGTACCGGAGCCATCGATCCGAATAGCCTGCTCGACGCCGAGTGAGGCCCGCGAGGCCCCGAATATGATCGCGCAGGCCAGGAAACCGGCAGCGAGTTTTCTTGCAACTGCCATCTTAATTACCCCTACAGACGGCCCCCCAGAGTAAAAATGGGCAGGATAGTTTTCCACGTGAAGAGTAACACAGATGGCTTTCGTGTACTCAGACAGCAACCGCAACTGAGTGCCGTCGCGGTTGCTGCAATTGAAGCGAATCCCTCGCAACCACTTCGACAACCACGCTGTCATCGAGTTGTGCCGGTTTTTTGGCCTGCGCCAGTTGGATGATCTGATCGAACTGGAGTGGGAGCAAGACGACGAGCCAGGGAGCTGAGCCATCTGATGTCCTTTGATGACACAAAGCTGTTTAGCTGTTGATGCGATACTGGCTAGCTGTTATGGCAGAAGGGTGAACAGGCGAGAGTAGCGATGCTTCTGGGGTTCGAGTGGGACGAAAACAAAGCATGGGCCAATGAGGAGAAGCATGGCGTCTCCTTTGAAGAAGCCGCCTCCGTCTGGCATGCCCCCGCCCGCATCAACGATTGGGACGAGGCCCATTCTACGCTCTCCGAAACCGCTACTACCTGATCGGTTTTTCCGACAACGGCTATTTGTTGAAGGTCATTTACACCACCAGAGGCCAGAATGAACGCATCATCAGCGCCCGAGAGGCGAACGCAGATGAACGACTCGAATACGAATCAGGTCCGTGACGGGGCTGACCATTCACCCGAGGAGCCAAAAATGGGGGTGGGGGGCGTTGACGAAACGCCCCTAGGACGGTTGACCGACACGCCGGAGGGCCTGCAGCGGCAAGTTGTAATTCACCACGCGATGGCCAGCCGCCGGGCTGACTTGATTGGCGAACTGGGCAATCTGTTCGACAGCCTGCGGCCAATCCTCGAACAGGCCGCGCCGGGTTGGTGGGAGGAGAACGACCCCATAGCCCTGATCGAGGGCGAACTTGACGGCTGGCGACCCAGCCGGGTGTTTGAGGAAAAGCGCGCCGCCGGGTTGGTGCACAGGGGGCCGATGACACCCGAGCAGCGCGAAGACCTCAAACGGCGCACGATCGCCTGGAAGGAAGGCAAGGAGCGACCGCATGACCACTAGCAATAGCCCCGAGAACGACGACCAAATCCAGGCACTGGCACGAGACAAGGAGCAGTTGGCGAAAACCCTTCAGTTGGCGGAGGAGATCACCGCAATGCAGGCTGAGTTCCAGGCCTCGCGAGCTGAATTTCTGGCTCAGGCAGCCGAGAACTCCCGAATCCTGGATCGCCTGGAAGCCAGAGACAGAGGGCAGCCGTGACAAGAACCTCAGTTTTCCTTCTCGGTCTGGCGCTCGGGCAGTTTCAGCGGTGGGTTAGCAGGGTCTCCCAAAAGACCCATGCGGCGGTCGAGTTCGGCGTCGAGTGAAAGTTGCTTCAGCTCTTGCTCAACTTTCTCGCCGGGGTTTTCGCTCAGCTCGTTGAGAGCTTCGACCTGGAACTTTTTGCGCTGAACTGCGCCGGACGCCTCTTCAAACTGCGTGCGGGCCGAGTCGATGTTGTACTGGTCGCTCACCTGGGCCATCGTGGCCAGGGCGTTGTTGATCTCGTTGAGGTCTTTCATGTTTTGCAGGCGCGACTTGTACTGCTCAAGCTGCAACTGCTCTTTTTCGAGGCGGGCACGGGCGGCGTTTGCGTACTCTTCCGCTTTTTGAACCCGCTCTTGCAACTCGGGCAAAATCTGTTCGATGGTCAGAGCCTTGGAGAGAGCCTGACGGGCCAGTTCGGTGCGGCCCTGCTGTTTAGCAGTGAGGGCCTGGCGCTCGAAGTTCTCGTACTCTTTGACTTTTTGCTGGTAAAGCTGTTGGGCGCGGCGATAGGCACTTACCTGGGTGGCCACTGCCTCGGTCAGGCGCTGTACAGAGAGCTGGATGTCGCGGAAAGCCTCCTCGGCCACTTTGACTGACATGTCTCCGCCCTGCTCCACCGGCCTGCCCCAGAGCCAGTTCCAGGAACCGAGCACTACCCGGCCGGCGCGTTCACCCAGAAGCCAGTAGATGAAGCCCTTGCGACCGGACTTGCTCATGAATGCCCTCTTTATCGGCTCTCCAGCAGAGCCTTTGCCCCAGTCTACCCGCTTGGGACTGCCGACTCTAGGGAATGTTCAAAAGACTGAAAAACCCGCGACGCCGTTTTACCTCAGTATGCGACCTCTGGAAAACCAGGTGGGAACGGCATAACCAGCTTTAGAGACTCCGGAAATCACCCTTTCAGATGCCCGGCTTGCTCACTGCCAGCCAACATTGCTCCCAATCGCACAATGTATAGATCGATAACTTGTTGGCATTCACCAACGCCGCAGGCTCTCTGCATCTTAACAAAGTTGACGGTGCCAGTCACCGCCTCCAGATACTCTTTTTGTTTCTAAAATAGGCGCTGCCCGCTCTTGATCAACAAAAAGAGCACGGTCGGCACAAACACAAGCAAGAGACCGAGCGGAACCAGGATAAACCAGGGGTCCATAGCAGCACTATCCTTCTTTCAAGATGCCAGCTCAATTATAGGGAAGCGGAGCCGGCCGGTAGCACCAGGCTTTCACCAATCAGCTCCTGCTTGATCAGATCCGCTAGATCCTGCAGCCTGCCGATGGCCTCGGCCCCTTCAAGGCGTACCAACTCGCACTCATCACGGATTTCCGTCCAGAAAATGCCCTGGTCTGAAACCAGAAAGCGAACGAGATGGTTGTGCGCCATGCTGACCATAAAACAAGCGCTCATGCTCTCATCGCCGCAGGTGTAGCAGGATACAACGTGACCGCGCCGCTCCATCACGATCGTGAGCGCCTGCAGGTTGACGATCAGATCGTGAACGAAGTAGCGGTACTGCTCGGACAATCGATAGAACACGGCTACATTCCCTTGCTTCTCTCAGGCCCCTTCATTATATTGGGTATTTATGCTCACATACATTAAGCTCTGTGCACAAAGCGCATAATGTGCCTGTTCTGGAGGGCAACCGGGTGGACCGGCACGACCCTGCAACCCAAGGCAATCGAACGGGAACGCCGTGCAACCACTCTCTCACACCGACCCGGCCGGTGAGGCCCGCATGGTCGATGTTACTGCCAAGCCCGCTACTGCCCGTACTGCAGTCGCCGAGGCGCGTATCCGCATGCAGCTTGAAACCCTGAAGGCAATCGAAGCTGGCAATGCCCCGAAAGGCGATGTGCTCGGTACGGCCCGCATCGCGGGCATCATGGCCGCCAAGCGTACCGGCGACTTGATCCCGCTCTGCCACCCGCTTGCCATCAGCGGCGTGCAAATTCAGATTGAGGCCGAGCCGGAGTTACCCGGCTTTCGGCTCGTGGCTACTGTCAAAACCCAGGCTTCTACCGGCGTCGAGATGGAAGCGCTCACAGCGGTGAGTGTCGCCGCCCTGACCCTTTACGACATGGCCAAGGCTTTACAGAAAGACATGACCATCGAGGGTATCCGCCTGCTCAGCAAGACCGGCGGCAGGTCTGACTTCGCCGCCGGACCCGTGGCGGGCTAGGAGCCTGCTGTGACGACTTCGGTCTTGGCCTTGAGGCTCGCGAGCAACTTGTCAAAAGGACCGGTGAACTTGGAAAGCCCATCGGCCAATAGGCTGTCGGTGACTTCGCCAAGGTCGATGCCGACCGCAGCCAGGTTAGCGAGGGTGGATTCCGCTGCCTCGACGCCGGTTTCCAGGCTCGAACGCAGTTCGCAGTGGTCGGCGCAGGCTTTGAGGGTGGCCGGCGGCATCGTGTTGACTGTGGCAGGACCGACCAGCTCTTCGACGTAGCGCACGTCGCGGTAGTTGGGGTTTTTGGTGCCGGTGCTCGCCCACAGCAGGCGCTGGACGTGGGCACCGCGCGCTTGCAGGCGGGCAAAGCGCTCACCTTCAAAGAGTGCTTTGAAGTGCCGGTAGGCCAGCTTGGCGTTGGCAATCGCAATCTGGCCTTCGAGTTCGGTGAGCTTTGCTTTTTGCTCGGGGTCGTTCTCGGTCTTGAGCTTGAGGGCGAGCGTGTCATCGATGGCCGAATCGATCCGGCTTAAGAAAAAGCTTGCCACCGAGGCAATCCGGTCAAGCGGACCTTCGTGAGCTTCAAGACCCTGGATATAGGCTTCGGCCACGGTCGCGTAGGCGTCTTGAGAAAAAAGCAGGGTGACGTTGACGTTGATGCCGTCGCCGATCAGCGACTTGACCGCCGGGACGCCCTCGGGGGTACCGGGCACTTTAATCATCAGGTTGGGGCGGTTGACGCGATTCCAGAGGTGGTGCGCTTCTTTAATCGTGCCCTCGGTATCGCGGGCCAGGTAGGGCGAGACTTCGAGGCTGACATAGCCATCGGCTCCCTCGGAGCTGTCGTACAGAGGCCGAAACAGGTCGGCTGCATTTTGAATGTCTTGGATGACCAGGTCTTCGTAGATGTCGGCGACCGTTTTGCCCGCGAGGGTACGAATTTGTGCATCGTAGAAGTCGCTGCCGACGATTGCCTTCTCAAAGATGGCCGGGTTGGAGGTCAGACCGCGGACACCTTCTTCTTCGATCAGGCGCTTCAGTTCACCGGTGGTAATCATGTCGCGGCGCAGATCGTCGATCCAGACGCTCTGACCGTAGTCGTGGAGCTTGACCAGTGGATTGTCTGTCATGGCTGGATATCCCCATATTTTCCCATCGCACCGATCTTAGCCAGTCCGGCTACCAGACTGGCTTCCCCTTCAGCAAGAAAACCAATCAGGGTCTCTAGCTCACCCAATTTTTGCGGATATTGACCAGTCGCTTGATCTCGCGGACTGTATTGGCCCCAAGTTGCCAGCTGCTCACTTCGCCGTTGCTGAAGTGCAGGCGCACTTTGAGTGTGCGGTCGGGCAGGCTTGCCAGACGGTCGGCAATCGGGGTCAGGTCGAAGCCGGTCGTGCCGGTGGCACAGGTCACAGGCGGACGGTAGACCGGTATGCTCTGGCGGAGGTAGCCGCCCCCGTAGCCGTAGCCACGTCCGTAGTAGCCGCGCCCGAGTCCGTAGCCGCGTGGATAGACGCCGTCGTAAAGGCCACCACCGTAGCCCCCACCGAAACCGCCGTAGCCCCCGCCGCTGTAGTAGCCGGGCTCGATGGTCTGGCGGGCGGCCGGGGTGGCAGCGACCTCCTGCTCGACTGAGACGAGCACCTGATTGTTGTCGAGCAGGTCAACCTGCTTGAGGGTCGGTCCACCCGCTTCGATGTCCGAGTTGGGTACGCAGTAGCGGGCCTGCAACTGAAACAGGTCCTTTTGGGAGGGGTCGAATAGCCAGGTTGTGAAGAACCCCTGCTTTGGTTGGGCCGGGTTGAAGTCTTTGTCCTTGATGACGTAGGCCGAGGCCGACAGGTAGAGCTTGCTATAGACGTCGCTGTTATCGACGCGCTCCAGCCGCTCCACTGCCGGTACCTCTGTTGCCGATGCCGCCACGGGCAGCACTACCACGGCCAGGGCAGCCAACATCCAACTGCGCAATTTATGCATCTTCTCTCTCCCGCAATCCCCGGCCGATTTAAAATACCGTCGGACTATTCCCATCCTAATGAGCCTTTTCCCAAAGCGTCTATGTCGCAGTGGGTGTACGCCTATATAGGCGGCTGAATTCTAAAAGCGCTCCCGATCGTGGGGTTCGGCAAAGTCAATCACTGGCCCCTTAGGGACGATCTGGGTCGGGTTGATATTGGTGTGGCTGCGGTAGTAGTGGCGCTTGATATGGTCGAGGTTGCAGGTCTCGGCAACACCCGGCTGTTGGTAGAGATCTTTGAGATAGTTCCAGAGGTTTGGGTAATCGACGATGCGCCGCAGGTTGCACTTGAAGTGGCCGTGGTAGACGGCATCGAAGCGCAGCAGCGTGGTGAAGAGGCACCAGTCAGCCTCGGTAATCTGGTCGCCGCACAGGTAGCGGCTGCCGGTGAGCACCGCTTCCCACTCATTGAGGGCGGTGAAGAGTTCGACTACGGCTTCTTCGTAGGCCGGTTGCGTGGTCGCGAAGCCGGAGCGGTAGACGCCATTATTAATGGGCTGGTAGATGGCGTCGATTGTCTGGTCGATTTTCTCGCGCAGGGCTTGCGGGTAAAAATCGACATCGTTTGCCAGCAGCCCAAACTCGGTGTCGAGCATGCGAATAATCTGCCGCGACTCGTTGTTGACGATTGTGGAAGTGAACTTGTCCCAGAGGACGGGTACGGTCACTTTGCCCGAATAGTGTGGTTCAGTTTTGGTGTAAATCTCGTGAAGGTAACGGGCATGGTTTACCAGGTCGGGAACAGCACCCGGTTCTTCCTGAAATTCCCAGCCCCGGTCGTGGATCTCGGCGGCGACGACTGATAGACCGATGACCGTTTCCAGGCCCTTGAGCTTGCGCATGATCGCCGTGCGGTGCGCCCACGGACAGGCCCAGGAAATATAGAGATGGTAGCGGTCAGGCTCCGCTTTAAAGCCACTGCTGCCGTCCTGGGTGATTTGCTGTCGAAAAGTCGTCTGGGTGCGGTTAAACTTGCCCGATTCGTCTCTATCTTTCTCCTGATTGACCCACTTTCCTTCTACCAGCATTCCTAAAGGCATGGTCTCCCCTTCGTTCGCTACTCAAGTCTATAAAAGCCTGACACAGCCGTTGTCATTCGATCTAGATTTACAAACCTGGCCTGCCTGGGGCGTCATTCGTAATCCATCCCAGGACACATATCTTTTTAAAGCAAGGTTTCCGCAAAGGTAAGCGCTCAGCCAATGCTACCGAAATCTTAACTCAGTGTCAAAGTCGGTCGCGCTTAGGACATTTTGTGGTCAATAGTAATCGCTGAAGACGACGAATACCCTGGCAGCCTGACTGAAAATCTGGGTGTTTTTCCGGATGGAAATGGTTACCCAATCCCCGTTAAAATTTCGACCATGATACTGATCGCTGTACCCGGCGTGAACTCTAATAGAGAAGAGCGCAGTACAGATACGTATTTTCGGTTGTTTTCAACAAGTAGTGGTAGAAATATCAGGTGTTGTTGACATATTAAGCCTGATGGTGCGATGCACACTCCCTCTGGTAGAGCCTGCGATGGGTGAAGATACGGTTCCTGGTACATGGCTGACGCTGCAGCGCAGTAAGCGCGGTTTTGCCCTGTTCATCGTCACGATCCTCTCAGCTGTCATGCTGCTGATAGTCAGCACGGCCTTCTTACACAACGGGGCCGACCGACGCGACGGCATTGCGGAGCGGGGAACGAGCGACAGTCTCTACGCAGCTGAGGCCGGCATCCATGCCCTGGCTGGCAAGCTGAGCGAACTGGGCTTCGGCAAGGAAACCATCGCCTCGACCAGCCTGCCGTTTGTGACGACGACCGGTCCGCTCGACAAAGACACCGTCACAGCCGACCTGGCAAGCGGCTCGATCCAGTTGGGGGCAAGCTATCACGGGGGGGTGCCCCAGGCAATCGGCAATGGCTTTGGCTACCTGGTCTATCGTGTCGATCGCTTCGATGCTGACGGCAACTCACTCGGTGCCGGTGCCCTCGATAGCACCGTCGGCAAAATCGAGGCACAGGTGCTCGGCTTTCGAGGCCGCAACGCCGCATTTCTCAAAGTGGCCATCAAAGCAAACCTACAGACTGTCCTGTATACCCGCCGCTACGCTGGTTTTGGATGGCAGTCCGTCGCGCTCGGTGGAGGGGATACCTCCAGTGCAATGCCTTTTTGCCGCGTCGATTCCCTGGGACAGATCGATTGCACCCAGGTAAATTACGTACGCGGCGTCTACCGCAACAAGATCAATGGCCAGGTCGGCTTCGTCGATAGCTCCAGCAATTCGAGCCTGGCTACTGCCCTTGCTCCTCTGTGTTCGTCTTTGAGCGACTGCGAACGGGTGACGGCCATCTACCGCGACAGTGCCGGTGTGCCTTACTACGCAACCGACAGTCGCCCACCCGCAAGCAACCTGACCGAGTGGCCGGTCGTCGAGAGTACGACTGGTCAGCTCAAAGCACTGCCGCCGCTTACCCTCATCGGGACGAGCGTGGCGACGACTTTTGCCCCGGACCTCCCGCAGAAGACCATCCTCAACCGCAACGGTGCTTACGGGCTCGACCCCGACTATCACTATTTACCAAAGGGCAATCAGGGTAATCTCGGCTCCCACAACAGCGTCGGCGCAAACGGCAGCAATGCGACGATCGATGGTGCCGTTGAAATATCCTGCCAGAACTGCTTGCATCTGAACGGGGCGACCTCCACCGGCGGCACGCGCACAATCGGCTACTTCGACCTGCCACCAGCCCCGAGCACACCGTCTATCTCCCGCACGCAAACAATCGCCGATACGAACGGCGGCTCGACAACCATCGAGCCGGCTGTTGTCGATTCGACCCTGAGCGGTGCGGACAAGTACGAGGTCGTACAGTTGACGGGCGAAAATAGCTCCCAGGTCAGGCTCAGTGACCAGCAAGTCTTAACCCTCAAGTCCGGGCGCTACGTGGTGAACGATCTAGATCTCTCAGAGCGGGCTCGCCTGGAGCTACAACCGGTCGGTGGCGATCCAATCGTGCTCTACGTGGTCAATGGGGCGAACACCGCTCGGGTAGACATCACAGCAAGCACCGCCAATGGCAGTGGCACCGCCAACTTGCAAATCTACTCTAACGACGAAGCAACCATTCATCTCACCAGCGGTGCTGCGCTGCGGGCCATTGTCTATGCTCCCAATGCCAGCCTCAGCGTGCAGGCGGAAGAATGTAATTCTAGAACGGGTTGCAGCTACCTGGCCGGCACTTTCCTGGGAAAACAGGTCACCCTCAACGGCAACCGGACTCGACTCCTCTACGACGAGTCCCTGCCCTACCGCAATTTTCCGCTGGAGAGCACCGCCAACGTGATCTTGCGCGACTGGCAGCACTTATGAAGAGACTCCGGACCCGTGCCGGGTTTACCATCATCGAGTCGCTCGTTGCCGTACTGGTGGCCGGGGTAAGTGTCACAGCTCTCGTCTTTCCGCTGACGGCGAGTATCTTGCTGCAGCGCCAGGAAAAAATCTTCGACGAGGCGCGCAACCTGGCCCGGCTGCAGATGGAAGACATCCGCAGTCAGTGGTCTACCGCCCGGCCAACCGGCCAACCGGGCGCGCCGCTGACGCCCGCTTACAACGAAGGTGGGCAGGTGCGCATCTACGTCGATCCGGCTTCCTGGCGGTTTAGTGTCACGGCCACCAGTTCTGTGGCGCTGCAAATGGCAACTGGAATGGGCACACTCAATGCGGCCGAGGCCACAGTTGCACCGACGGCAATCGTCGCCTCCTATCCGGGAACACAGAATGCTGGGGCGCTCACCGGAGCTACGGGTACTTACTACGGGATCAACGTGCTGATGCCGAAGAGCCTGTCGCAACTGAGCACCGACTACATCGGTCAGATCCTGGTCGGCAGCACTCCCGGCGTCGGTCTTGACAAAGCCCGACGGGTCGTCATCCGCATCTACGCGGCCACCAACGAGGCGGGCACTCTGCGCTTTGCCGCCGGTGCCGCCGGTACGCGCGCCAGTGGCATCATCAGTGCCGAGGGCGACCGCGTGCGCACCGCTCTCGGCAGCGGACCGCTCGCCATCCTCGTCGAAGACATTACTTCTCCGCCGCCATGAGAAAAAGTACCGGCTTCACCCTGCTCGAACTGCTGACCACCGTCTCGCTTGTTGGACTATTCGCCGGTGCCGCCCTGCCAAACCTCAGCGGGCTGTACCACCGGCGACAACTTGAGCAGGCTGCCGACGAACTGGCCCTGGCCATTCGCCAGGGGCGTTCGCTCGCCCTGGCCCAAAACCGCACACTCTGGCTCGCAACAGCAGCCGGTCCGCCCGCCACCTACTGCATCGCCACAGGCAACCGCTGCACGGGCACGGTACTCGCGACCGGTACTCTCAATCCGGTGGTGACGGTCAGCTTCGATCACAGTTTCGAGACCATCGAGTTCGACGGCAGGGGTGAAATCAGGTCGCCGCTACCCGTCGCCGGGGCGCTCCCGAGTGCAGCCTTCAGCCATAGCCAGGATACGGGTGTCGCCTCTCGGGAGCTTTCGCTGCTGTCTATTTTCGGAAAGGTGCAATTGCAGTGAAACGCAACCGTCGCGGCCTGACTCTAATCGAAATTTTGGTCGCGGCCGGGCTTTCCTCGATCATCGCCGCCGGCATGATTACAGCCCTCAGCCATGCTGCAGGTAAAACATCTCTCAGCAAGCAGACGGCCTCACTTGCCGAGGACCTCAGACGCAGCCTGGATCTGATCAGTGCCAGGGGGCAATCGGCTTCGCGGCTCTACAGGTCTGACGACGCGGGCCTCACCGGTATCACGGTGATTGGTGCCACCGGCGTCCAGCCGATCCTCGGTCTGATGGCCCCGCGACTGACCACGACCGACCCCAACGACTACGCTTTTGGTCTTTTTTACCTGGCGGACCCGCTCGCTGACGTCTACCGCGGTCCGAAAGTGCTCTATTACGCAGAGGCAGCCCTTGCCCTGCCCGCCCGCCCACTCCCGACTGGCACGCTACCTGCCCTCCCGGCCTCGGTCACCGACGGCCGCGTCGTCGCCGATTATCTGGTCGCACAAGACCTGCAAAACCGGGCCAATTTTTTCAAACCCGACAGCAGCAACGGCAACAAGTCCGGCATCCTCTACCTGCAAAGCACCAGTCAGAACCTGCCGGGTGCTGCGGCACCGGTATTGAGTCTGCAGGTGCGGATCACGGCGCGAAATTAGAAACTCTCACCTGGACCGATGCGGCAACGGATTCCGGTTGCGCCTGTGCGGCATCGTTTCTACCTCCGGGCTGGGGAGAACGCGGCACTCGGGCCGTGTCACCCTGGGGTCTACCCGGATTGCCCCGGTGTCGATGGCTCCCGCGCTGCCTTCGACTATTGTCGAGCATGAGTCTTTGAACGAAGACACACCACCACGCCGAGCCAATCAGGACCGACAGCACAACTCCCACGGCTGCCAGTGTGATTAGTAAAAACTCGGGGGTGGATTGCGGAACCATGTCACTCAATTGGAGTCCCAACCCCTACTATTTGTACATTCGCTGAAGCAATCGCTCTAGCGCGGTCACGGCAATCGCTGGCTCTTCACCCGCTGGGCTCTTCCTCGGTCTCAAGCGACTCTCCTCCTGTGAAGATCTTCTCTATATTCCTTGCGCCATGAAGAATACGTAGCACTTGCACCCGATCCTCACCTGGGATGAAGAATACAAGGTATTTCCGAAAGCCCGGCACTGGTCGCCAGCGGATATCTAAAGAGGCGAGGCGAACGAACTTTGCCCGCGTGCCCAGGTAGGGGTGAGCTGCAATGCTGCTGAGCACCTGTTCGGCATTTTCGAGGAACCGGTCCGCGTTTAGGGAACTGTTGCCTCGCAGGTAAGCGTCGATCTCTTGCAGATCAAGGCTGGCCTGACGCAGAAAGACGAGTTCGCGTACACTCAGCTGCTGGAATGATGGTGTCGAGTACTGCGACGCAGGTCGGAAACTATCTCTTTCCAGGGGCGAGCGTCGGTTCCAGAGTCGAGTCCTTCAATGAGCAGCGTCTCCAGGACTTCGTTTCCCAAGAAACTATCCAGATCGGCATCATCGGCCCGCTGCCGACGGAGTAGCTCTTCCACGTACACACTTGCCGACTCGGCAAGCCCGGTGGCAACCCGTTGATCTACGTAAGCAATCAACTCGTCGGGAAGGTTAATACGCAACTCAGCCATGCACTCTTGCCTATTCTGGTCCGATTGTATCAATTTCAATCCCCAGGGATTGAAACTGCGATTAGGGTCACGCACTCTTTGCCCACAGTCCGGTTGGATTCGAGGGCTACATGCCTGCCACCGGCTACTCTCAGGGTGCGTGGATGGGGTTGCCCTGGCTGGTGACGCGTGCCTGCAGTGCTTCGAGTATTGGGGTTGGGGCTTCGAGGTTGGAGACGAGCGCGGCTGGGAGGATGTCGCGTTCGAGGGCGAAGGCGGCGGTTAACCCGGCTGCCGAACCGACGGCCCACTCGACGGGATGAACACGGTAGGCGGCGTTGGTAATGTGGGTGGTTGCGATGTTTTTGGCCCCGGCCAGCAGGTTGTCGATTTTTTGGGGCACGAGGGCGCGCAGGGGAATCTCGAACGGGTACTGCGGGTCTGCGAAGGTGCCGGTGGCCTCGAAGGGAGAAGGCTCGAAGCGGGCGTTGACGATGCAGCCGTGGAGGTCGAGGCGGTACTGCCCAAGACCGACGCTGTCGAAATAGCGCCGGGGTCGGCCGGGGTTTAGGGTGAGTGGGGCCAGCCCGGAAAGGTCTGCTTCGTAGATGGCGAAACCTTCCGGGTAGCCCGGTACTGGCCGACCGATGATGCGGCGGCCCTCGCGAATGTAAGGGTGGCGCGAGAGGCCGTGGCCGGTACCCATCGGACTCTCTTTGCCTTTAAGGAGGGCGTACTCGCTCAACTCGGGCTTGCGGTAGGAAGGCGTTCTCGCCTGCAGCAACCGGTCTTCAGTACTGTGCACCAGCCAGTAATAAAACCCGAAAGCGTGGGCCTCGGCGTCGGCAAGAGCACTGGGCCGCAAGCCGCCGCGCCAGTTGCCGGGGGTAGTACCGCCCCACCAGGTACGGGTAGGCAACTGTCCGCCGCTCTCCAGTTGCGCCTGGGTGAGGACCAGGTTGTCGGTGGCGGTCGAAAGCCGCCAGTCGTTCCCCCAGGTCCAGTTGAGTACCGACTGTTCGCCGAGGGGCAGTGTGTTTTCAGAAAGGCGCTCCGGCAAGCTCTGCAGGTCGAGGCTGCTCTTGATGCGCCGATAAGTGAAGATGCCGCCGAAGGTGAAGGTGTCCTTCTCGTAGCTGTAGCCGGGTTTATTGAAAGGCGAGTCGTAATTGGCCGGTCGGGGGAACGACTGCTTTGCGCCGGTTTTTTCGACCGCAAACGAGTAGGTAAAGCTCTGGGTACAGTAGGGGTCGGTCCCGGCCGCACTCGCCCCCGGCTCCCAGGGCGTGCGGCGCTCGGTACCCAGGCGATAGGGCACCCCCGCGAGGGGCAACAATTCTCCGGTCTCAGTCGTGTCGATCACCACCCAGGATACGGCCCCGCCTCGCTTCGCAATTGGCGGTACCAGTCGCACCGGGCGCTTCTCGAATAGGGCAGAAGGTTCCGGTGCGTACCAGTCCTCGATGAAGTGCGAGAGCGGCAGAGAGTTGGCGTCGCGCTGCGGGTTTTTGCTGACGTGGGTCAAAGCAACGACGGCGCGCACCTGAGTGCCCTCGATATCGAGTGTTTTGACGACGGTGTCTTTCAGCAGCACCAGTTGCCCGCTCTGCCGGTAGGGTTCGAGCATCTTCTCCAGTACCAAAGCCCCGGTCTGCGGCGAGAAGCACAGCGTACTGACCCAACACCGGCCGGGGTTAGGTTCGCCGTAGCGCCCGCGGACCAGCGTTCTAAATTCCCGGTACCCGCGCGGGAATAATTCCTCGCGCCGCTGAACGGTGTCCTCGTCGAGGGCTGCCACTCCCTGCTGGCTCACCTGCCCGCCCAGCCAGTCCGTCATCTCCGTCAGGCAGACTTTGTGCCCGGCCCGCAACCCCTCCAGAGCAGCGGCGACACCGCCCAGCCCACCACCTACAATCGCCAGGTCGCACTCGTATTGTGTAGTCTGCTGTCCCAGGGCTGTCCCCGTTCCCAGTAACCAGAGACTGGCAACGGTGCAGCAACCGGTGAGCGCACGGCGGTAATCGAACGGGGGATGATTCAAGAACATGCAGAGCATTGTTGCAAAGGCACACCGATTTGGACAAGACCAGCTGTACCAGAACTGCTTCCCTTAATCAGCAGCGGCTCCGCGATACTCCCAGTGCCAGGGCTCGTCGATGCGCAAATTTTGATGGAAGCCGTAATCGGAGGCGTTGTCGCTGAGCCATTGAAAAAGCCATGAGGCTCGCCAGTGGCGAATGTTGGCCGCGCTGGTGGTGACAGTCAGTTGTCGTGCGCCCTCGCGCCCGCCGAAGTCGATTGCAAGCCCTTCGTTGTGCAGGCTGAAACCGGGTGGCGCGAGACGGCGGCCCACGTACTGTGCCAGGTATTCGACTGCCTCGTCGCCGTGCTCGCCGCCGGGCAGGCCGGAGCGCGGGGCACGGGTCTGCTGGTAGTAGTTAGGAAAATTCTTCTGCCAGTTGGCAAATTGCCTGGAGGCCGGACGGTAAGCGCTGATAACCGTGATGCGGTCGCCCTGGGCAGCGAGCCTTGCCTGCCGGCGTTGGGCGATTTCATTGCGCAGTGCCTTTAAAAGTGCGCGGCAAGCCTGGGCAGTCTCTTTGAGAGCACGTTGCCTGCCCTCGATCGCACCCAGTTGTGCGGCGGGAATATCGCCGGTCGGCTCACCGTTCGCCCGGCCCATCTGCCGGTCGTAGACCCGTCGCATAAATTGCAGCTGCTCAGGCTTCACTCCGCTCCACTGCAGGCGAGCGGACGGGATCGGCAGCGTTTGCGCTCCGGTACCAGTGGTCAGTGGAGAACCAGCAACCAGTCCCCAGAGCAGTAGCGCAAGCAACAGGCTGCGCACCGGCCGCGATCCTGGAAGCCAGTCAAACAAGACTTATCCCTTCGCTTTCCATCGATAGGTATGACTGAAGAGCTGCTCTTTTTGTGTCTTCCCGCTCTGACTAACGTTCCGGTAGAGTTGGGCGGTGATGTTGCCGGGTCCTTTTTTCTTGACCTGGGGGACGAGCTTGATTTTTCGGGTGGGTTGCCTCTGGCCGAACACCACGGCGCTGAGTCGTCGGCCTTTGAGGGTGTAGCCGATGTAGACCGGAGCTTTGGTGTTGTTGGTAAATTTCAGGTCTTTGCTGCCGAAGGCGACCGTCGCGTCGCGGCCAAGCGGAAGGTACGACACTGGCCGCGAGTGGGGGTGCACCTCGTCGATAGCAAGCCCCGCGAGGGCGGCGGCGTTAAACAGAGTGCCCGTCACCTGGGAGACGCCGCCACCGATGCCGTCTACTTTTTCAGCATCGACGAATACCGGGGCGGTCCGGTAGCCGCGCTCGGACGTGCGCTCGCCGACAGTCTGGTTGAGTGAGAAAGTCTCTCCCGGTGCCAGCAGGGTGCCGTCGATTGCCCGCACGGCGATTTGAATGTTATTGAGCCGCTTTGCGTTGCCGCCCGCCCGTGTCGAGAAGTTCGCAAGGCTGCCGGTGATTCCTTTAAGCCGGGCTGCAGTGATGTTCGGTTCCTTCTGAATCAGGCTGACCCGCAGGCGCTGGGTCGCCGGTTGTCGCTCGGCGGTGCTAGCCAGTTGTCGGGCGGTCTTCGCAACGTCGAGCGACTGCCCGGAAGCACTCTTTGCGATCACAACCCGGCCTTTTGCAATGTAGGGCTTCGCATCGACAGCGGGCCGGTTGAAGGTCTTCGCTACCCGCGCCAGTGCTTTTCGAGTCGCGTTCTCGTCCACTGAAAATAGGACACCACCGCCACCCGCCTGCTGCATGCGTTTGAAGTCGAGCTTGAAGCCCAGTTGTTTGCGGGTGCGCTTCACACTCCGTTTGCCGTCGGTGAGCGCAATCGGCACCGCGAGCCTGGACGCGTACTTCTTCGTGAGAGCGGCCTGTCCGGGAGAAGCAGGGCTGGCCTTCTCCGTCTTGACTGCCGCCCTGGCCGGTGTGCCCTGGGCCAACACGCCGGATGGCAGAGGCACAAGTATCAATAATGCACAAAGCCCGAGGCCCAATCGAGCACCGGCAAATCGAAAATATGGGGAAGACATTGTAATCCTGTCGCATGCACTGCTCAGATCCTAAGAAGCGCGCTCCCTCGCGGCGTCATTCCTCTGGGAGATTGATCCGAATGCGCCTTTCTAATACTGGTGGCCGGTTGGCGTCAGACTCTCTATCCGCGCACTCTGAAAGCTGGATATCCTGGGGAAAGCTTTGAATGCTCGCTTTAAAACTCGACTCGATGCCACTTCTCCTCTGCTTCGTACTGCTTCTGAGTGCCGCCACGGGTACTGGTGCGCAACCAACGAACGCTCAGCCTGCGACCGAGCGGGTGCTGCGGGCTTGTGCCGACAACCGGGCCGATACTCTACCCAACCCGTTTCGCGACGTCAGCCCCCGGCACTGGGCCTACAAGGCAGTCGTTAGCCTTCACTATTGCGGTGCGTACCGTGGGGCAATTCCACCCGAGCGATTTGGCTCCCGGACCCGTATTTCCCAGGCCGGTACGTGATCTGGTAACACCATTTACCTCCTGCGAAAGGGCCAATCTCATTCTTTCGTGCGGTGTATTCCCGTGCAGCGGTCTTTACTCTGAAAAGATAGTCAGTACGCGGACACAGCTCATGGAAAGCAAAGATAATTACGGCGACTACACTTCTTATTTGCCCCCGCAGGACCGGCCGACCGAGACCGAGTACAAAGGCGCGGCGACTGAATCGGTCAGTGAAGCCCCGAAGGACAATCAGGGACAGCCGCAAGTACCGGTTAAAGAGCGCCTCGATGGTGCCATCAACGGCACTGCCGACCAGCTGCGCAACTTTGCTCAGAAGCTCGAAGGCTATGGCCGTCCGGGTACCAAGACTGAGGAAGTGACCGACAAGCTTGCCGATCAACTCCACCGTGGGGCAAAGTACCTCGAATCAACCGATGTCGATACGCTCTCGGACCAGCTTGAAGGGACAATCCGCAAGCAGCCTCTGGCGAGCCTGGGTGTTGCCTTCGGTGTCGGCTTCATCATCGCCCGCATCTTGAGGAGATAAGCCCACCATGCAGCAGCAACCTTCACAGACAAACCTGGGAGCGCTCCTTTCTCAGTTGGTCTCGCAGATCGAGACGTTGATGTCGGCCCACCTGCGGCTTGCCCGGCAAGAACTGGCAGCCGATGGCAAAAAGCTCGTCACCCAATCGGTCGGCATCGTCCTTGGTGGCGTCCTGGCGTTTCTCGGTATTATTTTCCTGGGTGTCGCCTTAATCTTCGGTATCGCGACCTGGGTTGACACCTGGCTTGCCGCCTTGATCGTGGCGCTGACTTTTCTAGCAGCCGGGGGCGTGCTCGCTTACCTTGGAACACGGCGCATCACCAAGATCGATCCGGTTGGCCGGACCAGAGAAGAAACGCAGGAGACTATCGCATGGCTGACTCGCAAGCAATAACGTCCCATCAAAATGGCAACGGCCACACCGAGATCAAGCGGGGCGACGTGGTAACCCACAAAGACACCACCGAGAATTTACCGGCGGAGATGGAAATCCAGCGCACCCGCGAACGGATCTCAGAGACCACCACCCAAATTCAACAACAACTGAAGGCAACCATGGACTGGCAAGGATGGGTTTACCGCTACCCGCTGCAGACCCTCGGCATCGCGGCGGCGGCCGGTATCGTCACAGGCTTCGCCCTCGGCGGTTCGAGCGAACCGAAGCGGCGACCGAGCAATGGGCGGGGTGCAAACCCGAGCAAGAAAGAAGAAGAGCTGATCAAGCAGACCGGTCAGAATACAATCGTGGCGACGATTTTGACCAACGTCGCGACCACCGCCCTGCGTGAGGGCTCACAGTATCTGGTGCGCCGCTTTTTTAGCGACGAACCAAACCGCCAGGGCCGCTAAGAAGCGATCAGTGGACTGACGGTGAGGTAGACGCCAAGTGCCAGAATGAGCCAGGCGCTCGCCTGACCGGCAACACCGGCAAAGCGCTCGCCAATTCCGGTTCGCTTTTCAAGCCAATCGGCCGAGGCGACCAGGGCAAGGCCCATCGCGATCAGGACTGAGGCCAGGCCGAGGCTGAAGACGACCACCAGGCCGAGACCGCTCAAAATACTGGTAAGTCCACCGGCAGCGACAGCGGTCAGCAAGACCACGAGGGCACCGGGGCAGGGCACGATACCGCCGGAAATACCGAGGGCAACCAGGCCGCGCAGGTCTAACTTCCCACTCGCGTCGAGAATTGGTCCGTGGTTGTGGCTATGGCCGTCGTGGCTGTGACCGTGGTCATGGTCGTGATTCCCGTGAGCAGCGTGGCTGTGACCGTGGGATTCATGGTCGTGATGCTTGTGGCTGTGTTCGCTGTGGCTGTGACCATGAGGAGCAGGGTGAGCGTGGACCATGTTCAGCTTGTGACTCAAGTCGTGTACGAAGGTCTCCCAGCGCGAGGCAAGTACCCGCTGCCAGACAAGCCAGAGGCCGACAGCCAGGACCAGGATGCCGGAGACGACTTCGAGGGCGTGCTCAACTTGCTGGGGTACAAAATAGGCGGACGCCGTCAGGGTAAGCAGTGCCAGCAAAAGCACACCGAGGGCGTGGGTAATCGTGACGACGATGCCGAGCAGGACTGCATCGCGGGGGCGGCCCTTGCTGCCGATCAGGTACGCCGCCACCATCGTCTTACCGTGGCCCGGCTCCAGTGCGTGCAGCGCGCCCAGTCCGAAAGCCGAAACAATATACAGTAGTCCGGTCACATCGTCCCCTGAACGCCGATTTGTACTAACACGGTATCATCAGTCTTCCCGGATGCGGGTGGGGGGGATACAACAGCGGATTCTGCAGTAAATATGTTGATGTCAGGAGTGCTAGAAAGGGCAAGTTAGTATGCTCGATATTTCTTTTCTACGTCACTCTTTGTGAATATCTTCGTATTGATTAAACAGGTGCCTGACCAGAGCGCGAAAGCTGGCGTCAACGCGGACGGCACCATCGACCGGGCCAAGGCCAGGCGCATGCTCAACCCATTCGACCGCTACGCGCTCGAAGCGGCTCTACACACCAAGCGCACCTACGGCGGCACGGTGACGGCGATCACCATGGGTCCGCCACCCGCTATCGAAATCCTCTACGAAGCGATTGCCCACGGCGTCGATCGGGCCGTGCTACTGAGCGACCGCCGCCTCGCCGCCTCCGACACCCTTGCCACCGCCTACGCGCTTTACCGGGCTGTGTGCTTCGCGGGCGAATTCGACCTGGTTTTTTGCGGACTACAGACGACTGATGGCGATACAGCCCAGGTCGGTCCGCAACTGGCCGAGCGCCTGCAGGTACCCCAGATTACTTACTGCGAAGACTTCAGCTTAGATGGACAGCGCATCGAAGCACGCCGGGTAATCGAAGGCGGTGCCCAGACGGTCACCTGCAAGCTACCGGCGGTAGTGACCGTCGCCAACTCCTATCAGCGCCTCGCCTACAAGACCCTGCGCGGGGCACGGCGCGTGCAGCAGTTGCAGCGCGACGAAGAAGCACGGCGCGAGACAATCCGCGTTATTACCCTCGACGATATCGGGGCCGACCCGGCGCGCTGCGGCCTGAAAGGGTCGCCGACCATCGTCGCTGCAACCGAAAAAGTCGGTGAAATCGGTGGGCGCTGCACAGTCTACCAGGGCAAGGCCATCGAACAACTCGTCCGCGAATTGCTGGGTAGCGATGCTGTGGCTGGGGAGTTGGTGCGATGAGCGATAAAGAAATTCTGGTGTTCATCGAGCAAGTCGATTCGGAGGTGCAGTCGGTCGCTTTTGAGCTACTTGGGGCCGGTCGAATCCTTGCTGAAAAACTCGGGGCCATTTTGAGCGCCGTCGTCCTGGGCGACCAGATTGACACGGTACCGGCAATCTTGATTGCAAGCGGTGCCGACCGGGTCTACGTTGCCGACCATCCGGAACTTTCCACCTACCGCACGCTGCCCTACAGGCGGGTGCTTATCGATCTCATTAGTGCGATGAGTGCGCCGCCCAATATCGTGCTTTTCGGCTCGACCACGACCGGCCGCGACCTTGCACCGCGCATCGCCGCCTACTTTGAGACGGGGCTTACGGCCGACTGCACAGAACTCGACATCGGCCCTTACGAGCACACCAACACGCAAGACCCAACCAAAGTCGGGCTCTACGCCGACTGTCTCTACGCGATTCGCCCAAGCTTTGGCGAATCTCTGAAGGCCCGCATTTTGGGTCCCTGGAAAAATCCGCAGATGGCGACGGTGCGACCGGGCGTAATGCTGGCCGCCAACCCCGATTCCACCCGCACCGGCAGCGTGCAAATAGTGCCGGTGCAGTTACAGGCTCTTGACCTGCAACTGGTGGTCAGCGAAACGATCCGCTCTTTGAGTGCCCAGATCGAACTTGCGAAGGCGGAAGTGATCGTCTCGGGCGGCTACGGCCTTGGCAACGCAGAGGGCTTCTCTTTGCTGTACGAGCTTGCTGCCTGCTTCAAAAATAGTGCCGTCGGTTCGTCGCGCAAGGCAGTCGATGCCGGCTGGATCGACCACGCCCACCAGGTAGGTCAGACCGGTAAGACCGTGCGCCCCAGACTTTATCTGGCCTGCGGTATCTCAGGTGCCATCCAGCACCGGGTCGGCATGGATAAATCGGCCACGATCGTCGCCATCAATAAAGACAGCACTGCGCCGATTTTCAAGTTTGCACACCACGCCATTGTCGGCGACCTCTATCAGGTCGTACCTGAACTCACCCGTCAATTGCAGCGCCAGAACACCTTACAGCCGGAACCCCATGCCCTCACCAATTCACTATGACCTGCTGCTGGTCGGGGCCAGCACTTCCAATTTGATCCTCGCCCATCGCCTTGTAGACCTCGCCGCTGCCAGCGGCCTCAAGCTCTCGATTGCCCTCGTCGAAAAAAGCCTGCAGTTTGGGGCACACATCGTCAGCGGTGCCATTTCAGATCCGCACGTGATCGAGAAAGTCTTTCCCGACTACCGCACCAACGGCTTTCCGGTGGAGGGCTACGTGCAGACGGCGCACCTGAGCGTGCTCGGTTCCGAGGAGAAGTGGGATCTACCCAACGCAGTCGTCCCCAAAGGTTTTCGCAAAGAAGGCCACGCAATTCTCACCCTGAGCCATGTGATCCGCTGGCTCGCCGAGAACCTGCAAGCCAAAGCAAAAGACGTGCCGAATATTGAGCTGGACGTCTTTCCGGGCTTCGCAGCCCACGAAATTCTTTACGCGGGCGAGCAGGTAATCGGGGTCAAAGTCAGCGAGTCAGGTTCGCTCGATGAAGATGCGCTCTACGCCGATTTCACCTGCTTCGGCGACAAAGGCTTTATTTCCAAGGACCTGGTCGAGCGATTCAAGTTGCGACCCAACCCTCAGCTCTGGTCCGTAGGCATCAAAGAACTCTGGGAAGTCGATATGGACTACCAGGGAGTGGTCTGGCACACCCTCGGCTACCCGATTCTCGACGGCACCTTTAGCGGCGGCTTCGTCTACGGCCTCTCGGATAAGCGGCTGGCTATCGGCCTGGTCATTAGCCTCGACAGCAAAAACCCCAACATCAACCCGCAGTTGCGCCTCCAGCAATTCAAGGCCCATCCCTGGATTCAAGAGCTGATCGCGGGCGGCAAGTTGCGCAAGTACGGCGCGGCGGTGATTCCCGAGGGCGGCTTTTACAGCCTACCGACGCGCTTTGGGGTCGAGGGGGCAATCTTACTCGGTGACGCCCTCGGGGTACTCGACGCCGCCTCGCTCTCGGGCGTCGATAAGTCGATGGAGACGGGCTATATTGCTGCCGGGCTATTGCACGACGCTTTTGTGCGCGGGGACCTGACCTGGCTTGCCGAGGACTACCGCAAAGAAGTGATGGCAAGCTTTGTTGGCCAGGATCTTTACGCAAGCCGCCACTTCCGCCGCGCCTTCCTTGAAAACGACAAGCTCCTCGGCGAATACCTGCCCGCAGTAGCCCGGAGCGTCGATCAGGGTCATCCCTGGCTCGGCAGCCTCAAATTCGGCCTCGGCAAACCGATTCAGCGTTCGACTGAGACCTTTCATGCCCTGAGCCTGATTCTGGGTAAGACCAGTTCGGATGCCATTTTCCGCTATACCCCCTGCCACGAAAATATCGAACCGGCTTTCAACACACCGACTCTGACCGTCAACCCGCAGGCAAAAGTCGAGACCTTGCTAAGCCGCCCGGACGCCGTCTTCTTCTCTGCCACTCGCTACCACGAAGGCAACCGCCACATCGAAGAATTCGACCCCACCACCTGCCTCGGCTGCATCGCCACTTACGACCGACTCGGCAAACCGACTCCCTGCGTTTCCGACTGCACCGCTGAGGTGCACCGCATCGACGCTCAAGGTGGTGTCCGCGTTCACGGCATGTCGCTCGAAAACTGCATCCAGTGCCGCACCTGCGAGATTGTCTGTCCCCAGGCAAACCTGCGGGTCAACCCGACGTTTGAAGGTTCCGGTCCCGATTTTTACGGGCTTTAGTTTTTCCACTACCGGAGGCGCGAACGATCTCCGGCTACAGGAGGAGGGGAACCGCCCTCTAGTGCCGAGAAGATCGAACGGACCTTTC
>JANNPH010000249.1:0-20091 GCA_031399965.1 Gloeobacteraceae cyanobacterium SOY_34_metabat_159 | reverse complement strand
ACCGACCGAGATCCACCACATTGCGTAGTAGGATTCCTGCAATCGCTCGAACCATTCGCGCCGTTGCCGCATCACTTCGCCGTGGAAACTGCGGTAGACGTACTCCCGCAATTCGGCAAGCCCCTGCCAGACGGACATATTCACGATGATGCGGTTGTCCTCGTAGGGCTGGATTGCCGTGGCATCGCCGTCCTCTGTCTTCAACCGCCAGACAAAGCCCGGATACGTATCGGCCAGGGCATTGACCTCGGCAAGGCGAGCGACGAAACTCGCCATCACGGGCGAATCGATCTCACCTTTCATCCGGCCAATATTGATCTGGGCGAGATGGTACCGCATGTTGCAGGCTCCTGTCCGCAAGACACAGACTCACTCTATCTGAACCTGGCTAAGTGTCTTGATCGTTCGGCTTGCCCTACTTGAACGCGTCGGTCCCGAGCAGCAACCGTATCTGTATCGCCCTAGACCTCTTCTCTACCACCAGAAATTGGGAAACCTGAGTAGAGAATCCCAAAATCAGGGGAGTAAACAGTGGTGGATGCACGGAATATACCGGAGCCAGGGTATCGAGATTTGAGGCTGCAGGCCGGCCTTGGCGAGACCGAGGCGATGGACGTGCTGCTCAACCGTGCCCTTTCTCATAAAGGGGTAACGGTCAGGACGACCCGCAAAGGCATTGATCTCCAAATCGATGTGGAAGCCGAGCCGGCTCCAGACGAGAAGATAACGACCACCCTCATCCGCCGAGAACTGGTGCTCTGGCGAACTGAAGTCGTCGAATACGTGGAAATCTATAGCCGAAAAACCGGAGAGGATACCCCGGCCTGGAGCCAGCAGTTGAGCCTATCTTCACTGGCTGTGAGTGAATACCAAACACCCGTGCCATCGCCCGCGCCCGAAAACCAGGTCACAAGCTTTCTGGAGCAGTTTCGCTTCGATTACGTCAAGCTCGTCCTGGTCGGCCTGCTTGCCCTCTATGGCTACTTCGGCGCACTCGACTCGGGCTACAACGGTCCGTTTCGGCTCCTGCACTACCCGGACCTTGCTATCCATGAAACTGGACACCTGCTCTTTATGATCGTCTTTGGAGGAGGTAGTTTCATGCATATTCTCGGTGGTTCGTTGACTCAGATTCTCTTTCCGCTGATGTTTGGAGTCTACTTTTACTGGAGCGGTCAGCGCTTTTCGAGCGCTGTCGCCCTTTTCTGGACGGCCCAAAATTTTATGGATGTGGCCGTCTACGTCAAAGACGCCCAGGCCCGCGCCCTGCCCCTCACCTCACCCGACCCGAACGCCCACGACTGGTACAACTTGCTCACCACGTTGAACGTACTGCAGCACGACCAGGCGATCGGCAACTTCGTGCACGCGGTCGGCGTGCTCTTACTGGTGGGCTTCGTGGTCCTGGGTCTCTACAGTGCGCGCGATCTCGAACCGCTCCGGTCATCCGACTGAGGCAAGTTACGGGGAACGCTCAATCAGGATGTAAAGATAGCCTTCCATTTGTTCGAGGAAGTGAGTCAAACCAGCAAGGGCCTCGGATTCAGGGAGACCCCGGCGACCGGCAATCTCAACCCAGTTTCCAGCGAAAGTCGAGTACGGTTGCGGCTCTTCCCAGAGGGGCAATAAACAGACTTCGATCCCGGCTGGATCAATTGGCTCACCGAAGGGCACACGAATATAGCGGTTGAGCTGAAAAGGTTTCTTGTCAGCCAGGCAGGTGAGCAGATATTTGCGGAGTGCGTCGGTCCGCAACTGCGGGTGCAGGTGCAGCCGGGCCGTGGCAAGCCCGCTCGCCGTGTAGTCAGGCGAGGGCAATGCCTGGTTGGCCCCCGTATGTCCGCACCAGAAATCGATCAATCGGTCCGAACTGTGAATCAGTTCAAGTAGGTGCAGTCGTTCTTCGAGCGATGCAGTTTCTAGAGTCTCCAACAGTAAAGTCGGCAATTGATGCGCTTTGAAGAGGTAGCGCAGTTCCCAGGTGGGCCAGGTCAGCATGCTGATAAATTCAAGGCCGGTTTCGCGCAACATCTGAAATAACTGGGGCACCGTGTAGCCTTTATCGCCCCTTAAAAGAAAGTTCATGCGGTAGAAATCGGCGTGTGCTTGTAGCTCGGTAAAGGGTTTCCAGGCTTCTTCTTTTAGTTGGGCGCCGTCTTTCAAGGTTTCCATCGTCTCGCGGATCAGGCTGATTTCGGTGGCCTCTGAGCGCCGACCGCTCAGCCCAAGCATCTGAAACAGTTCCTGGGCACGGAGTACGGCGGCCCGCACAATCGAACTGTGCAGATTTGCCCGCAGAATACCGTCTCGACTCAGAACCGACTGCAGGCTTTGAAGACCGACGACCGGATCGTTCAGGATGTAGAGCACTTCGTCGCAGTTGATGTAGTCGAACTTCAGGCCCAGTTTCGGTAATGCCTCCAGGGGGATCGTGTGCAGTGCAACTTCCGAGTAGCCGTGAAAATCCAGCCGCTCACGAGCGCGGTCGATCGACTGCTCGGATGGATCGATGCCTATCACCGTGGCACCCGGATTAGCCTGCACGAGAGCCAGGGTCGAATGGCCGCTGCCGCAACCGGCATCGAGGATGAGCCTGCCCTGAGTGTCGGGGATCTGCCGGTTGCGCAGGTAGTAGGGCGTCAGGTAGTTGTGCAGATAGAGGGAGTTTGGATCGTGCTGGTGCGACTCGTTAATCGGTAGGTGGGGATAGGGGGCCTGATCGTACTGCTCTTGAATCCGGCTGGTGTAGTCCGCTTCGCTGTTCATCCTTTTCTCCAGCATTTATCGCCACCCCAGAACTATTCAACTAGCACGTACACCAACCGCTCGGCCTCACTCAAAAAACGCCTTAGATTATCCGCAACGCCTTCGATGTCTGCACAATCAGATCCCAGCCCGCTTTGTACCAGTTGCGCAAAAGAGCACGGCCCATCCCAGAGCGCCAACAGGCAGCCTGCGGCAACCGGTGGCAACGCTTCTCCGAACGGATAGCGGATGTGCTGCTGTAAGTGAAATGGCTCCGTTTCTTTTGCTTCTGTGAGCGCCGCTTTCAAGCGCGGGTGCTGCAACCGGGGATGCAGCCGAAAGATGGCTTGCTCGAAATCGATCGGTGTCCAGTCGTCTGGGGATAAAGACGCGCTACCCGCAGACCCGCACCAGAAGTCGATCAGCCGGTGGCAGCCGTGGATCAGCTCATAAAGGTGCAGGCGTTCCAGGGGGCCGGTCCGCTCCAGGGAGCCAAAAAGTGGCGGCAGGTGTTGCGGATCTTGAAAGAGATACTTCACCTCCCAGGTCGGCCAGAGCAACATGCTGATAAATCCGAGGTCCGCTGCCGCGAGCATTTCAAAAAGTTCGGGTACCGTGTAGCCCTTGTCGGCGGGCAGCAAGTAATTCATCTGGTACCACTCGATATCGTCGTGCAGATGAATACAGGGAATCCAGGTCTCTGTCTTCAGATGGGTGTTGTGGTTGAGCGCGTCCATCATCCCGCGCACCAGTGCAATCTCCGCAAGCCCGGCGGGAGCACTGCCCAGCACGCCCATGATCTTGAAAACCTGTTGAGCGCGAAAGACAGCCGCCCGCGCAATCGCACTGTGCAGGTTGGCGCGCAAAATGCCCTGGGTCGCCAGGACCGCCCGCAACGCCCGCAGTCCCACCACCGGGTCCGGCAGGATGTAGAGCACTTCGTCGCAGTTGATGTAGTCGAAAACTCGCCCCAATTCCGGCAAGGCTTCGAGGGGCATCGCATGAAACTCGACCTCGCTAAAACCGTGGTGTGCCAGCCGTTCGCGGGCTATGGCAACCGACTGCTCGGAGATGTCGATAGCGACTATCGAGGCTCCGGGGTTTGCCTGGGCGAGGGCAAGGGTCGTCAGGCCGCTGCCGCAACCGGCATCGAGGATGGTCAGCTGCCCGTCCGGGGGTCGGCGGTTGACCAAATAGTAGGGCGTTACAAAACTGTGCAGGTAGAGCGCGTCGAGGTCGTCGCCGTAGGACTGCTCCAGAGGAACCCGTGGGTAGGGCGCTTCGTTGTATTGCTGCCGTAGTTGCTCAAGGGCCGAAGAGATCTCACTCACGACTCAGGCTCGATTAAGAAGTAGAGGAACTTTTCGGCGTGGATGATGAAGCTCGATAGGTCGCGGGTCGCTTTCTCGCGCGAAACCGAGCTGTTGTGGGTCACGATCTGGTCTACCCAGTGCTCTCTTAATGCGCCGAGCGGCTGGGGGCTGTCCCACAGGGGAGCAAGGCAGCCGGCAATCAGGCTATCGACGACGATTTCACCGCCGCAGGGTACCTTCAAATAGCGATTGAGTTCAAATTCGCCGCCCTGAGCGATGCAGGCGTAAAGGTCGGCCTTCAGCCGCTCGGTGTGCAGTTGTGGATGTAACCGGATACGGGCCGCCGCGTAGTCGGCCTCGTCGTACTGTGAGACGTGCTTGTAAGCCTCCTCCTGCCCTGGGTGAGCGCACCAGAAGTCGATGAGGCGCTGGCTGCCGCAGAAGAGTTCAAAGAGGTGCAGCCGTTGTTCGAGAGAACTTTGCTTCAGGATCTGACTCACGCTTGCAGGCACGTTGCCCGGCAACTTGAACAGGTTGCCGAGACTCCACATCGGCCAGACCAGCATGCTGATGAATTCGAGTTCGGCCGCTCTCAACATCGCGAAAGTCTCAGGAATGTTGAAACCCTTGTCGCCATGTAGCAAAAAGTTCATCGAAATCCACTCTTGACTCTTATTCAGACCGTCAGCGGGCGTCCAGAGCTGCAGTTTGAGGTAAACCTCGTCGTGCAGCGACTCCATCATTTCGCTGACCAGTTGATGCTGGGCATCCTCGGGCGATCTCCCGATAGCACTCATCACCTGAAAAGCGCGCTGTGCCCGGTAGATGGGAGCCCGCTGATAGACATTGTGCAGGTTGACCCGCAGGATGCCTTCCGGCTTGAGCACAGAGCGCAGGGCCTTGAGAGCCGAAAGCGGGTCATCGAGTAGGTAGAGCACTTCGTCGCAGTTGATGTAGTCAAAGGCCATCCCGAGTTCGGACAACGCCTCGATTTTGAGGGCGTAAAACTGGCTATTCAGGAAACCGTGGTGGTGCAGCCGCTCGCGGGCGACTTTGACCGACGCTTCTGAAAAATCAATCCCGACGATCAAGGCTCCCGGATTGGCCTCGGCGAGGGCCAGGGTCGAATAGCCGCTCCCGCAACCGGCATCGAGAATAAGTTTGTCGCGGGTATCGATGATCCGCCGGTTGCGCAGGTAGAAGGCGGTCTGCAGGTTGTGCATGTAGAGAATATCGACGTTGTCGCGGTGCGACTCCGCCAATGGTTTGGTCGGGTAAGGCACGCGGTCGTAATACTGACGGATGTCATCCTCGGCGACCGGCTCCATGACCATCGGCGTTTCTCCCAAAGTGTTGTCCTCGCAAAGCACGCTCACCGGACCTGCGCCTGGCAGGGCATCCTGCAAACCACTCCGCCCCATTCAACCCAATCCTACCTATCCGGTGCGAAAACCCGACCCCATATTCCGATCCGGGATGTACAGCACTGTTCGTTTTTAAGACCGCAGTATCAGCCGATTCCCTGCTAGTGTTTCCAGCCTTTCAGGCCCTTTAAGCCAGGACAATCGCTACAGGGGATGCCGATTTACTGTTTATTAATTAACATAGAAGTGTAGGTTTCTTCATACACCGTGACCACCTGGCGCGATCGTTTCAACAAGATGACTGGGCGGACCCGCTTCGTCGTTTGTCGCCTGTTCATTCATCTAGCTGGTGAAGATGCTGTTCCTATCCTGGGCCTTCTCAACGACTCGGCACGTCGAGCACTAGCCGCCGAGGGAGACTTCGATGTTCTGGGCGAGAGCATGGTCGAGATCTGTCAGGCCCTCCTGCAGTACGACACTTACTGGCGCTCGGCCGCCAACGAAGGCGACGTCCTCTGGGATGAGAATGAGGCTGGCGATTACGTCAACTCCCTGTTTACAGACTCGGCACAGCGCTACATGAGCGGGCCGGATCTGGAGGCGGCGACTCCGAGGCGGGAGGAAGCTCTCACCCTACCGGTCACCCGCAATCTGGTCGTGATGATCACCGCTGCTTTTGAAGGCGAAGTGCCCGCCCTGGAAACAGATCTCTCCAGTTCCGAAGCGCTCGCCAATGGTCTGAAGGCGCTCATCAACCTGCACTACCAGCAGACGCTGCGCGCTGTCCAGGTGCACTTTTCCCCGGCGCAACTCGGTGACGAGTTGACCGACGACCAACTGCTCACGAACTTCCCGGAGCTGCTGCCGCTCTGAGGGCGACGGCACCGTTTCATTGTTCCTCAGCATTACCTACCGGAGTTCCATGAATACTTCCCGTTTTTCTTTGCAAAAGCCGCTTTCCGTCCTGATGGCCCTCACGCTCTGCGTGACGACGGTTGCCTGCGGTAGTGCACCTTCTGAGACGGCCGGTCGGCAGGCGGGCGCACCGACTGCTCAAAATCGCGCCGAGACCAAGCTTCCCGACGGCCAGTACAGTGTACAGCAGGCTTCTTACAACGACGCCAACGGCGAATACAGCCTGCTCCTGCTCGGTACCCCTGCCGGTGCCTCGTCGAGCCTGCGCACCACCGACCTGCAGCTTGCTCGCCTGAGCGAGGCGGATGTCAAGGCCGATAAGAAGCCCTACGTCAAAATCGAAGGCGGCAAACCGGCCTTCTACATGAGCGAAAGCTTCAAGATCGAGTACATCCACAACGTCACCGAGACGAAGGCCGACCCGCAGACCGGCGGGCAACAGACAGTGGTCGTGCGCCAGGAATCGAGCTTCTGGACACCTTTTGCCGGAGCGATTGCCGGTGCTGCAATCGGCAACATGCTCTTCGCGCCGCGCTACTATGTGCCGCCGATGTATTCACCGGGCGGGCTATCCGGCTACGGCGGCTACGGCAATTCCTACAGCCAGGCCGTCGGCAACTACCAGCAGCGCAATGGTGGTGCTCTGCCTGCCGCCACCCGCAATACCCAGGCCTTCCGCTCGACCGGGCGGTTGGGTAGCTCCAGCAATAGCCGCGTCAACAACAACTCGACGCGCTCCACAGGCTCCGGCTTCGGCAGCAGCACCCTGCGCTCCGACCCGTCCAACAGCCGCAGCTACGACAGCAGCCGCAGCTCAGGCGGCTTCGGGAGCGGACGTGCCCGAGTCGGCGGTCGCCGCCGCTAATTTCTCAGGCAACAGGCGACGGGCTTCGGCCCGTCGCCTGTTGCCTAGAAAAGAGCTGGTTAGTTAATGACTTAACTTTATTAAGAAATCCGGCAGTTTCTCAGGAACCTGAATCAGCCTCTGGCTATCTTCAGGGAGAGTGTCAGGGGTTCAGTGTGCGTCGAAGATTTAATTCAGATGGACGGTTCCTCTCCCGCCGGAGCTTATTGAAACTGGGGGCCGCAGCGGCGGCAGGCGGCCTGCTCTGGCAGTCGCGCTTCGGGAAGGCCCAGCCGACAGTTTTTGCCCAGGATACGCTCACTCTACCCAGGCGACTCGACCGTCCGTTGAAAGTGGTCGTAGTCGGGGCAGGACTTGCCGGGCTCGCCTGTGCCTACGAACTGAGTCAGCGCGGGTTTGTAGTCACCCTGGTCGAGCGCTCGGCCCACCTGGGCGGCAAGCTGGTGAGCTGGCCCATCGAAGTGCTCGGCCAGACTTTCAAAATGGAGCACGGCTTTCACGGTTTCTTCCCGCAGTACTACAACCTGAATGGCCTCATCGAAGAACTGCACCTGGGCCAGAACTTCATACCGCTCGAATCCTACGCAGTGCTCTACCGCGACCGTTACGCACCTGAGATCTTCAGGCCGAGCACAGCCGCTTTTCCCTGGAACATCGTGGACCTTGCCGTCTCCTCCGCCAACCGCTGGGCCTGGGGGTTGAACCTGGTCAGCCCCGCCCACTGGCAGGTCTTCAAGGCGATCACCAGTTTTCATGCTCAGGGGGTCGGGCGACCGCTTGAAAATCTTTCGGTGGCCGAGTGGGTGAAAGACGATTTCCCGCGCGGCCTCTACGACCTTTATTTCCTGCCCTTCGCCAAATCGAGCCTGAACGCCCCCGACCAGTTGAGCGTCGGGGAAATGCTGCAATTTTTCCACTTCTATTTCTTCGGCAACCCCGAGGGGCTGGCCTTTCGCGGCAGCCGCCAGGATATGGGCACAGGGCTTATCGACCCGATTGCAAAGGCGATCGAGCAGGGTGGCGGCCGGGTGATAGCGGACGCACAGGTCGAGCAGATCCAGTGGCAGGCGGGGAAGATCGTGAGTGTGCGCTGCTCCCAGGCAGGCGGCCCGAGAGAGTCGGAATTTTGGGTGCGGCGGGATGCGGCGGCAGGAGACAGTAGCCACCACCAGCAGTACGTCCACGGCGATGAAGCGTTTGCCGTGCGCGGTGCCGCCGATGAAGCGATCTCACTCACCTGTACCCACCAGGGCTGCACGGTGGCGCGCGTGGCCGACGGCGGCTGGCGTTGCCCGTGCCACGGCGCTCTCTATGACGCCGAGGGCAAAGTGCTCAAGGGACCGGCCACTCGCGACCTGCCCCGGCTCGCGATTCTAGAGCGCCGGGGGGACGCACTGAAACTGGCGGGGGCGAGCGACCGGCGCGAGGAGACTCTCGAAGCCGACTACTTCGTGCTTGCAACGGACGTACCGGGAGTACGTCAGCTTTTCGAGCGCTCCGAGGGCGAAGTCAACCTGACTATCAAGACCCAGGTGGCACAGCTTGCCGTGGCGGACCCTTTTGCTGTGGCCCGCTTCTGGTTCGACCGCGATTTTGACTGGAAATTTAGCGACTTCTCGTCTCTATCGGGCTACAGGCTCACCGACAGCATCACCCTCTATCACCGTATCCAGGACGAATACATCGAGTGGGCCAGGCGCACCGGCGGCTCGGTAATCGAGCTGCACGCCTACTGCTACAAAGAAAAAGAATTTCCCGACCAGCAGTCGCTCCTTACCACCTTCGAGGCCGAGCTGTTTGAAATCGTGCCCGAACTGGAAAAGGCAAAAGTGCTGCACCGCGAACTACTCAACCAGAAGAACTTTTCCGGCTACCCACCCGGTAGCTACGGCGAGCGGCCCGAGACCGTCACCGCCTGCACCAACTTGCTCTTTGCTGGTGACTGGGTGAAGATGCCCTTTCCCTGCGGCCTGATGGAGCGTGCCACCAGCAGTGGCCTGCTCGCGGCAAATGCCATCTTGCAGCGCGAGGGACTGCAACGCCGCGTCCTGCACTCGGTGATCCCCCAGGGTGCCCTGCGGCCTTTGACCGGCCTGTTTGAACCATGAAGGCCGACCTCAGGCAGTTGCCGGCCAATCTCAATCATTGGTACGTAGCTGCTTTGAGCCGAGACCTCAAGGCCCGTCCACTCGCCGTGACCCTCTGGGGGGAGCCCATCGTCCTCTTTCGCGACCAGCGAGGCCGCGTGCAGGCGCTCGAAGACCGTTGCCCACACCGACTCGTCAAACTCAGCCACGGTCGGGTCAAGGGCGACGACCTCGAATGTGCTTATCACGGCTGGCACTTTTCGGGAGCGGGCGAGTGTACGCGGGTGCCCTACACCGAGAGCCCGCCCCGCTGCCGGGTGCGGACCTACGCAACTTGCGAGCGCGACGGCTTTGTCTGGCTTTTCGGCGGAGACCCCGAGCAGGCTCAGGCCAGTGCGCCCCTGGCCATTCCCGAGTGGGACCATCTCAACTACATCGCCAGCGTCTCGATAATCGAGTGCCGGGCGCACTTTTCCTACGTGGTCGAAAACCTGATGGATATGTACCACGGTCCCCTGCACAACTCCTACCAGGCCTGGGGGGACGCTCAGCTGCTGACTATCCGGGAAGGACCGGAGCGCGTCGATGCCGGCTACCGGGCCGAGAGCTTCTACCGAATCGACCGCATCTGGTCGGTGGCCCAGCTCTTTATCCCGGCCTTGCGCTCGCCCCACCCGGAACCGCTCGACGTCAGCTACGTCTACCCCCACTGGCAATCCACCCTGGGCCAGGACTTCAGGCTCTACTGCCTACTCTGTCCGCAAAGCGCCCTCTCGACCCGCGCCTACCTGGTACACTTCACGTCGCTAGAAGCCTTCAAAGACCTGCACCGCCTGCCCAAATCCTGGCGTCGCCTGGTCAAAGACAGCCTCTACGGCTCTGCCGGGCGTCTGCTCGACGGGCTTATCCGCGACGACGTGCGCATGATCGAAGAGGAGCAGCAAGCGCATCTAGAGCACCCCGAACGGCACAACTGGGAATTGAACCGTGCCCTCGCCGCCGTGCAGCGGCTAATCCGCGTCCAGGCTGATCGCACCGTGGCCAGTAGTGACAATTGCTGAAACCAGGCCCTACTCTAGGAGTAGCGATTTATACCTGGACATGGCCCGATGGCAATCATCACCCTCCTCAGCGACTACGGGCTTGAAACCAGCACGGTCGGCGTAATCAAAGGCACGTTGCACACCCTCGCCCCGGAGGCAGTCCTGGTCGATCTGACCCATCAGATCAAGCCGCAGGATCTACTGGCAGCCCGCTTCGAGTTGATGACGGCCTACCGCAGTTTCCCGAGTGGGACTGTGCATCTGGCGCTCGTCAATCCGGGAACAACGGCCGGGCAGCGGGCAGTCGCCTTCCGGACGGCCAACCAGTTCTTCGTCGGCCCCGACAATGGTCTATTTGATGGAGTGCTCGACATTGAACCGGCAATCGAAGCGGTCGAATTGACCGTACTGCCGGCCCTCGGCCGGATGTTCCGGGGACGCGACATCTATGCGCCGGCCGCTGCCCACCTCGCCCGCACCCGACCGCTTTCAAGCCTCGGCGCGCCCATCGATCCCAGTACACTGGTCCGATTCGCAGTCGATCTGGCCAACCGCACCGCCGACGGCATCCACGGTCAGGTCCAGAAAGTGGATCGCTTCGGCAACTTGATTACCAACATTCCCGGTGAATGGGTACTCGACCGCTCCTGGGACGTGCGCATCAGCGGCCATCGCTTCTTGTTTTCCTTCGCCAGTTGCAACCGCGACGGCGGCAAACTGCAGGCCCAGGTCGCAAGCCACGGCTTCGTGCAACTCGTCTTCGACGGCGACAACGCCGCCAGACGCCTTGGAGTCGGTATCGGTCAACTCGTCGTGATGCAACCCACCGCCCTGTTCTAATCTGCTGGGGAGCAGTATTGGTACTCCCGCCTCCAGCCGGTGCGCCCACTGTGCGCACCACTATATGAAGCAATTTGGCCGGAGCGCTGTCGGCAGACTGGCCTTTAAGAGTTGTGTCAACTTCTTTAGATGGTGCGTAAGGCCGATACAATCCCTTGGGCCTGGATTTTCCGTGTTTTCGATAGGTCCATCGTGGGATGAATTTACTGTGACGCCGTGGAGAGTCTTGCCCGTCATGCTTGTCGCCGCAGCGGCAGGAATACCGGTTGCGGCTCAGATGCCTCCGCCCGGTCCGGTTCCGGCCAATGCCAGCCAGATCACGGCGAGAGTGCTGCGGGACTCGGTACCAGTCGGTGAGGGTGTCCAGGTCAGGTTAGTCATCCTGAAAGCCCATCCCTTCAAGCCTGGCCTTGAGAGCCTGATCCAGCCGGGTCAGGAAGTCGAGGCTTTTGCAAAGAGCGGCAGAGCGATCCCGGTGGGCAAAGTGATCGAAGCAACCATCGAACTCACAGGTGATACGCGTGGCGTGCGCTGGTGGCTGTCCAATTTTCAGTATAGGTAGGAGTTCATTTTGAAGATTTCACTGAGATATCTAGGGCTCATCTCGGCAGCCGTCCTGACCCTGGGCACAGCCGCTGCCCAGGCGCAACCGGCCAATGTCGCACCTGACCCGTTCGACTTTCCCCAATTGAGCGGGCGCAAGCCCTTCCTGCGCGCCTGGTGGCTTCTCCAGCAGCGTGCTTTCCCACTAAGCGACATCCCGAAAGATGCGCTCCTGCGCGCCCACCGGCAAATTGACGAGGCCAGGCGCAACCGGCCCGTTACCCAGTCCCCACTGGCAATCGGCACCAACTGGGTGAATATTGGTCCCGCCCCGATCACCGGTGGCCAGATCGGTACAACCGGCAACACCCGGCCGATGAGCGGCCGGATCGCAGACATCGCCGTGGACCCGGCCAACCCCAACCGCTGGTTCGTCGGTGGAGCCCAGGGCGGTGTCTGGGAGACGACCAACGCCGGGGCAACCTGGACACCCAAGACCGACGCCCAGGTCTCACTCGCCACCGGTGCGATTGCCATCGCGCCGACCGACTCCAACACGATCTACGTCGGCACCGGTGAGGCGGTCTTTTCTGGAGATGCCTACGCCGGCGGCGGCCTGCTCAAATCCACCGACGGTGGGACAAGCTGGCAGTTGCTCGGCACTTCTGTCTTTAACCGGTCCACTTTCAGCGATATCAAAGTCGCTCCGACCGACCCCAACTTCATAGTCGCCGCCACCTCCCGCGGTATCGCCGGTCGCGGTGCCGCCACCTCCTCGCCGCCCGAGAGTGCCACGGGCATCTACAGGTCGGTAGACGGCGGTGCAACCTGGACTCAGAAGCTCCCCGGCCGGGCCACCGATATCGAGGTCGATCCGCTCGCCTACAAGATTCAGTACGTCGGCATCGGCGAAATCTTCGGCAGCACCCTCAACGGTGTCTACCGCACCCGCAATGCCGGCGACACCTGGACGCGGCTCGTCGGCCCCTGGGACTCGCTCACAGCCGGAATCGGCCGGGTGGAGCTCGCCATCGCTCCCTCCAACTCGAACGTGCTCTACGTGAGCATCCAGGATGCAATTAACAACATCGGCACCGACAGCGGCCTGTTGGGGCTCTGGCGAACCGATAACGCCCGCGCCCCCGTTCCAACCTGGACACGGATTGCCACCGGGGCAACCGACAACGGCACCGGCACCCTCGGCTACTGCGGCTGGAACCGTGCCTTCAACAGTTCCCAACCTCAATGCTGGTACAGTCACGAGATAAAAGTAGACCCGGCGAACCCCGACATCCTCTACGCCGGGGGCATCGAACTCTACAAGTACAACGGCACCACCTGGAGTGAGATAAGCCTGACCTCCAGCAGTCCCCAAAACGGCATCCACGTCGATCAGCACGCCCTCGAATGGGTCGGAAACCGCCTGCTCTCCGCCAACGACGGCGGCATCTGGAGCACGACCGACGGCGGGGCAACCTGGAGCGATCTGAACACCAATCTTTCGCTCACCCAGTTCTACGACGGCTCGATTCACCCGACCGACCCGGCCTTTGCTCTCGGCGGTTCCCAGGACAACGGCACCATGAAGTGGACCGGCGGCGACGCCTGGCCCTGGATTGCCGGGGGAGACGGCACCGACAACGCGATCTCCACGACCCGGCCCAACACCGATTGGGCCGTCTCTTCCCAGGGCCTGAGCATCCAGCGCACCCTGAATGGCGGCCTGTCCTTCAGCAGTGCCATCTCGGGCATCAACCGCACCAACGCGCCTTTCGTCGCGCGCTTCGAGAAGTGTCAGGCCAACGACAACGTCTTTATCGCCGGTACCGACAACCTCTGGCGCAGTAACAACTTCTTTGGAGTGACTGCTCCGACCTGGTTGTCTAACGGTCCTGAGTTGGCCTCGGGGATCACGGCCCTGGCCTTCGCCGCGTCCGATGCTACCTGCAACACCTACGCAGTCGGCACCGCCAACGGTCAACTGCAACTGACCACCAACGGCGGCGTCAGCTGGACTGTGATCGACGCGGCCAACGCTGTTCCCAACCGCAACGTCACAGACCTCGCCTTCGACCCGACCAACGCAAACGTCCTCTACGTGACCGTCTCGGGCTTCGACGCCGGCACTCCCGGCCAGCCGGGCCACCTCTTCAAGTCGCTGAATGCCCTCGCCGCCGCTCCTGGCTGGGCAAACGTCAGCCCGCCCGTGGATCTGCCCCACAACACCGTCGCGGTTGACCCTGGCACACCCGCCAACGTGTTCGTGGGCACTGACCTCGGCGTCTGGTACAGCACCGACGGCGGTACCGCCTGGACCCGCTTCGAGCCGGAGAGCGGCCTGCCGAACGTGGCCGTCTTCGAGCTGCAAATTGCCCGGAACGTCGCCGCTTCGACCGCCACGACCCGCCTTGCGGCCTTCACCCACGGCCGCGGCACTTTCGTCCTGACTTCGACTGAGCCCGCTGGCCCCAGAAGCCGAGCGGCGCGCTAGTCTCCACTACATCCCAGCCGCCGTGCAGGACAGACCTGCACGGCGGCTTTTTTGATGCAACAGGACAAAGAACAGTCTGATCACCGGGGTGGGACTAAGATTAGCTGCTGTGTCTCGTTTGAAGGCTTTCGTATGCGTCTATTGCTGACTCTACTGGCCCTGGCCTTGATCTTCCCAGCAGTGCCCGGTAGAGCGGAGGTGCGACCGAGCTACTTGTTAAAGCCGGCCCTGGTCTACGACGGCAAAGAAACGCACCGCGACTGGGTAGTCCTCGTCACGGGCGACCGGATTATCAAGGCAGGACCCGCAGCAACGGTCGAAGCTCCCACTGGCACCGAGACTATCGCTCTCCCAGGTGCGACACTGCTGCCGGGCCTGATAGACCTGCATTCGCACCTCCTGCTGCACCCCTACAACGAAGCGAGTTGGGATGATCAGGTGCTCAAAGAACCGCTCACCGTGCGTATCGCCCGCGCCACCGTGCACGCCCGCGCCACGCTGATGGCAGGCTTCACTACCCTCCGGGACCTGGGCACCGAGGGAGCCGGTTACGCCGATGTCGGTCTCAAGCAGGCCATCGACCAGGGCATCATCCCCGGTCCCCGGCTGGTGGTCACCACTCGCGCCATCGTGGCGACAGGATCTTACGGCCCGAAAGGCTTCGACCCCTCCTTCGCGGTGCCCCAGGGAGCCGAGGAAGCGGACGGTGTGGATGGTATTCGCCGGGTTGTGCGCGACCAGATTGGCAAAGGGGCCGACTGGGTGAAAGTTTATGCTGACTACCGCTGGGGACCGGCAGGGGAGACGCGCCCGACTTTTTCTGCGGAAGAACTGGCCCTGATGGTCGAGACGGCAAGAAGCAGCGGCAGGCCCGCCGTCGCCCATGCCAGTTCTCCGGAGGGGATGCAACGGGCGGTTATTGCCGGTTTTGAGACGATTGAGCACGGTGATGGCGGTACTGCCGAGGTTTTCGCGTCGATGGCGAAGCGGGGCGTTGCCCTTTGCCCGACCCTCACTGCCTCTGAGGCCATCTCCCGCTACCGGGGCTTCCGGCCGGGAGTAGACCCGGAACCGGCCCGTATTGTCGAGAAGCGCGCCAGTTTCAAACGCGCCCTTGCTGCAGGCGTGATTATCTGTGCCGGTAGCGACGTGGGCGTCTTTACCCACGGCGACAACGCCCGCGAGCTGGAACTGATGGTCGAGTACGGTATGCCCCCCGCCGCCGCGCTCCAGGCTGCAACCCAGGTCAATGCCCGCCTGCTGCACATGGAAAACCGCATCGGTACAGTGCAGAGCGGCCTGAAAGCGGACCTGATTGCAGTGACCGGCGACCCGACCCGCGAGATCGGTGCTCTACGCCGGGTGGTGTTCGTCATGAAGGACGGCAAAATCTACCGCCGCTCCTAATGTTTTTCATCATTCGATGAATCGCAGACAGGAGACAACTCTCGCAGGCCTCGAATCAAGGAAGCCGCCTTGAAAGCAAGTCCCTTTTGACATCAGGTCTGGATGTGCACTGCGTACTTTTCAGGGCGATGTTCGCATCGCGAGATGGACCACAAGAGTTCCTGTTGTCCAGACCGGAAGACCACAACCGAAAAAGTCCCGGTCCTCTGTCCAGATTGCCGCATCCAGCATCAGTGCAAGAGTCTTGAGGGTCCGACGGCACCCTGGCGGTCGCCTCGCCCTTGTAGGGCAGATAGATGTCGGCCTCGACCAGGGTGACCATTGCCTCGACCAAGGCCACTGCGTCGTCGGCAAGCCCCTCCGCTTGAATACGACTGAGCCTGCCCCCGCGCACAATACCCTCGATCCGCTTCGGCAACTCGTGCAACGCTTCTTCCCAAACCTTCGCTGCAACGAACAGCTCCACTTCCGGATGTGTGACGATCGCCCGACCCTGGCTGCCCAGCAGGCGACCAATCAACACATTTGCATCAGCGACGAGCCGCACCGGTCCGGTCGGGCGAAGCGGTCTTAGAGCCGAACAACTCCGTGAGATCCTCTTCCGTCAAGCCCGTTTCGGCGCTCACTTGCTCCACCCGTTCGGCAAGCCGCCTCGCCAGGTCCGCTACTTTTTGTGGATCCGGCAACTTCACCGGCACATAGACCCCGATCAGGCGACCGTGGCTCTGGATACCCAGGACTTCCCCAGCCGCTAGATGCTGGCTTGCCTTGTCCCGGAACTCGCGCACTCCCAAAAATCTCATCTACGCTGCCTCGTTGTGACCATTTGTGACCACATTCTACCCCTTCGCCGACGGCGGCATAGCGGTAAAAGTTGCTGTCCCCGCCCGCGAAACCTATCGGGTCCTCGCTCACGAAGCGATGCAGGTCCGTACTTGTAGTAGCGACCGCGCTACTCGACGAAGGACCGGAGGATGAAATTTCAGGGTCCTGATCGCTACAGGCGATACCGGTAGTTTTTCGACAGTGTAAACGCCTTCACAACGACTCAGCCGTCAATTGGAAGGACAGTTCTCACCCAGGCAAGAACCTGTATACCTGGCCCTGGCTGTTGAGACCACATCAACTTTGAGGGTTGGTCGGGCTGTCTGGAACTGCATTTTTAAACACGGCCTCTGCATCCTTTGGTAAACTGCCTCAACAACATCGTGGACGTGGTTTCCACAGTCGAGCCGCAGGTCCGGCAGCTCAAGCACGCTTAACTGGTCGTTTTGAGGCGGGCAATGAAGCCGGGAATTTCAGTAAACGCCGACTCGCACACCCCGGCTAAGCGAACGACCACTGCTGGGTAAGCAAGAGTTAAAAGATTTACGCCCAGACACATCAGGGCAAGCCCGAGCAAAATAAAAGTGGGCATCATCACCACGCCCATCGCAAACCAGAAATAGACGTGCAGCACCATCGCCAGGGTGCACAGAGCAGCCAGTCCAGTAGAAACCTGCGCGTACACTGCCGGAAAGCGCAGTCCGGTAAATATCAGCGTCTGCAGCGTCACCAGCAGGTTTACCGGGACTAAAACAGCGCAGATAGCAATACAGTGAACGGCAGAGAAGTGGGACAGCACTGAAAATATGCTCATTAAATCGGTCACGCCTGACTGGACTCTATCCATTCTGGAATCAATGACCCGCAAAAAACCGCTCCAGGAGCCGAGTCTGGCAGAAGGCGAGTTAAGATTCGTGTCATGACAAGCCTGATAGGCAACCCCTGCCGAGTCGGGCATAGCGACCGTTTCCCGAAGATTGGCCACTCCTGGAGGTTGAGCGAATGAAAGTGCATCTGGATGAAATCGAGCCCGTTGCTGTCAGCCACGACCCGCATCTCAAAAAGCGCGTCTTACTTAAAGACGCCGACACGCGCTCGAATCTAAAAATGCTCAACCATGCGCGCCTGGCTCCCCAGGAAGGATTTCGTGCTCACAGTCACCCGACGATGGAAGAAGTGTTCTATTTTCTGGAGGGTGAAGGGCAGTTCACGCTTGGAGAGACGAGCTTTGCCGTGGGCGCAGGCGACTGCGTTCTGGTACAGGCCGCCACTCCCCACGCCTGCACGAATACCGGCGAGGGCAGCCTTGCCTTTCTCTCGTTCGGCGTCGCACTCGAAGTGGAACCGCAACTTTAGGTTTGCCGCATCTAGAGCGGCGGGTGGACCAGGACCGCATGCGGGATGATGCGGCTCGGGATGCCCCGGTCGGTGTGGCCGGTGACGAGGACCTGTCCCTTATACATCAGTGAGGTCGAAAACCCGGAGTCGAGCAGGACCGCTTCGCGCATACCGGAGGCTGCCAGGGCGGCGGCAAGCTGGGTGGCATTGACGTTGGAGAGGGTGGCCCCAATCGTCGGACGGCCCGCCCGGTCGATGCCCATGAAGGCGCGGCGGCGAAATTCGGTGTGGTTGGAGAGCTTGAACTGGTCGATTTGCTCGGTGGTGAGCGCTTTACTGTCGTTGACGAGCCAGACTCCGGCTACAAAGAGGTCCGAGAGGTCGGGGAGATAGGCGCGGGCGCCTGCCTCGGTATTGAAAGTCTCGGGGCTGAAGGGTACAAAGCGGACCGATGTGCCGCTGATGAGCACCACCGGCCTGCCGCGCAGGGACTTGTCGAACTGCGGTGCCCCCGGATAGAAGGTGCCTTCATTTTGAGCGAGGTAAGGGCCGACCATTTCGCTGTTGCTCGAACGCAACTTGGCGAAAGCGAAAAAGCCGCCGTTGATGCCGCCCACGGCCCGTTCGCGCTCGACAAAGGTGCCCACCGGGTAGCGGCCCTCGGCGTGGTTGGTGGAGTAGTTGCCGCCCGAGAGCCAGGCCAGTTTTACCCGCTCGAAAGTGCCCTCGTGGCGGGTGACCGGCAGATTCAAGTTGACGCGCCCGTCAGGTTTGGTGCCGATACCTGCCAGGGCAAGGGCCATCCGCGAATCGATAAAGCGCTGAACCGCAAGCAGGCTCCCCGACTGACCGGCGTAGCCCAGGTCCATCGTGAAAGACATCTTGTAACCGGCCCGAATCGCCGCCTCGCGTACGCGCTCGTCCTGGTTGCCGACCGGGTAGGCCAGGTAGTTGATCGGGTGGCCCAGTTTTTCTTCCATGAGCCGTTTCGAGTCCACCAGCTCGCGCTCCAGAGAGCTATCCGACAGTTCGCGCAGGTCGCCGGGGTGGGTGACTGTGTGGGGCTCGATGGCTACCAGACCCTCTTTGTCGATGCGCTGCAAGTCTTCCCAGGTCATGTGCGGTTTGCCGGTGCGGACACCGACGTAGGCCGTGTGCACAAAAAATACCGCCGGGTATTTGTATTCCTGGAGAAGCGGATAGGCGTTTTCGAGGTGTCCGAGGTAGCCGTCGTCGAAAGTGAGCAAGATCGGTTTCGCTGGTAGCGCAGCGCCATTTTTGAGATGTTCGTAGAGCTGGTCGATAGTGATGGGTGTCGCACCGCTCTCACGAATCGCTTCAAGCTGCTCTCGAAATTCGGAGACCGTGGTGTCAAACCAGACCGATTTCTCACCGACGACGATGTCGTGGTACATGATCACGGGCACGCGGGCAAGGCGGGCAGCAGCAGAAATCGCCTCCGGTCCGGGAGTCGTCACCTCGGGAGAAGTGCTTGCGATCGGGGTTGGCAGGGTACTCAGGGTTGTGACCGGGGGCTCGACAGGACGTTGGGTCAAGAAGACGACCCCGGCTCCAATCGCTGCGCTGAGTACAGCCGCGATAGCCGATAGCCGAATGATTGCTTTACGCGGCCACGGTCTTGGCCTCGACTTCGCCTGCACACGACTCACAAGCAGCCCCTTTCAAATCACTCCTCAGGATACCGTCAAGACAGCCTGTGTGGGGACTCGCGGCCCTCGGGTAGGGCAGAATCGAGAACGATGAACCGGAGGAGCGGGAATGTCGGAGTTGCGAGAGCGGTTAGCAGAGATGGTTGATGTCGCGGAGTGGTCGGAACTGACGATTCATGCGCTGAGCGGCCGTGTGGTCATCGTCTCGGGCGAACTGGCCCTGGTCGATGTGGGTGTTGCCCTGGCAAACGACGACAAAGCAAGCTTTACCCGGTGGATCGAGGACGGCCTGCTCTACAAACCGCTCGAAGCTGAGATCGATGAACGCAACCGGACTGAACGCCATTATCAGGCCCTGATCGTGCGACCGTTTGTGCTCGTCCATGACCGTGGTTTGAAGGCGCAAGAAGCCTAACTGCCCTGGTGCGCCGTCTTGACCCAGACGAGCTTTTTGGGCGAGAGCACCATCTGGGCCAGTTTCACCACGATCACCGGGAACCAGTGCAGGAAGTAGAGCGTGCCGAGGAAGACGCCTCCCAGGGCCTGTTCCTGGCCGATGCCCGCCTGACGTTGACCCAGATAGAACCCGACCGCACCCAGCAGGGTAGCAACCAGGGCCAGGGGCATGAAGTAAGGTGCGTAACC
>JANNPH010000215.1:0-1938 GCA_031399965.1 Gloeobacteraceae cyanobacterium SOY_34_metabat_159 | reverse complement strand
GAAATCGCGGCGCTGAAAAGCCGACCAGCCTTAGTAGATGCTGTACCAGGCAATGCAAGGAACAGAGAAGACCCACTTCAGCCCAGCGCCACGGTGCAGTGAAACGGCGGCGAGGTCTACCCTGGCTTCTTGCCCATGATGGCGGTTGTCTAGTCGGTGACGACGGAGCGCAAACAACTGGGCGGAAATACTGAGAAGGACTCCGTAAGTTCCAGGTTTCTCACTGCGGGCTTTTTCTCTACACTGAGGCAATGTTCTCAAGGTTTTCGTTCCCCGTGCATCTGGCCATGGCGCTGTTCGCGGCGACTCTGCTCAGTGCCTGTACTGCCACCCGAGAGGCAAAGCAGAGCCGTGAGGTTTCGCTTGAATCGTGCCAGTTGTCAGCACCTGGCCAGACGGAACGGCTCGATGCAAAGTGTGGCAAGCTTTCGGTGTTTGAGAACCGTGAAAGCCGCACCGGCCGCAAGATTGGCATCCACTTCGCGGTACTGCCGGCGACTGGACGCAAGACGGTACCCGACCCGCTTTTTATGCTGGCAGGCGGCCCCGGACAGGCAGCGACGGAGGCCTTCATCCAGACCCTCGCTGCTTTTAGTCGGATTAATCAGGAGCGCGACATTGTTCTGCTAGACCAGCGGGGTACGGGTCGCTCGAACCCGCTGCGGTGTCCACGGGTCAACCCGCAAACCAGCCTCAACTTAGATCGGGCGGTCGCGCTGCTGTCAGCGTGCCAGAAGACGCTGAAAGCTGACCTCAAACTCTACACGACCCCGGTTGCGATGGCCGACCTCGACGCGGTGCGTGCCGCCCTAGGCTACGAGCAGATCAACCTCTACGGCGGTTCTTACGGTACGCGTGCTGCCCTCGTCTACCTCCGCTCCTACCCGAACCGGGTGCGCACCGCGATCCTCGATGGTGTAGTTCCGACTGACTGGAACCTCGGGCAAACGGCGGCCCGCGACGCCGAGCGCGCTTTAGACCTTGCCTTTCAGCGCTGTGCTGCCGAGCAAAGTTGTGCCGCTGCTTTCACCCGCCTCAGGCCGGAATTTCAAGCCCTGCTCTCCCGGCTCGAACGGCAGCCGGTGAAGACGGCCACCAATGACCCACTCACCGACAGGCCGCTCACAGTCACTGTGAGCCGAGACACACTCACCAGTACCGTCCGCCTGCTGAGTTATGCTCCGGAAACAGTGACTCTGCTGCCGCTATTGATTCACAGCACCTACTTGAGCAACGACTTCCGGCAGCTTGCCGCCCAATCGCAACTGGCCGTGGGCACGTTTAGCCAGGGTTTCAGCGACGGGATGTACTATTCAGTCGTCTGTGCTGAGGATGCGCCTTTTATCAAGCCTGATTCAGGAAAAGGCACTTACCTCGGCTCCCTGGGGACAGAACTTTTCATAAAAGGATGCCGCAGTTGGCCACGCGCACCCTTACCGGTCGGCTATAAAGATCCGGTCCGCTCGGATGTGCCGGTGCTGTTGCTATCGGGTGAGGCGGACCCAGTCACGCCACCTGCCAATGCGGCTCTGGCTGCCCGCACACTCCCCAATAGCCTGCAAGTGGTGGTGCCAGGGCAGGGGCATATCGTCGCCATTCGCGGCTGTATTCCATTGGTGCTGAATTCCTTCCTCAAAAAGGGCAGTGTGAAGGGGCTGGAGACGAATTGCTCCAGGGAGGCAAGAGCACTGCCCTTCTTTATCGACCCAAGCGGACCGGCCCCCTGATAAGTGCCGCACCTACGAGGATCTGTCCAGTGATCGAAGCAAAGGACATCTATAAATCGTTCAAAGCCGTGGCTGCAGTGCGCGGTGTCAGCTTCAGCGCGATCGATGGCCAGATCACTGGACAGATCCTCGTAGGTGCGGCACTTATCAGGGGGCCGGTCCGCTTGGGTCGATAAAGAAGGGCAGTGCTCTTGCCTCCCTGGAGCAATTC
>JANNPH010000213.1:0-2352 GCA_031399965.1 Gloeobacteraceae cyanobacterium SOY_34_metabat_159 | reverse complement strand
GCGCAATGGAAATTTGAGTGGGACTCCGATAGTCGCTCTGCTGAAGCAGGCCCAACAGAATCATTTCACCGGGACATTGCTCTTTGAGCAACCGGGGGGGCAGGGGTGGACGCTCTACTGGCAGGAAGGCCGGTTGAGCTTCGTGACGAAGACGATGCGGGGTATGCAGACTCACATCGAACATCAACTCCTGCGCCAGAGGCTCAACATCGATGTGAAGGGTGCCCTCGCTCGGCTGACGGCCCATGCCGTGCCCGAGCATGCTCTTTTCTGCATGCTGCTACAGCGCAAGTTGCTCAGCCGCTCCCAGACTTTCGAGGCGGTGACCGCTCTCATCCTGCTCGCCCTGGTCGAATTGCTCTTTGTCAGTGAGGCTGAGTACCGGTGGCTGGCCGGGCCGGCCATAGAGCCGAAGCTGAGTGCTGTCCCGCCCCTGCTCATGCTCCGGGAGGCCGAGGTCCAGCGCGCCGAGTGGCAGAAACTCCGGCCGCACATCCATTCGATGGATCAAAGACTCTACATCCAGGCACCTGACCGCCTTGGCGAAGCCGTTGCAGCTGAATTGTCAGAACACCTCAGCAGACTCCTCGACGGCAACATGCCCCTCTCGACCGTGGCCTACCGGTTGCGGCGCAAGCCCCTCGACCTTGCCCGCATCCTCGCACCGCTCGTCTACCAGGGCATTCTCGGCGATGTCGCCTTTGTGCCGCCCACCCTGGGTAGACTCGTCGCCTGTATCGACGACAGCCCGACTATCGGCAAGACGGTCGAAATGATCCTGGCGCGCGCCGGTTTGCGCACGCTCTACATCGACAAACCGCTTTCCTCCCTGAGCCAGGTGTTGCGCGAACAGCCTGCCCTGGTCTTTCTGGACATCTCGATGCCTGAAATCGACGGCTATCAGATGTGCAAGTTCCTCAGGCGCTCTCCGGTCATGCGCGATATACCGATCGTTTTTCTAACCGGCAAGGATGGCCTGTTTGACCGGGTGCGCGCCAACCTCGTCGGCGCCAACGAGTACCTGACCAAGCCCGTCCAGGAAGAGAAGTTGCTCGCCGTGCTCAGGCGCTACGGCATCATCCGGCCCGAACCCCAGGTGCCAGCTGTTCCCCTTGCCCTGCACACCTCGTAATTACCTTCACAGAGATACCCATGCAACGAGTTTTGATCGTCGAAGACAACGCCGTCGAACGGCAGGTCTACAGCAGCTGGTTGAGCCGCAACGGCCTCGAAGTCGAGGCGGTCAACTCTGGGGAGGAAGCGATGGCCCATCTGCGCGACAACGCACTGCCGGACGTGCTGCTCACCGACATCGTGATGTCGTCGATGAGCGGCTTTGACGTCTGTCGCCGCGTCAAGATGGACCCGCGCACCCGCAAGATCCCCATCGTGATCTGCTCCAGCAAAGCACTCAAGTACGACCAGGCCTGGGGATTGCGCCAGGGGGCTTCGGCCTACTTGATTAAGCCTGTCACGACCGAGCAACTCCTGCGCACCATCGAGGCTGCCCTCAAGGAGGGCCGGGATGGATGAGCAAGCGCTAGAGCAGGAGTCCTTTCTGCAATGCGTAGCGGGCCTTGAGACCTTGCTCATTCCGGTGCAGGCCACGGGCGAAATCTTTGAGGCGACCGCCGACCTGGTGACGCCGGTGGGTGGTCGGGGTGCGCCCGTACTCGGCCTGCTCAACTGGCGGGGCAACCTGGTCTGGGTCCTCGACCTGGCAAGCCTGCTCGGGCAGGCCAGCTCCTCCGTTGGTCGCTACGTGCTCGTCCACTCAGGAGCGGTGCAGGTCGCCCTGGCCGTCTCTCGGGTCGATGGCGTCGTCGCACCGACAGCAGGAGTGCGGATGATTGACCCCGATTGGCTCGTCCGACCCGAACGCTGGTGTGAACCAGCCCCGCTCACCTACTGACGAACCAGATCACGACGCTTTTTAGAAGGAATACTATGTTTCGATTTCAGAAATGGTTTGCAGCTCAATCGAGCGGGCGGCGGGCTGTCGTGGGCAGTCTGGCTGTGCTGGTGCTTTCGTTGACCCTCGGTGGCTGCGGACGACCGCTTGCCCAGGCGCAGGAATTGCCGCCCATCCGGCTCGGGTTCAGTGCCTGGCCCGGCTGGTTTCCCTGGCAGGTCGCCGAGGAAGTCGGTCTATTTAAGAAGAATGGCGTAAAGGTGCAGCTCACCTGGTACGACGACTACACCGCATCGATTGCCGATCTCGATAAAGGTAAGCTTGATGCCAATTCCGAGACCCTCAACGATGCCCTCGCCTCCTACGCAGGGGGCGGCAAGCCGGTGGTCGTGCTCGTCAACGACAACTCGACCGGCAACGACCAGGTGATCGTCAATACT
>JANNPH010000198.1:0-4826 GCA_031399965.1 Gloeobacteraceae cyanobacterium SOY_34_metabat_159 | reverse complement strand
AAAATCTCCGGACGTGTCGGCCGGAATGGGAAGTTGATGGCTGAACCAGTTTTGCCAGCCTTGCAGCCCCAGAGAGATCTTTTTGTCGAGTACGAGGTGGGCTTGCAGTTCATCTTGTTGCACTTGAGCGGGGTGGCTAGGGATGCCTTCCTGGCAGAAGCGCACAGATGCGGTGGGTCTAAAGTTCCTCACTCTCAACCGGCGCATGAACTGCTCATTGCTGCGAGCTAAGCGCATTTTTTTTCTAGAGACAGAGCCTCTTCCAGTTTCAGGCCACTACGGATGGCCTTGAGAGCGACTGAGAGTGCTTTTAATGCAGTAGTGTGTGGCGGCAATTCCCAAAAGAACCATACCCCTCTCTTGCCAGTAATTCTCATGAGGATCTGTTCTTCATCGCGCTCTACAACAACGGCGTAGCTTCTGTACAAAAGTCGTTGTGCAGGAATCCGCGCTTGGTATCTCAAATATCTGCGGCTAGACATGCTTTTGGCTCACCCGTGGTTGAAGATAGCTACTTTGATAAAACACTGTAGTGGCGGAATAGCAATTTGCATATTGTCAAGATTGACAGGTGTCAAGATTGACAGGTGTCAATCTTGACACCATCGACCTACCCCTTCACTACTTTGCTCTGTGTAGTGCATTAAGAAAGCGATTGTCTTGTAATATCTGAGGTGCTGTCCGCTGCCGGTGAATATGGAATTGCACGATCTGCGCAAAAGAAGGGAAAAACAACGCGACGACCGATTACCTGCACATCTCGCAAGACTCAAAATGCTTGCAGGAGAAGATGCATTGAACGATTTGTCTGCAGTTCCAGTTGATACCTTTTGCGCAATTGCTGAGTCAACCCAGGTAACGAAGGCCAATAAATTTGTGGTCGCCAATCTCCCTTCTATCAGGGAGAGGCTGCAAGGGCCGGCAGACGAATTTCGTCAACTCTTGCGTGCCGATCACTTATGCGTGGGGGAACGAGAGATCGGAGGCGATCAAAGCTTCCATTTTGTGGAATCATGCGGACCGGGGACTGTCAGCCGCTTGGGACCGTGCCCGATCGAATTTTTCCGTCCAATTTTTGAACTGGGATACAGGGTGAATGGCTACAGTCCGACAGGCCCAGAGGTTATTGAAAAGCTAAACCTCCTGCCTGGTGGCGTAGCTTTTGCAGTGCATGATACCGATCGCCTCAAAGATTTTCCTGTCAGCTCCGATGTGCGTTGGCCTTGGCCGGAGAAAAGTTTCATGTTATTGCCCCTTTGGATTGACAACAAAATCCGGGGTGCGCTCAGCTTTTCAAGAATCGAAGCAGCATCCTGGACTGAAGGAGACGTGTCAAATGCCTTTCAGTTTTTGGCAAAGGTAACCTCTGTTATGGCGAAGGCCATAGTTTTAGAAATGAGCGCACTCAAACTAAGGGACTTTTACCGAAATGCCCCTCCCGTTGTGCCGCGTTTAACCGAACGTCAGCAGGATGTACTAGCACGTCTCATTCAAGGCTGGCTCGACCAAGAGATAGCCGAGGATCTCAATATCTCACACAGCGCCATTCGTAAACACGTCACCGCAATCCTGCAAAAAACTGGGTTCAAGGACCAGAAAGAGGTGATTGCTTGGGCCGGTAACCAGGTGATCTGAGCGCTTTCTCGACCAGAATAGCGGCTTGGCCGACACCGTCTTCGCGACGGATCACAACGCCCACCCTACGAGCCGCCTCCCGGAACGCACCGGGTCCAGCAACAACCCGAAGTAGCGCGGCTAGTTCGTCAACCTGTAGACTTGTTTCCTGTTGTGGCGGCGGGGCGCACCCAAGTTCCTGCAAGCGCTGCGCCCACCACGACTGATCACCAAAGAAGGGGAACACCAGCGAAGGTATCCCCGCACGCAGTGCAGCTCCAGTCGTGCCCGAACCTCCGTGGTGAATAGCCACGGAGCACTTGGGCAAAAGCCATTCGTGAGGTGCTTCTTCAATACAAAGAACCCTTTCCGGTAGAGGAGCATCGACCTGGCCCGCCCAACCAGTGGCAACCACACACCTCTCGCCGCTCCTCACCACAGCTTCGAGGATTGCAGCAGCTAGCCGTTGCGGTTTTCGGCCGCCCATCGATCCGAAACCAAAATAAATAGGTGGCGGTCCTGCATCTAGAAACTCTGTCAATCGCCTCGGCGGTACCCAATCATCTGATCCTTCGAGGAACCAAAAACCGGTATTGGACACGTAATCTGGCCAATCTTCAGCTTTGGGTACCACTGTGGAGCTGCAAGCAAACATCACCGGAGTCTTTAACTGTCTTATTTGTCGGTAAGGACCCCAGAGCGGATTCGAGGGCAAGCCTAGTAAACTTTTACGAACGCGGTTGATTTCGTTTCGGAATAAGCCCCAGCCATACTGCTCGACAGTCCAATATCCGAGCAGGTTGGACAAACTTGGCCTGTTTCGCTTCGAGGAAGGAAAGAGCAGGTGAGGGTAGGATTTTGTAGGCCAGGCCGGAGCGAACCCTGCGAATAGGCAGGGCAAGTTCAAGTGCTCAGCCACATGCCAACCTGTCGGCATGTTTGTGGAAGTGACAACCGCCCTGGCTCCCCGGCAGGCTGTCAGCGTCTGCTGGGTGAGTTTCTCCACAGCCGGCAGCATAATCCGAGCCATCAAATCCAAAAGTTTCAGGCTATCGGACTCCATAAATTTCTCGCCATCTGGATGGTGCCACAGTTCCTGTGGATCACCTTCGAGAGGGTAGAAGACCAAGCCGTTATCAGTAACGAACTTCTCAAACCGCGCATGTGTGGCCAAGCGGACTTCGAGTCCGGTCTGACGCAAGCGAACCCCGAGCCCAACCAGAGGTTGCACATCCCCCCTGGTTCCTACTGTCAACAAAGTGACGGCCATACTTCCCTCCCATTCCTCAAGAAAAATGGGCGCTAAAGGCTGGCACATAGCTACGAACGCCGCTCATGATTCGCTTGGAGTACAAAGCGTTGAGACCAACCTCGGCCGCCTTGGCGGCTCCGCCATTCTTGAGAATGGCGGAGCGTAACCGCAGCGCCGCCTGTTTGTAGACAGGTTCGCGCAAGACAAGAGCTACATCCTGGCGAATCCGCTCCTGTCCTAATTCAGATAGAGGAATCGTTCGGCCGACCCCAGAGTGGCGAATCCGGGCTGCGACTCCTGGCTGATCGTTCGTGACAGGGATGGCTACAAGAGGAACCCCTTGACTCAGCGCTTCCAAAGTCGTGTTCAAGCCGGCGTGGGTGATAACCAGACTCGCTCGCTCCAGTAACTCCAACTGCGGCGCATAGCGAACTACCAGGGGCTCGCCCGGCAATTCCCCGAGCGACTCGGGAGCCAAGCTCCCTCCCCCAAGTGACATTACCAGTTGCACTCCTAAACCACTACAAGCCTGCGCGATTGTCTCAAACACCTCTGGCCGGCCGTTCTGGATTGTGCCCAAGCTGGCGTAAACTAGGGGTCTATCATCCAACCGCTCGTAAGGAAACTGTATGACTTCACGGCTCGACGAAGGGTCAGGTCTGAAAGGACCGCAGTAGTGAAAGTGACCAGGCAGTTCCGACCTTGGAAAGTCGAATCCCTGTACCAGCTGACTGAGTTGAGCTAGAGGTGAAAGCAAGTCGTCAAAACTGAACTTCGGTACCAGTCCCCATTTTTGCCTGTAGCTGTTGAGCTGCCAGAGTATGGGCTGACCAAGCATCCATCCGGCCAGGTAACCTAGCTGGTTGCGTGCCAGCCCTAGAGCCGAATCGTCATAGTCCCAGGGTGAGATCCAGGGCGGTACGCGCACCTCGCCATTTTGGGCTAAGGAGTTAGCTACCGAGACGAACGGCAACCCCAGTGCCTCGGCAACGCTCTCGCAACCGATACCCACTTGATCTACGAACAGGCCGTCCACCGACATCCGTCCCAACACCTTGGGCAACTCGGTGCACAGCATGTCAAGGGCCTGCCGGGTCAATTCAGACGTATAGGCCAGGGCCTCAAGCTCGCTCAACTCAGCAAGCCGAGCCAGGGATGCCTTGACGGTGCCGATGGGCTCGTTACCCATCGGCTGGTAGCCTAGTCCCTCTTGAATGATCTTCGCTTCTGCATCAGGTACAGAGATAAAAGTGACTCTGTGACCGAGCCGCTGCACAGCTACCCCCAAAGCCAGCATCGGGTTAAGGTGGCCTGCAACTGGAGGACAAAGAAAACCGTAGTGTTTTTGTTTCATAAGAAGTCCTTGGACTGTAGTCCTGCAATTGATAATTGTGCCTCAAGCACAGTGCGTGTCATCCACCAAATTCCAATCGCCCTCCAGCCCGGAATGTCGTGCCAGGTGCCGGTACACCTGGCAAGTACTCGTAGCTGGTGTCAGTGATGTTAAAGACATTACCCGTCAAAACGAAGTAGGGGGTAATTGGTATCTCGACGTTGAGATCGAGGGTTGCCCAGGATGGCAAATATGTGCTTGATCCCCGAAGCCCAGTTTCCACCGCCGCCCGCCTCTTGCCGCCGTCGTATTGCGCTACCAAGCCAACCAGCAGCCCTTTGTTGGCGTAGCTGAGAGCAACCGCCACCCTGTTGAAGGGCACTCCAGGGTCCTGATACTGGTAATAGAACGGGTAAGTGGTCTGCGACAGTGAATCGGACGGCCCATAGTCCCGAACGTCGGTGTTTGTCCAGCTTGCCTGAAGACGTACCTGCTCTGTGATCCTCCAGTCGGAAGTTAGCTCGATGCCCGAGGCGTACCTGCTGCTCAGGTTGACCGGTTGTGTCAACAGCGGGAAAAGTGTGGCGGACTGGGGGTCGGGGTTAAGAAACTGGTTTGCACCGAATA